>JBPCPC010000078.1:0-8612 GCA_050999585.1 Solirubrobacteraceae bacterium | reverse complement strand
CCTCGGTACCCGCGTTCGAGCGCCGGGCGCGGCTGCGCGAGGAACGCCATCGGCTGGTCTCCGAACTGCGGCGCCGCGACGGCACCAGCCACCGCGAGATCAACGCCTGGCTGAACCGCAGGCTCGGCATCACCAAGGTCGACGAGGCGACGTTGGCCCAGCTGGAGCGCTCGATCGAGCTGCTCTACGGGCGGCTCAGCCGGCGGGCGGCGTAACCGGAGGCGTGACCGGCAGCCCCGCGGCGCGCCAGGCCTGAAAGCCACCGTCGAGGTCGGTCGCCGACGCAAAGCCGAGGCTCTGCAGGGTCGCGGCGGCCAGGCTCGAGGCATAGCCGGCGTCGCACATCACGATCACCTGGGCGTCGAGCGCGGGGGCATCGGGCCGACGAGCATCACTGGCGGGGTCCAGCCGCCATTCGAGCACGTTGCGCGCGATCACCAGCGCCCCCGGCACCGTGCCGTCGGCGGCGATCTGGGAGCCGGCGCGGATGTCAATCACCGTCGCGCCGGCGCGCATCCGCTCGTGCGCCTGCTCGGGCGTGACGCGGCGCAACCCTGCGCGGGCCCGCTCAAGCAGCGCGTCGATCGTCAGGCGCGCCATCACTGCCCAAGAGCTTAGGGCCCGTCCACGCCGGTCCTCGATGGACGCCCCCGGCGCGGGCCTATATGCTCGCGGCCGGTCTGACGAGAGGAGAGCCCGTGTCATTAGCAGTCCACCCAGTCGCACGGTGCGGCGCCATCGCCGCCGTCGCCGCCGCCGCCACCGTCGCCGCGCTCGCGATCTTCGCCGCCGCCGGTGCGCAGGCCGCGACCGGCCCGTACGTCGCCCTGGGCGACTCCTATACCGCCGGCCCGCTGGTCCCCAACCCGACCGGCAACCCGATCCTCTGCGGTCGTTCGACCAACAACTACCCCCAGGACGTCAGGCGCGCGATCACGCCCAGCGCCTTCATCGACGCCAGCTGCAGCTCGGCCACCACCGCCGACATGACTCAGTCTGAGAGCCTCGAGGGGGGCCTTCAGACCAACCCGCCGCAGTTTGACTCGCTCGCTGCCAACGACGCCCTGGTCACGATCGGCATCGGCGGCAACGACGCCGGGCTGATCGGGGTCGCCGAGGAGTGCGCCAAGCTCGACGCGCTGTGGCCGTTCGGCAGCCGCTGCCAGGCTCACTACGACTCCGGCGCCAACGACAGCGAGGTGGCGGCGATCCACGCCGCCGAGCCCAAGGTCGTGGCGGCGGTCCAGGGGATCCATGCGCGCGCGCCCCAGGCCAGGGTCCTGGTCGTTGGCTATCCCGACGGCCTGCCCCAGAACGGCTCCACCTGTTACCCGGTGGTCCCGTTCTCCTCCGGCGACGTCCGCTACTTCAACTCGCTCGAGCAGCAGCTCAACACGGTGCTCAGGCAGGCCGCACAGGCCAACGGCGCCACCTACGTGGACACGTTCAGCTCGAGCATCGGCCACGACGCCTGCCGGGGATCGAACGCCTGGGTCAACGGAATCGTGCCGACCTCCGCCGCGTTCCCGCTGCACCCCAACCAGGCCGGCGAAGCCAACATGGCCGCCCAGGTGCAGGGGAATCTCTGATCATGGCGCCCGACCTGACTGACCTGGCGATCGGCAGCGTCCGCACCCTGCGGGCCTTCGGCCAGCGGATCCCCGGCGCCGGGGGGATCCTTGCCGGGTCGCTGGCGGGCTCGGTCAGAGGCCGCATCGTGCTCATCACCGGCGCCTCCTCGGGGATCGGCGAGTCTGCCGCGCGCAGGATCGGCGCCGCCGGGGGAACCGTCGTGCTGGTCGCCCGCACGCGGGAGAAGCTCGAGGAGGTCGCCGAATCGGTCCGCGACACCGGGGGCAGTGCGCACGTCTTCCCGGCCGACCTGACCGATCCCGATGACGTCGACCGGATGGCCAACGAGGTGCTGGAGGCACACGGGTACGTGGACATCCTGATCAACAACGCCGGCAAGTCGATCCGGCGCTCGATCGACCGCTCCTATGACCGCTTCCACGACTACCAGCGCACGATGCAGCTCAATTACTTCGCGCCGGTCAAGCTGATCCTGGACCTGCTGCCGATCATGCGTGACCGCGGCAGCGGTCACATCATCAACATCTCGACGATCGGGCTGCAGGTCAACACGCCGCGGTTCGCCGCGTACCTGGCCTCCAAGGCGGCGCTGGACGCGTTCTCACGCGGGATCGCACCGGAGATCATCGGCGACGGCGTGCACGTCACCACGATCTACATGCCGCTGGTGCGCACGCCGATGATCGCCCCGACGAAGGTCTATGACCGGCTGCCGACGCTCAGCCCCGAGCAGGCCGCCGAGATGATCACCGAGGCGATCCGCAAGCAGCCGAAGCGGATCGCGACGACGCTGGGCAGTCTCGGGCAGCTCACCTATGCGATCGCCCCGGGCGCCCAGGACCTGGTCGTCAACCGCGCCTACCAGCTGTTTCCCGAGAGCGGCGCTCCGCCCGACCGCCGGCTGCAGGCCGAGCAGCGGGCGTTCGCACAGGCCACCCGCGGCGTGCACTGGTAGCGACGGGCGCTCAGGCCGGGCGGTCGGCGAGGCCGGCCGACATCGCCCGCCACACGCGCTCGGCGGTCATCGGCAGCCGGGTCACCCGCAGGCCGCCCGTCGCCGCCGCGATCGCGTTGGCGACCGCTCCGGGGACGCCCACCACGGGCGCCTCGCCGACGCCCTTGGCGCCGTAGGGACCCTCGGGGGCCGGCACCTCGACGATCTCGGTGTCGATCGGCGGGGTGCTGCCGGCGGTCGGCATCGCGTAGTCGACGAACGTCCCGGTGATCAGCTGGCCGTGCTCGTCGTGCGCGAGCGCCTCCAGCAGCGCCCAGCCCAGCCCCTGCGCCGTCCCGCCGCGCATCTGGCCTTCGACCAGTGCCGGGTTCAGCGCCCGGCCGACATCCTGGGCGATCACGTGGCGCAGCACGGTGACCGCTCCGGTGTCGGGGTCGACGCGGACGTGGGAGAGATGGGCGGCGGCCTGCGGCGCCTGCGGCTGGGCGGAGCGACCGTGGCCCTCCACCGGCATGTGCCGGCTGCCGAAGCTGAGGACCTTGGCGGCCAGGTCGGCGATCGCCATCGCCTTGGCGGGAACGCCCACCGGCTGCACCGAGCCGCCGACGATCTCGAGGTCCTCGGCGGAGATCTCGAGCTCCTCGGCGGCGACCTCCAGCAGCCGCTCGCGGGCCTCGATCGCAGCGCGCTCGACGGCTTTGCCGACCGTGTAGGTGATCTTGCTGCCGCCGCTGGTACCCGCGTAGGGCGCGCTCGAGGTGTCGGCGTTGACCACCCGTACGCTGCCGGGATCCAGCCCGAACGCGTCGGCGGCGATGCTGGCGAAGGCGGTCTCCACGCCGGTCATGTCAGCCGCTCCGGTGATCACCGTCAAGCGGCCGTCGGCGTCCAGCCGGCAGACCGCCGCCGCAGGCTCATAGCCGCCCGGCCACCAGCCGATTGCCGCCCCGATCCCCTCGCCGTCGGGCAGCTGCCCGCGCGCGGCCCACAGCGGATGGGCGGCCACGCGCTCCAGGCAAGCCCGGGCGCCGAACACCGGGAACGGCTGGCCCGACGAGGACATGTCGCCTTCGCCGGCGACGTTGCGCAGCCGAAGCTCCAGCGCGTCGAGCCCGAGCTCGCGGGCCAGATCATCGATCAGCGACTCGACCGCGAACGCTGCCGGGGGAGCGGTCGGCGCGCGGTAGGCGCCGAACGTCACCCGGTTGGTGGCGACGCCGAGCGCGGTCAGCTCATGCGCGGCCCAGTTGTAGGGGCCGGAGGCGAGCATCGCCGCGATCGCCTCGACGCCGAAGTCGTCGGTCGCACCGCGGTCGACGTAGGTGCGGGCGCGGATCGCGGTCAGCCTGCCGTCGCGATCGGCCCCGAGCGTGACCGTCATCACCTCGGCGCCGGCGGGATTGGACGCCGCGATGTCCTCGCTGCGCGTCAGCGCCAGCAACACCGGCCGGCGCAACGCCAGCACGGCCGCGCAGACCAGCGGCTCGATGATCATCATCTTGCCGCCGAAGGCGCCACCCAGCGGCGCGGTGCGGATCCGCACCCGCTCGGTCGCCAGGCCGAACAGCCTGGCCAGTGCGTCGCGGGTGGCGAACGGCGCCTGGGTCGAGCTGCGAACGTTGAGCTCACCCTCGGAATCCAGCCAGGCGGCGGCGCTCTGGGTCTCCAGATAGCCTTGGTAGACCCACGGTGTCTCAAAGCGCCCGCTGACCACGACCTCGCTGGCGGCCAAGGCCGCGTCGACGTCGCCGTTGGCCAGCCGTGCGGTCCCGAGCACGTTGTCAGACAGCTCCTCGCACTCAAGGCCCCCGGCGGCGACCGCGGCGTGGGCATCGCCGATGTCTGAGCCGTCACCGACGTCGGCGGCGACCACGCGCGCCGCCGGCGCGCCGGGGCGGGCGGCCGCCTCGAGCTCGAGCACCGGCTCCAGCGGATCCAGGTCGACCTCCACCAGCTGCGCCGCGTCCTCGGCGATCGCGTCGGTCTCGGCGACGACGATCGCCACCGGCTGGCCGGCGTAGACGACCTCTTCGCGCGCCAGCGGCTCATACAGGCGACCCTTGCCGCGGGCGACGATCGGCAGCTCAGCGGCGGTCAGGACCGCGACAACGCCGGGGAGCTCGCGCGCGAGCTCGCTCCCGATCGCGACGATGCGGGCGTGCGCCTCATGGGCAAGCACCAGCCGGGCGTGCAGCAGACCCGAGACCTCCACGTCGGCGGCGTATCGGGTGGCCCCGCGCACCTTGGCCTGCGAGTCTCGACGCGGAGCAGAGACACCGATTGCGGACACATTCGCAACCTAGCACTCCGTATTGCTCGTCCCGGAGAGTCACTGTATCACCCGTGATACACTGGAGGGCGTGTCGTCCGTGAGCATTCGCGAGCTGCGCAACCGAGGAGGGGATGTGGTCGATCGGGCCGCCCGCGGCGAGCCGATCACGATCACCAAGTCAGGCACGCCCGTGGCTGAGCTGCGCCCGATCGCGGCTCCGGGGCTCACGGCAGCGGCACTGCTCGGCCGCTGGCGAGCTCTCCCGTCAGTCGATCCGACGGCGCTCAGGGCCGACCTCGACGAGCTGCTGGATCCAGGGCTGTGACCGCGAGCGTCGGCCCCGAGCGCGGCGTCCTGGACACCGCGACGCTGAGCCTGCTGCCACGCATGGTGGACCCGTCGGTGCTACCGGCCGAGCCCGCGATCACCGCCGTAACCCTGGCCGAGCTGTCGGTAGGCCCGTTGGTGGCGCGTAATCCGCGAGAACGCGCGGCGCGCCAGGTACATCTCCAGCAGGCCGAGGCCGACTTTCATCCCCTCCCCTTCGATGCCGCCGCTGCGCGTGCCTTCGGTGGAGTCGCCGCCTCGCTGCGCCGCGCCGGCCGCAGGACCACCGCGCGGGCTTACGATGCCATGATCGCCGCGACCGCGATCGCCAACGGGCTGCCCGTGTACACGTGCAACCCGTCCGACTTTGAAAGCATCGATGGCCTGCGCACCGTCGCCGTGCTGGTGCCGGTGCCGGGCGGCAGCTGACAGTTCCGCACGCCCGAGGGGCCCCGCGCCCGACCCGCTAACCCGACCCCGCGCGCCGCTAGCCCGACCCGATCAGCGCCGCGAACCCGTCGGCGCCGACGTTACCCCCTGACAGCACGACGCCGACCCGTTCGCCCCCCGGACCCGCCGGCCCTCCCGAACCCCCCGGACCCGCCGGCCCTCCCGAACCCCCCACGCCCGCCGTCCCCGCCAGCAACGCTGCCAGCGCACACGCCCCGCTGGGTTCGACCACGAGCTTGCAGCGTTCAAAGCAGAAGCGCATCGCGGCGAGGATCTCTTCGTCGCTGACCGTGACCACGGCGTCGACGAGCGCGTGGATCACCGGCCACGTGATCTCGCCCGGGGTCGGCGTCTGCTGTCCGTCGGCGATCGTCGGCCCGACCTGCACCCGTTCGCGGCGTCCGCTGGCCAGCGAGCGGGCGACGTCGTCGGAGGCCGCCGGCTCGACCCCGATCACCCGCGTGGCCGGCGAGAGCGCCTTGATCACGGTCGCGCAGCCCGAGATCAGCCCGCCGCCGCCGACGGGCACCAGCACCGCATCGAGCGCCTCGACCTGCTCCAGCAGCTCCAGCGCGACCGTCCCCTGGCCGGCCATCACGTGCGGGTTGTCAAAAGGATGCACGAGCGCCAATTCCCGCTCCGCGGCCAGCTCGCGCACCAAGACCTCGCGATCGTCGCGATAGCGATCAAAGCTCAACACCTCGGCCCCGTAGCCCTCGGTCGCGGCGCGCTTGAGCGCCGGGGCGTCAGCGGGCATCAGGATCGTCGCCCGCGAGCCACACAGGCCGGCGGCGAGCGTGACCGCCGCGGCGTGGTTGCCGGAGGAGACCGCACACACGCCGCGCGCCAACGTATCCGCGTCCAGCGACGAGACCGCGTTGTAGGCGCCGCGGAATTTGAACGCTCCCCCGCGCTGGAACGTCTCCGCCTTCAGCGCCACCGTCGCCCCCACCCGCTCGTCAAGCGTGCGCGAACTCAGCACCGGCGTCCGGCGGGCCACGCCATGCAGCCGCTCAGCAGCGCGGCGGACGTCGTTCAGATCGAGGGCGAGCGCGGCGGCGGGCGGCGTCACACCGTCGGGTCGGCGTCGTGCATCAGCCGGCCGATCGGCACGCCGTCGAGGTGGCTCCGGGCCAGACCGCTGGCCAGCTTGGCCAGCACCACCTGCAGCTGGGCGGCGCTGGCGACGTTGACCTCCACCACCTCGCCCGGACGCAGGCTCCCGAGCGAGTCGTCGGCGTCGTCCAGCCGGATCGCCCCGGCGACGAGGCGTCCGCCGTCGTGGTGCGCCGACAGCCACTGGCCGATGCTCGGCCCGCTGGAGGCGTAGAGGAAGTGGCGGCCGTGGAACGTCGCGCCGACGGCGTGATGCACCTGGCCGTTGGTGCTCAGCCACGGGAACAGGCCGCCGCGCGGCAGACGGGGCAGCGCCTGGTCCTGGAAGCTAGCCACGCTGGTCGCCTGTGGCGATGCGGTACTGGTGACCGCGAACGAGGCGTGGATGCCGTAGTTGGACAGATCTGAGGCCAGGGCCATGATCTCGCCGCCCGGGGCATCGATCAGCACGCCGACCTCGGGACGCGCGGTGGTGACCTCGGTCACCGGGCGGATGTGGGCGAAGTGGGAGACCAGCGAGTACGAGGTGCCGGTGCTCAGCGCCCACACGGCGACCACGGCCGCGGCCAGCGTGGCGGTGGCCGCGTGCAGGGTACGTAAGCGCCACCTCGGCACCGAGCGGGCCCGGCGCTCGTCGCTCATGATCAGCGCGGCCGTCGGCGGGCGCCGCGCGAACCGGCCGTCGGGCTCGGGCTGATGCTCGAGCGCGTGGGCGATCGCCGGTTGCAGGTCGCGCTCGTGGACCGCCACCTGGGCGAGCTGGAACCGCTCCAGCGCCGCGTTGGTCGCGCGCACATGGCCGTAACCGAAGCCGTAGGAGACGACCGGGCAGCCGCGGATGATCGCCTCCAGCACGGTCAGCCCGGCGCTGGAGTGCACGAGCACGTCGGCCGCGGCCAGCACGTCGCCCATCCGGTCGGTGAAGCCCATCACCCGCAGCCGTGGCTCGTCGGCGAAGCGGCCGGTCACCGTGGCGCGCAGCCGGTCGTTGCGTCCGCACAGGCACAGCACGGTCGCGTCCTCGAACTTCAGCGCCGCTGCGGTCGCGCCGGCGAGGTCTCCGACCCCCCAGCCGCCGCCGGACACCGCGATCACGCGGCCGTCGGTCGGCAGACCGAGCGAGCGACGAGCATCGCCGCGCGAGCGCGCCGCCAGGAACGCCGGCGAGGTCGGCGGCTTGGCCCAGCGCACGCTCCCGGGGCCCGCGATCGCCTCGACCTCCTCCACCGACTCGGGATGCGTGATGAAGTGGCGGTCGATCCCGGGGTGAGCCCAGAACTGCAGGCCGGCCAGGTCGGTGATCGACGAGTAGCAGGGAACGTGCAGGCGACCGCTGCGACGCAATTCCCCGAGGATCGCGGTCACTCCGGGATACGTGGACACGATCACGTCGGGATCGTGAGCGCGGATCAGGCGCATCAGGCCCCGGCGGCCGAAGAACGTCAGCAGCTTGCACGCCAGCCACCGGGTCGGCGCGAAGTTCATGAACAGCCGGTACTGAAGATCGAACAGCCACGGGACGAACGTGAACATGAACGCCGAGTTCTCGCGCAGCAGCTTGGTCAGGAACGGTCCCATCGCGGGCAGCCCGTTGACGATCGAGACCTGAGCGTCGGGGTCCTCGTCGTGGAACTCGCGCGCGACCGCCCGCGCGGGCAGATCGTGGCCCTCGCCGATGTCGGCGGAGATGATCAGGACCTGCCGCGGCTTGGCCTCGGCGTCGGGCTCGCCGGCCGGAATCACGGCCGCGTCCTCGTCGCGCTTGGTCAGCTTGGCCTGTTCGTGGCGCCAGTCGATATACCGCGCCACCCCCACCGCAAACGGCGTCGCCGCCGACCACCCCAACTCCCGCGCCGCCCGCTCAGACGACACGATCTTCCCCCCAAAATCCCCCGGACG
>JBPCPC010000064.1:0-5079 GCA_050999585.1 Solirubrobacteraceae bacterium | reverse complement strand
GGCTGATGGAGCCCACCTCGGGCCAGATCATCTTCGACGGCAAGGACGTCGCAGCGCAAAAGGGCGACGGCCTCAAGGCGCTGCATCGCGACATGCAGATGGTGTTCCAGGACCCCTATTCGTCGCTGAACCCGCGCAAGACCGTCGGCTCGATCATCGCCGACCCATTTGTGATCCACAACCTACACCCGGGCAAGGGTGAACGCAAGCGGCGCGTGCAGGAGCTGATGGACCGTGTCGGGCTCAATCCCGAGCACTACAACCGTTATCCGCACGAGTTCTCCGGCGGCCAGCGTCAACGGATCGGGGTCGCCCGGGCGATCGCGCTGGAGCCCAAGCTGCTGGTCGCCGACGAGCCCGTGTCAGCGCTCGACGTCTCGATCCAAGCGCAGGTGCTCAACCTGCTGCGCGGCCTGCAGCGCGAGCTCGGCCTGACCCTGATCTTCATCGCCCACGATCTGTCGGTGGTGCGCCACATGTGCGACCGAGTGGCCGTCATGTACCTCGGGAAGGTCGTTGAGCTCGCCGACAGCGACACGCTCTACTCATCGCCCCGCCATCCCTACACCGGCGCACTGCTGTCGGCGGTTCCGGTGGCCGACCCCGCTGGCGGCAAGCGGGAGCGTCAGCTGTTGACCGGCGACGTGCCAAGCCCCGCCAATCCGCCGTCGGCGTGCCGCTTCCACACCCGCTGCCCCAAGGCCCAGCCACTGTGCTCCGATCAGGAGCCGGCGCTGGAGATCAAGGACGGCGGCGGCGTGTCCGCCTGCCACTATCCGCTCACCGACGAGGAGGTCGCCGTCCGTCTGCCGACGGCGCTCACCCGTCCGCGGTCACGGGCCACGCCGCCCCCAGCGATCGAGCCCTCGACCAGCCAGTAGCTGTGCCCGCCGGGTGCGGCGCGCGGTGGGGTGGCGCGGCCCGCGCCGCGCAATGACTCGGTCCCACCACCCGTCGGGGCTAGCGCCCCGACTCGGCAAGAAACCCACAAATCCACCACTCGATGCGATCCGGCTGGGGGTGTGGGCCTCAGGCCAAGGAACCCACCGCGTCACCCCCACGCCCCTCGCGAACCCCCATCCATCGGCACCGATGTGGTGTCTATGCAACGACTCAGGGCGCCAGCCCCCGGTCGTTGCCGCATTGCGCGACCACGACCCGGATGTCAACCAGCGCCACCATCCAACAAAGACCCGAACCCGATCCATCGCTGCTTGATCAGCCGCGGCGGGTCGCGCTACCCAACTCCAACTCCGACCCCCCGCGTTACCCCTCGGCCGCTGCGTCCTCGCCGCCGACGTCGTCTTCGCTGTCGTCGGTTTCGCCGTCCTGCTCGTCGTCGTCATCGACGTACAGCGACTCCGAGGCCAACTCGCCGCCCCGCTTGTCCCACAGCTTCACTTCCAGGTAGTCCGAGCGGTAGTTATCCGGTGCCAGCAGCGTGAAGCGCTCATCGACCACCTCGGATTGGTCGACGGCCAGGCTGGCGAGTTCGGCGGTCACGATCGCGCCGCCCGGGATCATCGGGACGCCCCAGACGAGCGTCATCTCGGCGCGGTTGCCCTGCTCGCCGCGCCACTCGCCGATGACATCGTCGTTGAGGTCGAGCTTCCAGTCGGGGTTGCTGTCGGCGGTCTCCGAAGTGAAGTCGGCGCGCGCCTCGAACTCGGTCGGCCCGCCGCCCGCCACCTCGCTGAAGGCGACGAAGCCGAACAGCTCGTAACCGGTGGTGGTTCGCGCGACTCCGGGGACGTATGTGCGCCCGGCGTAGGTCCGGTCCGGGCACCAGGCGATGTCGCCCGCGTCGCCGAGGTCCTCGCCCTCGGCGTCGATCTCACGACAGGCGGCGAGGAAGTGCTCGCGTAGCGTGTCGGCCCAGCGCCCGTAGGGCAGCGACTCCTGGGGAGGCTCGGCGGCGAAGCTGATCACGAAGCGGTCGGTGGGCGGCATCCGGAGCGCACCCTACAAGGCCCCACCCGGCCGCGTCTTCAGGCCTCGTTACGGTCGATCAGTACGCGCCGCGGCGCGTCAGCACAGCGGGGATCGTCTTGAGCAGGATCGACAGGTCCAGGAACATCGACCAGCGCTCGAGATACAGGAAGTCCAGCCGGACGAGGTCGTCGAAGTCCAGCTCGGAGCGACCCGACACCTGCCACAGCCCGGTGATCCCCGGCAGCACCAGGTAGCGCTTCTTGTGCCAGTCTTCGAGCCGCTCGAAGTCGCGCATCGGCAGCGGGCGGGGGCCGACCAGCGACATCTCGCCGCGCACGACGTTCATCAGCTGTGGCAGCTCGTCGATCGAGAAGCGGCGCAGCAGCCGCCCCACACGCGTCAGGCGTGGGTCGTTGCGGATCTTAAACAGCGCCCCGGAGGACTCGTTGAGCTGCTCGAGCTCGTCCTCGCTCAAATTGGAGTCGACGCGCATCGTCCGGAACTTGAAGCAGCGAAACGGCTTGCCGGCGATCCCCGGACGGACCGAGCGGTAGATGATCGGCCCGCGGCTGGAGAGCTTCACGGCGAGCGCGCAGGCCAGCAGCAGCGGAGAGAGCACGAGCAGCACGAGCGTGGCCAGGGTCAGGTCAAACGTCCGCTTGGCGGCGTACTGCAGCCCGTCGAACACCGGCGGACGCAGCGTGAACAGCGGCACCGACTCGCCCGGGCTGAACTCGGCGCGGTCAATCAGGATCTCCATCGTCGAGGGCGCCACGTGAACCGTCACGCCCTGCTGGTGGCAGCGGTCGACCAGGTCCAGTGCCCGCTCCTGGGGGAAATCGGGATCGGCGATGATCACCTCGTCGACGCGCTGCTCGCTGAGCACGTCGGTCAGGTCATCGAGTCTGCCCAGTGAGCGCAGGCCGTTCTGGGGCCGCGGGGTGAGCGAGATGTAGCCGACCAGTTCAACGTTGGTGCGCGAGCGGCCGCCCAGCGCATGCGCCACCGCCTCGATGTGACGGCCCGAGCCCACCAGCAGCGCGCGACGGCGGTACCCCGCCTGCTCGAGTGCCCATCCGGTGATCCGCGCGTAGATCTCGCGCAGGCCCCCGATATAGACCAGGCCGAAGAACAGCGAGCCGTAGAACAGGAAGTAGCTGGAGAAGTGATCGCCGTTGGCCAGCGCGAACACGAGCCCCAGGACCATGACCTGAAACAGGGCGGCGACGAGCTTCGTCAGCCCCGGTCGCCGCGGGCGATCGGCGTACAGATCGGCCCGCGCGAACATCAGCACAGTCAGCAGGTAGGCGAATGCCAGCGCCGAGCGGGTGTTGGCCCAGGCCGCGCCGGCGCTGAAGTTCCCGCGCAGGATGAGCTTGACCGCCAGCGCGGTGAAGATCGCGCCGGCCACGCCGGCGAAATCGATCGCCAGCAGCGAGATCACGCGTGAGATGCGTCGCAGGGTCTCGCGCCGCAGCAGGAAGCTCAACAGCGGCGGGCGCCGACGGCGCACGTCGCGTTCGGGCATCACGACCGGCGCGGGGCGACTCGGGTGAGCCGGATCCACGTACGTGCCGTTGGGCCGGCTGTGAATTACCTGTTTATGGTCGAGCGTCACGTTGCAGGGCAGTTACGAGGGCCCCCACGTACCCGTAACGGTATCCAGTGCCCGAAGTTACGGGGAATCCGCACGCTGGCGTGCGCGCGCCCACCGGTTGCGGGGGGTGGGCGGTGGGCGGTGAACGGCGGGGCGGCGACCGGCGCTGGTCGGTCACCGCGGCGAGCCGACGAGCGCATCCGGCCCCGATCGGTCAAGCGTGCGCTGCAGACCGTCGCGCAGCTCGATCTCCGGGTTCCAGCCGAGCAGCTCCTGCGCCTTGGAGATGTCGGGGCGGCGGACCTGGGGATCGTCGGTGGGAAGCGCCTCGTAGACGATCTCGGATGTCGATCCGGTGATTTCGATCACGGCCTGGGCGAGCTCGAGGAGCGTGAACTCCTTGGGGTTGCCGATGTTCACCGGGTCGTGGTATCCGGACTCCGACAGCGCGATGATCCCGCGCACGAGGTCGTCGACGTAGCAGAAGGATCGGGTCTGCGCCCCGGATCCGAACACCGTGATCGGCCGGTTCTGGAGCGCCTGGCGCATGAACGTGGGGATCGCCCGGCCGTCGTGGGGTCTCATCCGAGGACCGTAGGTATTGAAGATGCGCACGATCGCGGTGTCGACGCCCTGCTGGCGGTGGTAGGCCATCGTCAGCGCCTCGGCGTAGCGCTTGGCCTCGTCGTAGACGCCGCGGGGACCGATCGGGTTGACGTGTCCCCAGTAGGTCTCGGGCTGCGGGTGGACCTTGGGATCGCCGTACACCTCGCTGGTGGAGGCGGTCAGGAAGCGCGCTCGGTGGGCCTTGGCCAGGCCGAGCGTGTGGTGTGTTCCGTAGGAGCCGACCTTCAGCGTGTGCAGCGGCAGTCGCAGGTAGTCAATCGGCGAGGCGGGGGAGGCGAAGTGGTAGACGAAGTCGATCGGTTCATCGACGAAGTACGGCTCGATGATGTCGACCTGGCGGTACTCGAACCGGTCTGAGCGGATGTGCTCGATGTTCTCCAACGACCCGGTCTCGAAGTTGTCGATGCAGATGACGCGGTTGCCGCGGGCCAGGAGCTCGTCGCACAGATGCGAGCCGAGGAAGCCGGCGCCACCGGTGACTAGGCAGGTGGTCATGACCGGCAATCTATCTGTCGCGGGCGCGGCGCCGCACGACGTGCGCGTCCCCGCGTCGCACGGTCACCCGCGCAGAGTCGAGATGAGACAGCAGTGCGGCGGCGTACTTGCGCGAGCTGCCCAGCGCATCGCGGAGCTGCGCCAGGGTGACCGCGCCCCCCGGACCGCCGGCCAGCGCCAGCACGCGGCGCTCGGCCTCGGCGAGCGCGTCGGGATGGAAGTGCAGCGCCTCGGAGACCCGCACGGCGCGCCCGGTCGCGCGCAGCTGCGCCAGGTCGGCGGCGTCGAGCTCGGAGTCCGGCGGGGGCTGCAGCCCGGCGGCGCGCAGTCGTTGCTCGGTGGCCAGCGCGGAGGGCGTCAGCGGCGGCGTGTCCGGCCGCGACGTGCCCCGGGGCGGCGACGGCGACGCAGCAGCGGCGGTGGTCGTC
>JBPCPC010000058.1:0-9509 GCA_050999585.1 Solirubrobacteraceae bacterium | reverse complement strand
TTACAGCCCATTCGGTGACTCAACCAACAGTCGTCAGTAGATGGGGTCCGCGGGCGGGCAGCGCGGTGCTGTCAAGCCCGTGCTTGACACCGTGAACCTCGTCAGCGTCGAGCCGGCACATAGAGTCGCGAAATTGAGTCAAAACGTGACCGGAGCCGCAGGTAGCGGGTCGCTGAGGTGTGATGTGACCTTGATGACCTTGATCGGTGTTGGCCGCAATCTTTGAGCGCTTGATGGCCGGCCGGCGTAGGCGTGCTCGCTGGGGTCCTAACGCTGAACCATCACCGCAGACCCCGTCGGAGGCAAATACAGCAGCGCGTTGGCGCGGTCGGCGATCGCCGGCGAGGTAGTGGGCCACGGCGCCGACAGCCGGAAGCGATAGATGACATAGCCGTTGACGGTGGCGCGCCCGGTCAGCCGCGCGCCTGGGTGGTGGGCCTGGGTCAGCTGCTGGCCCGCGTTGGCAACGACGTCGAGCTCGGAGATCGTCACCGGGCCGGCGGCGCTGGCGTGCTCACCGGGTCCTGACCACGGCACCCCACGCAGGTAGATCGACAGCGATCCGGTGGCGAACTGGCCGGGGTAGGCGACGATCGCTCGCGTGCCGTGCGCCGGGCCCAGCGCCGCGGCGACGCCGCGCCAGTCGGGCCGCTGGTACACGGAGCTCGAATCGATCTGCACCCCGGCATAGGCGAACATCGCCACCAGGGCGACGGCGAACGCCGCGCCGGCGAGCCGGGCCCGGCGAGCCGTGCACGCGGCGCCGAACACCACCGCCAGCGGGGGCCAGGCGGGCATCAGACCCAACGCGACGTAGTTGTCGTGGCCGATCACGGCGGACAGGAGCGGCACCAGCAGCACCACGGCGGCCAGCGCCGCCGCCAGCCCGGCGCCGCGCAGCTCATGATCGTCGGCGCCAATCAGCAGCAGCGCGATCACGATCGCCGCCACCACCGCCGCGCCGAGCAGGCCGTAGGACACGACCGACCCCCGGTACAGCGTGTTGAGCGCGAACGTGACCGGCACCTGCTGCAGACGCGTGATCAGCGGCTGGAAGGTGATGAACCCGCTCTGACTCTGCAGGCGCGGGAGCACGTGGGGCACCAGCGGCGCCAGCACCACCCCTTGGGCGACGAGCGCCCCAAGCTGGCCCGGCTGCGCAGACGGTAGACCAGCAGCAGGCCCTCGGCGGCGATCAGAAAGCCGGCGAAGTACTGGGTCAGCAGCGCCAGCGCGGAGAAGATTGCCCACCAGATCACGTCGCGGGAGCGCCCCGAGCGCCAAGCGCGGGCGAAGAACAGCATCGAGGCGCTGCACAGCACCGCCAGCAGCATGTACTCGCGCGCCTCCTGGGAGTACCAGATCATGAACGGGTTGACGACCGCCAAGGCGGCCGCCATCAGCCCCGCTCGGCGCGAGACCAACTCGGCGCCGCACAGGTACAGCAGCGGCACCAGCCCGATCCCGAGCAGAGCCGACAGCGCCCGCAGGCCCACCTCGCCGGTGCCGAACACCGTCGCCCACGGCCACGCCAGCACCAGGTACAGCGGCGGGTTCCACTCCGCCGCGTTCCAGGCCTTGAGCATCGAGCCAAACGACAGGCTCAGCTCATGGGCGGCCTGGGACTCGTCGAGCCAGTAGCTCTGGCTGCCGAGCGTCGCAAAGCGCAGCACCGCGGCGACGACGATCAGCGCCAGCAGGATCTGCGTCTCGGCCGCGGCGGTGAACGGCCACCGCGCCCCGCCCGCGCTCCCCGAGACGCCCGGGCGGGCCACGGAGAGCATGCGGCGGCAGTGTACATCCGACACCTGCGGCATCTGGCCCAGTCAGGTTCCGTGAATCTCGCTGTTCGCGGGTCCCTCCAGGGCCGGCGCATAGAGTCACGTTAGAAATACGTGTTCCGGCAAGCTGCCGCGGCTTCCGGTGCATCGCAGCTATTTCATCCGCCGGGGTGGGCGCTCGCGCCCATGATTGTTAATGAGCCAAACCGTGTGACTCAAGCCGCTTTTTGAGGTCGCTCGTCGCTCAGGGTCCCCAGGGGCGTCCGTGCCGGATAGGACGGATGATCCGGTTGAGGTTGTCGGGGTTGCCATAGGAGGCGATTACACGTCCGTCGGGGGCATAGGCGGTCGCGACATCAGGGCTCTCGCACGGCGGGCGGGCGGTGACGGTCGTGATTGCCGCGTTGTTGCGGACTGCCACGTTGATAGTCAGCGGTCGCCGATAAACGAACCCAAGCGCGTCCTGCCGAGCGAAGCTCCAACGGATTCGGGTGATTGCGTCCGGGACGACCATGTGGTCGGTGAAGCCGAAGCAGCTGGGCTGGCTGAGATCGCCGAGGTTGGCCGATGACGCGTCGTCGTCACCGCCAGCGATCGACGGCCCATTGTGCGCAGATGCGCCGTTGGGTTGGAGAAACACCAAGCCCACCATGTAGCGCGGGGTTCTTGAGTCAGGCCTCTGCACAAGCATGAACACGTCTCGGCCATCGGGCAGCGTTTCGACCAGGCGCGTGAGCGACGGCACGAAGCCGCGGAACCGGCTCGTAAGCCGACCCTCAGCCTGAGCCGGATAACGCAGCGCGACTTGATGCAGGGTCGACAGAAACGACCGATCGCCAGCCGTCTGCGCTCGGCGGAGAACCGCGAGTTTGGCAACGAGCGGCCGGGCCCCTACCGGGATGGCGTCTTCGCGCTTGGTTTTCGAAGAGACCTTTGGGCCCGGGCTCGCGAGCGCGTAGCTCCCTGGAAGGCCCGCAGCTACGACGATAAGGGCTATAAAGGTCCAGCGACGACGGGGCATAAGAGCCAACGATACGCCTGCCCGCAAGGCGTCCGAGCCTCGCCCATAGAGTCACGAAAATGACCCAAAACGTGACCGGAGGCGCAATGGCGCCCACCGCAGTCCGCTCCTGCTTCGACGGTGGCGTCGGAAGCCGCGGTCATAGACTCGCCTTGGCGACGAGGGGGAGCGGGGTCTTGGCAAGTCATGAGGCCGTGGCCTGGGATCGCTCACTGTTGGACGCATGTCGTCGCAGGCGCTCAGCGGCGAGCGCACACCAGTTGATGTTCTCGCGCTCGTAGGCGATGCCGCGCGCGAGTGTGAGGCTGGGTCCGAGGTGTGCGCCGTCGGGGTCGGCGAGGGCGTCAGCTTGGCGTTGATAGCGCTCGAGCTTGGCCGTCGATTGTGCGGCGCGATGGTTGAGCGCGGCGATTAATGCCTCGGGATCCGCGATGCCGGCGGCGTAGATCTTGACCGCCAGATCCTCCTTGACCGCGCCGGGCCGGGTGGGGGCAGTCGCGAACTCTCGTAGCGCCTGTTGCCCGGCCTTGGTGAGCGTGAACATGCGCTTATCGGGTCGTCCTCGCTGGCGTACCGTCCGGCCCCTGATCAGGCCCTGTTGCTCGAGCCGTCGCAGCTCGCCGTAGATCTGCTGGGGCAGGGCATGCCAGAAGTTGGCGACCGAAGCGTCGAAGCGTTTGGCCAGTTCATACCCCGATGCGTCAGCGTCGAGCAAGGTCGCCAGGACGGCGTGCCGGAGGGCCATGACCACAGACCATAGACAATCTCTTGGCTAGTCAAATTTTGATGTATGGTGCCGAATGATGAGCGTCGACGGCCGAGAGATGCACCCCTTCCGCGTCGCAGCCGAGAGCCACAACATCGATGCCCTGATAAGCACCCTCGCTCCTGACGTCGTCTTGCACAGTCCGGTCACCTTCGCGCCCTATGCCGGCAAGGAGACCGTCGGGGGGTTGCTGCGGCTGGTGTCTGAAGCGTTTGACGATTGGCGGTGCGTCAAGGAAGTCCACGGCCCCGATAGCGAGATCGGATTCGTGTTCCGCACGCGAGTGGGGGGTCGTGAACTCGAGGGGCTGGATCTGTTGCGACTCGACGCCGATGGGCTGATCGCCGACTTGACCGTGATGATCCGCCCCCTGTCGGGGCTGATTGCCCTGGCTCAGGCGATCGGCCCCAAGGCGGACGCCGCCGGGCTCACGACCTCAAAGGATCAGCCGGCGTGAAGCTACGCACATTCGCACTGTCTCCAACGAGACGCTGAAGGCGCGTGGATCGAGCCGAAGCGAACGCGATCCTTGATCGCCTGCACTCGGCGCAGAACGAGTTCTACGGCGGCCAGTTTGCTGAATCGCTCCGTTGCCAATGACCGAGGTCATCTCCTGCGCTGGAGATACGGCGCCAATGCAACACGTCGTGGTCGCAGGTCTTCTCCGCAGCGGTCAACGCCTTCTCCTTGTCCACAGGTCCCCCCGTCGTCGGTGGTACCCCGATGTGTGGGATTTCCCTGGCGGCCATGTCAAGCCCAGCGAGCGACCGGCCAACGCTCTCAAACGAGAACTCTTGGAAGAACTCGGGATCCATATCAAGGCCATCGACGGATATCCGATCATTCGCCATCGAAATCCCAAGGTGGATCTTGACTTGAGCGTCTGGCGGATCAGGTCGTGGTGCGAGACGATCACGAACCGCCAACCAACGGAACACGACGCGATCGGCTGGTTCGCCCCAAGACGAGCTGGTTGGCCTAAACCTCGCCGATTCCTCCTACTTGACCGCGCTGGAAACAGCTCTGTCAGATGCCGCAGGAGACTGAGGCCTACACGACTTCGCGCGATCGGACGCCTTGATCTTCAACGTGGCCCCGGTCGCCGGGTGACGGCCGGGGCGAGCTCCGCGCTTGGCCACGCTGAACTTGCCAAAGCCGGTGATCGCGACGTCGTCGCCCTTCTTTAGTGTCTTCTGGACGGTGTTGACCAACGAGTCGATCGCCCGGCCCTTCGGTAAGGCCGATTTCGCGCGGATGATGGCGCCACCCCGCGCAACTACCGGCCCCAACGCCGATTCGAGTGGACAAACTCCCATCAGCGCACGGCGTTCTCGCGCATTATGAGCAAAACTCTCTCGGACATGCGCGGCGATGGCCTTTGAACCTCGGGCGGTCGCGGTCGCGGTGGTCGTCGCGGGCGGTGTCGCGCTGCTCGTGGGGCTTAGCAGCGGAGGATCGTCTCACCGCCACCGCCGGGAATTGTTGCCGCCGGTGAGCTCGCTGCCGACGCTCTCGCCGTCAGCCCGAGGGCTAAGCGCAGCGCCAACTCCGAGGACGGCTCCCGCGCGCGCGCCGGTCGGGCCGGCGGCGCTGCCGCGCCCGTCGGTAGAGCGGTTTGGGGCAGGGGTGCAGGGAATCTTTCTTAATTCCTCGCAGTACACTTCGCGGCAGATCAGCGCGCAAGTGGCAGCGCTGGGCGTGACGGGGGCAACGATCGCGCGCAGTGACGCGCTGTGGGAAGCGACCGAGCCTGACCCGCCGGTGGACGACCGGCACTCCTACCACTGGCAGTTTGATGACCTGACGGTCGCCAGGCTCGCGGCCCGCGGTCTGCGGTGGCTGCCGATCGTGGACTACTCGCCGGGGTGGGCGGCCGCGGCGCCCAGCCAAGCACATTCTCCACCGCGCGCCGCTGACGTGGCCGACTTCGCCGCGTTTGCCGCCGCGCTGGCGACGCGCTACGGGCCCACAGGCGCGTTCTGGCGGGCGCGGCCCGGCCTGCCCCGCGAGCCGGTGGACACCTATGAGATCTGGAACGAACCCAACCTCTCGGTGTTCTGGGGGCCCGCCCCTGACCCCGCGCGCTACGCCGAGCTGTATCCCCGCACGCGAGACGCGATCAAGGCCATAGATCCTCACGCCCGAGTGATCGTGGGAGGACTGACTGACCCCGGCTCGTTTTTGTCAGCCATGCTCGCCGCGCGCCCTGATCTGCGCGGCCACATCGATGGCGTCGCGATCCACCCATGGGGACCCAACCCAGCGGTGGTGCTGGGTCACATCCGAAATGCTCGCATGCAGACGCGACGGCTCGGACTGGGATCAGTCGCGATCTACGTCACCGCGTTTGGGTGGACCACCCGCCCCCGCGGGACCTTTAGCTACCTTCCCGCCAGGCTGCGTCCGAGATACATCGCGGCGACCATAACCGCGCTGGGTCACACCAATTGTCAGATCGCGGCGGTGATTCTCAACTCCTGGGTGACCCCGCAACGCGATCCGCGAGCTGGCCAGGACTGGTTCGGCATCGAACCCCCCACCGGCGGACCCAGCCCCGCCGCGGCGGCGTTCACAACAGGGATCCACGCCGCCCAACAGCCCCGTCCACAGCTCAAGCTCTGCACAGCACGCTGACGATCACGCCCCCCGACCCACCGGCGTTGTTCTCTACCACTGGGTTCCGTCAGGAACGGCGCGAAAACGATCGCTCCCTCTGGGACTTCATCTCTCTGAATGGTGTCCATGACTGAAGCGAGCTACGGCCCGTGGTCGCGTCTGCCGATCGACGAGCCGCGCGACCTTGAACTCCGAGACGGTGAGCGCCCCCCACCCACTGACGGGTCGCGGTTCTCGCCAGCTGCTGATCACCGGTCACGTCCGATGGGAAGAGGGCAGGATCGCCCCGGGGCTGGCTCGGTTCTCGACCGGCTCGTACGAGCGGTCGAAAAGTCTTGAGACTCGGCGCGAGCCCTGACACGATCACCCTCCTCCATCTAGCTGAGTACCTTGCTGAGCATCCCAGCGCCAAGAACCCATTCTGGCGCGATGGCGGGAGCGCGACGAGCCTTGCCTTGCGCCGTTGACTAACGGAGGACCGACCGGCACGTGGCGCCCGCGCTTAGACCGGTTTTCTGAACCAAACCTCCCGGAGCCCCGGACACGTCAGCGGCACCCGGAACCGTCCGGCACGGCCCGTAGGATCACGTTTGTGAGCCAAAACGTGACTCAAGCCGCAAAAGGCGATCGCTCAGCACCCGCCGCTGAGCGCCGTTGATGCCGTTGGTGTTTCCGGACTGGTTGGGAGAGTTGCCCCGCGGTGTGTTCTGCGCGGTCGAGCAGCTCAGTTCGGGCTTGGATCTGGAGGGTGGCGCCGTCGATCAGCAGGGCGACGAGGGGGTCCTGTTCGTTGGCAGCGAGGGTGCGCAGCGCGTGCAGTTCGCCGAGCAGCGCTTCGCGTTCGCGGCTGATGACCGCTCGTAGGGTGGGTTCGCCGGCGCGTGCGGCGGCGGCGAGCTTGAGGTAGAGGTCGTCGCGGTAGCCGGTGCTGGGCGGCGACGGTGTCTCGAGCCATTGGGTGAGTTCTTGACGACCGGCGTCGGTGATCGCGTAGATGACGCGTTCGGTGCGTCGGGGCTGGGGTTCACAGCGGATGATCTCGACCATCTCGTCGCGCTTGAGACGCTCCAGGAGCTGGTAGACGTGGCCGATGTTCAGCTGCCCCCATTGCGGGCCGACGCTGCGCTCAAGCTCGGCGCGAAGCTCGTAGCCGTAGCTCTCGTCTTGGTCAAGCAGGGAGAGGATCGCGTGGTGGATAGCCATTTCGGTTCGAATGTTGACGGGCTGGACGTCTTGATGCATTGTTCCTACGCATATGGTCGCGAGTCAAGGGCAGGCGCCAGATCAAGCGGGGACGATCGAGCTTGACGGGGTGGTGCGCCGCTACCGAATCGGCGACGAGCTGACGATCACTGCACTGGATAGGGTCTCGTTGCGGGTCGAGGCGGGTAGTGCGGTCGCGCTGAGCGGGCCGTCGGGGTCGGGCGAGTCCACGCTGCTGCACCTGATCGGAGCGTTGGACCGGCCGGATGAAGGGACCGTGACCGTCGGCCGGGTCGAGCTCGGCGCTCTCAAGGCTCGGGAACTGGCCGCGCACCGCCGCCGAGTGGGGTTCGTCTTTCAGCGCTTCAACCTGCTCCCAGCGTTGACGGTGCTGGACAACGTGACCGTCCCGGTACTCCCGTTTCGCACCGCGTTTGACAAGGCCCAGCGTGCCCGCGAGCTGCTGGCCGCCGTCGGGTTGAAGGGTCGGGAAAGCCAGATGCCGGCAAAGCTGTCCGGCGGCGAGCAGCAGCGGGTGGCGATCGCCCGCGCGTTGATCAACCATCCGCCGGTGGTGCTGGCCGACGAGCCGACCGGGAACCTTGACTCGCGTAACGGCGAGGCGATCATGGACCTGCTGTTGGGTTTGCGCGAGCGCGAGGGGATCACCGTCATGGTCGCCAGCCATGACGTCGCGGTCGCGTCGCGCTGTGACCGGGTGGTCAGGATCGTCGACGGCGCCCTGCGCGACGACATCGACGTGCTCGGCGCCAGCGACCTGCAGGCGACGCTCGGACGGCTGGCTCGCTCCTCGCCGAGGTGACCGGGTGCTGAGACTAATCCGGTCAGAGCTGCTCGGGCGCCGCGAGCGCAGTCTCGCGCTGCTGGCCGGGATCGTCCTGGCCTGCGCGAGCTTTGTCGTGCTCACCGCGACGCACAAACCGAGCAGCTCGGGGTACACGGCACGATCGCCCGCACGTTTCGCTCCTCCTACGACATCCTCGTGCGCCCCCACGGCACCGAAACCCCGCTAGAACGCTCCCAGGGCCTGGTGCGCAACAACTACCAGTCGGGGATCTTCGGCGGGATCACGATGGCCCAGTACCAGCAGATCGCTCATATCCCGGGCGTTCAGGTCGCGGCGCCGATCGCGATGATCGGCTATGTGCTGCAACCGGTGCAGTTCAACATCGACCTCACCCCCTTCCTGACCCATGCCCCCCGCCAGCTGTTCACGGTCAAGATCACCCGCACCACCGACCGCGGTCTGGTCCATCTCACCGACAAGACCGGATACGTGTACGTCACCAAACGTCCGATCGACTCTGGCACCGGCCAGGTTGCTGGTCGGTACGGCAACATCACTGAGGAGCTGGCCTCGGGACGCAACGCGCCCGTCTGTCCTCAATTCATGACGACGCCCAGCCCGTTCAGAGGGGTGGAACGCCAAGACATTGTCTGCTGGTCGCGTCAGACGGGATCTGACGGTTCGGGCTGGCAGTACACCGGCTTCCGCCACGGGCATGTCGGCGCATACATCGACTGGTCCTACCCGTTTCTGCTGGCAGCCGTCGACCCAGCGGCCGAGGCCAAGCTCGACGGCGTCAACCGGACAATCGTCGACGGGCGCTACCTCCGCAGTAGCGACATGCCCACCGTCGTCTCCTACCAAGGAGCGGGGAGGATCAACGTGCCGGTGTTGGTCTCCACCCGCCCCTACATCGACGACCAGAGTCAGGTGACGATCAGCGAACTGGGTACCGCAGCCGCGCAGACGATCCCTCACAGCCCGACTCCGCGGCGGGTCGCGCGCGTGATCGCCACCGCATCACCAGGGATGGTTGTTCAGCGACGCTCGTTCGGGGTCGGGCAGGCCTACCACAGCCTCCTAGTGGTGTGTCCCAGTTTTAGTTAGCGATTGCCTGGAGGGTGACTCGTCCGCGGCGGACTTTCTCGAGGATCTGGTTGGTGGTCGCGGTCCAGGTGAAGGGCTCCGGGTCGGTGTTGTGGGCGGTGAGGTAGATCTCGATCGCGTCGATGAGGTCAGGGACTGAGTGAAAGATCCCGCGGCGGATCGCTTTGTCGGTCAGGCGGGCGAAGAAGATCTCGACCATGTTCAGCC
>JBPCPC010000027.1:0-10780 GCA_050999585.1 Solirubrobacteraceae bacterium | reverse complement strand
CCCGAGCGCTGGTGGAGGTGATCGAGCGCCACGGCGGCGAGGTCCGCTGCAACCGCCGGGTGGTGGAGCTCGTGCTGCAGGACGGCCGCTGCGTCGGCGTCGTGACGCAGAATGGCGAGCGCCATCTCGCCCGCGAGGCGGTGCTGTCGAGCATCCACGTCAAGGATCTGCTCGCGATGGTCCCGGCGGACACGTGGGACGCGGACTTCCGCTACTGCATCGACACCTACGATGCCGGGGTCAGCGGGTTCGCCGCCCACTACGCCACCACCGAGCCGCCCCGCTATCCGACGCGCGACGGGGGCACGCTCGAAGTCGTCTCCGCGGGGGTCGCCGGTTGGCCCGAGGACATCCTGCGGATGGGACGCGATGTGTGTGAGGGACGCCTGGTGCGCGACGGGGCGTGGCTGTTGTTCCCGACGCCGACCGTCGCTGACCCGACCCGTGCGCCGGAGGGTCGCCACACCGTCAAGATCCTGGGGATGCAGCCCTATGATCCGGACCTGCCCGGCGGCGGGCCCCAGCAGTGGGAGCAGCTGCGCGAGGAGATCGCGGCCGTGCACCTCGGTCACCTGCGCCGGGCCGCGCCGAACCTGGACGACGACACGATTCTCGCGCAGCTCATCGTCTCCCCGGTCGACCTCGAGCGCTCCAATCCCCACATGTGGCATGGAAGCTTTCATGGCGGCGATCGCTCGCTGACCAACAGCGGCGCGCTGCGTCCGGCGTCCGGGTGGGCACAGCATCGGATGCCGATCCCGGGTCTCTACCAGACCGGGGGCACTACGCATCCCGGTGGGTCGGTCACCGGCGGTCCGGGCCGCAACGCCGCGATCGTGATGCTGACCGATCTCGGCGAAGACCCCGCCCAGGCACTGGCGCCCGCTGATCCGGCGCGCCGCCCCCGGGCGGCCGGGGTTTCGACGATCTCGTGACTGCATAATCCGAAGGTGCGACCGGTCGTGACCATCCGCGATGTGGCTCGAGTGGCCGAGGTGCATCCTGGCACCGTCTCACGCGCGCTCAACGAGCAGACGCGCGCGCTCGTCAACCAGGACACCGCCGAACGAGTGCTGCGGGCCGCCGCGGAGCTCGGCTACCGGCCGAACCCGATCGCCCGCGGCCTGAAGACGAATCGGTCCTACACCGTCGGCGTGCTGCTGCCGGATCTGACCAACCCGTTGTTTCCCCCGATCGTGCGCGGCATCGAGGACCGGTTGGGAGAGGCCGGCTACACCTCGCTGATCGTCAACACCGACAACGACGCCGAGCGTGAGCGCAGCCAGATGGAGGCGATGCGGGCCCGGCAGGTGGACGGCTTCATCGCCGCCACCGCCCGCCTGGACGGCGAGATCCTCGCTGAGGTGGCGGCCGGCGGCGCTCCGCTGGTGCTCGTCAACCGGAGCCTCGAGGACGCGTCGGTCCCGGCGGTGACCGTCGATGACCGGCGCGGCTCGGGTCTGGCGGTCGCGCACATGGCGCAGCTGGGGCATCAAGCGATCGGTCACGTCGCCGGGCCTCAGAACGTGTCCACCGGGCATCGTCGCCAGCTTGGCTTCCTGGAGGCGATGCAGCGACACGGACTGACGACCCCGTCCGCGCACGTCACAGTCGCGGGCGCGTTCACCGAAGTCGACGGCGCCCGGGCGTGCCTCGAGCTGCTCGCCCAGACGCCGCGCGTCACCGCGATCGTCGCCGCCAACGACCGCCTGGCGATCGGCTGCTACGACGCGCTCGAAACGCTCGGCCTGGACTGCCCGAGCGACATCTCGATCGTCGGTTTCAACGACATGCCGTTCGTTGACCGGCTGCGGCCGCCGCTGACCTCGGTGCGCGTCCCCCAGCGCGAGATCGGGATGGTCGCGGCCGACCTGCTGCTGCGCCAGCTTAGCGACGGCGCCCCGCCCTACGGGGAGATACTGCTGCAGCCCTCGCTGATCGTGCGGGGCTCCACGGCGGCGCCCGACGGCGGCTGAGCTTCGAGGCGCTCACGTTGGATGAACACGGTCGACGACCCCTGGCTCAGGCGGCCCAGATGGCGTCAAACGCGGGCTGGTCGAGGGGGAGCAGCCAGCACGCGGTGATTCGCTGATCGACGAGGTCATACAAGCGCTCCGCGAGGTCTCGGCGTCGTCGGAAGTAGGCCAGCACCTGCTTGAGACCACGGTAGGTCCCCGCGATGCGATTGCTGCCCGGGACGGTCCATTGGATGTCCGCGGCGAGGAGCTGCTGGAGGCCAGTGCCGGAGCCGCCCGCGTAGAACTCGTTCTGCGCCGTGTGCAGTCGGTCCAGCAGGGCGACGGCGACGTCCCGGTTCATCGCCGGCCCCGGCGCCTGGCCTCGCGCATCGTGCCGGGCGTACCGGAATCTCCGATCCAGGATTTGAGCGTAACCATCGGAGCTACGCCGGAGCGGCCGTTGGCTCGCCGGTGCGCGCCCGCCAATCGCGCCCGATCTGGCGGAGCATCGGCGGGTACACGATCAGGTGCCGGAACGGCCTGATCGCGGCCATGTAGCCGGCCCCGAGCAGTCCGTCTGGCTTCACATAGACGGCCATCTGGCCGCGGTAGCCGCCGCTTCCGTCTGGGACCCAGCCGATGTGCATCACCCCGTGAACGGTCCGGTTGACAATCTCCGTGGCCCATTCGTCGTCGATCACGTAGAGCGAGGTGAACGGCAGCGCGTCGAACTCCGGGCCGCGTGGGGCGTCGCGCAGATCCACTGGCAAGCGGTCGCGAAGCGTCGGCACGCTGGAGCCGCGGCCGGCCCCTTCCCGGTCCCAGCCGAGCAGCTCCCCGACCTTCCATCGGATCGCGAACAGCGTGCGGACGGCCTGGGAGGAGCCTCGGGACGGGTCGCCCGCGGCGATCCCCTGCACCAGCCGAGGGAAGTCGCCCGGTCCGCCGGGCGTCGGCAGCTCCCATACGTCCTCGAGCCGGAAATCGGTGGTCAGCTCGTGGATCCGCCAGGGCCGAGAGGTGTGCGCGGTGTTCGGGAGTTGCATTCGTGGACCTCCATCCATACAGTAATGTATGGATGGAGGCTAGGCATCATCTGCGGTGATGTCAATGCCAGCCGGGACGCGATAGAGATAGGCGATGGCCGCCCCGACCCGCACGCCTCGCAGCGCCTGGATCGAAGCGGGGTTGCGGGCGCTGGCCTGCGGTGGCCCGGACGCCGTCCGGACCGAGCCGCTGGCCCAGGTGCTGGGGGTCACCCGGGGCGGCTTCTACTGGCATTTCGACGACCGACAGGCGCTGCTGGCCGAGATGCTCGACACTTGGGAGCGGGCGACCACCGAGGAAGTGATCGCGCGCGTCGAGGGCGAGGGCGGGGACGCCAGGGCCAGGCTGCGGCGGCTGTTCGCGCTCGGCTCCCCCGGCGTGCTGGCGGTCGACCTCGCGGTCCGCGACTGGTCCCGGCGCGAGCCGACGGTCGCCGCGCGGCTGCGCCGGATCGACAACCGGCGCATGGAATATCTGCGATCGCTGTTTGGCGCCTTCTGCGCCGACCCGGACGACGTCGAGGCCCGCTGCATGTTGTCCTTCTCGCTGCTGATCGGCAACCACTTCATCGCCGCCGATCACGGTGTGCGCAGCCGCGCGGACGTGCTGGAACTGACCCTAAGCCAGCTCCTGGCCTCGTAGGTCATGCCCAGCCGTACTTAGCCGGCGTGGCGCCTTTGTCTCCCAGGCGTCGGCAAGCAGGTCGGCGAGGACGCTCGGGCGGACGCGGTGGAGATTCACGGACACGGCGCGCAGCCGTTTGCCCCACCAGAACGGCTCACACGCCTCGGGCGCGCTCTGGACCGCGGTGAGGATTCCGTCCTCGTCGAGCAGCACGTTCATGTGATCGGCGTCCCACAGGGTGGCAAAGATCTTCCCGGCGACGCGGAATGAGGGCCGGCCGTGATGATCCTGCTCGGTCGTCTCGGGCAACCCGAGCGCGAGCCGGCGAGCTTGGGCCCGTGAGACCACGTTCACAGGGTAGGGCGCACGAGGCGGACCCCGACCCCGTCGCCTACGCGGGTGATGAGCCCGAGCGGATGGGTCAGGCCGGAGATGAGCGCAGCGCTGATCGGGCTCTTGCGCCGGCCAAGCCCCGCGCCTTCTCGGTGAGCGGCGAGTGAAACAGGGCATCGGGCGCGAACGCGTCCATGACCGCCTCGAGATCGGGTGTCTCCATCGCGGTTCGGAGCGCAAGCTTTGAGCGGCTTTGCTCGAGATTTGAGATGCGGCTCTCCTCGCTCGATCTGTCAGGCTAACATGTTACGATAACCGATATGCGATCCGAAGACAGGCTGCAATCCCCGTCCGATCTCTCGGAGCTGGGTGCGCCCGCTTACGTGGTGCTCGGCATGCTGCGCCTCGGGGCGAGATCGGGCTATGAGATCAAACGGGCGGTCGAGCTCTCGATCCGCTTCTTCTGGACGATCTCCCAAGCCCAGATCTATCCCAGCCTCGAACGGCTGGAACGGGCCGAGCTCGTCCACGGAAGCTCCGATCCCCAAGGCCGTCGGCCGCGCCGCGTATTCGAGATCACCGAGGCAGGAGATGCCGCCCTGGGCGACTGGTTACGCCGGATCGAACCAATGCCATTTGAGCTGCGCGACATCGGTCTCGTGAAGCTCTTCTTCGCAGACGCGCTCAATCAGGACGACGCCCACGCGCTCCTGTTGGCGGTGAAGCAGCGAAGCCAGGAGCGCGTTGCAACCTTGGGCGCGATCGAGCGCGCCGCCCGACTCGCCTACGCTGGAGGCAACGGCCACCCACTCCTGACGCTGCGGATGGGCATCGCCTACCACCAAGCGATGATCGATGTCTGCGGAGAGTTCGAGCACGAGTTCACAGGACCGCCGGCCGGATCACCGTAGCCGGCCGGCGGACGGTTCATGTCGGCCCGGGGCCTCGCCCTGCCCGGCAAACACACTCGCCACACGCTCGAGCCTGCAAACGTTTGCAATACTGTGCGAGAGGCGAGGATGACAACCGTCGACGCACATGTCCAGGTGATCGTGCCCGAGCTGCTGAGAGACTCGGCTGCGGGACGGAATTGGCGCCCGCGCGTCGGCCGAGACGACGGCCGGCGGTTTGTCGAGCTCGCCGGCCGGCGTATCACCTCTGCGGTGGACGAGTTCGTCGAGCTCGACGAGATCCTGGCGCACTCGCGAGCCGCCAGATCGGCGCTGCGGTGCTCTCGCCCTGGGTGCCGCTGCTGTTCTACGAGGTCGATGCCCGAGAGGGACTGGAGCGCTATCGCCTGCAGAACGACGGGCTGGCGCTGCTTCGCCCCGTCGGGACTGACCGAGCACTCCCTGTGGAACCTGGTCGGCAACCCGGTCGAGACGACCCTGGCGGCCGCGCACCTGGTGCTGAGCGGCACGCTCGCTCGCCACCGCGCGCTGCAGGGTTCTGACCATCCGTTCGACATGGCCGATCCCGACCCGGTCGCCACGGTGCGGGCCGCCGGCCTCAGCGATGAACAGCAGCGCGGTGCTGGGGGCCAACGGCGCGCGCGAGCTGCGGACCGCGGCGGCGGGGTGAGGACGTGACCGAGACGCCCGACGCGCGCGTGCAGGCGGCGATCAGCCACTGGGCGGGCCGTTTCATCGCCAACGGGATCGACTACAACGACTTCCGACGCACGACCGCCTCGATCGCCCGCTGGGAGCAGTGGCTGGACGCCTGGACGGCGACCGCGGAAGTCCACGAGCAGCTGGCCCGCGAGGCGGAGGACCGCGGCCGGTTGCGCAGCGCCGGCGAGGCGCACCTGCACGCCGCGATCAGCTACCACTTCTCCAAGTTCGTGTGGGTGCTCGACGCCGAGCGCAACCGGGTGAACACGCTGGCCGCGATCCGGTCGCTGTCGGCGGCCCACGCCCTGCTGGACCCGACCGCGCAGCGGATCGAGGCGCAGCTCGCCGGCGGCGGCATGGTGGTGGCCAACCTGCGGCGGCCGGCCGCTCCCTTGCCGACGCCGTTGGTGGTTCTGATCCCGGGGCTGGACTCGACCAAGGAGGAGTTCTTTCACTGGGAGTCGGTGTTCCTGGAGCGAGGCATGGCGACGCTGTCGCTGGACGGTCCCGGCCAGGGCGAGACCGGCTTCGAGCTCCCGATCCGCTTCGACTACGAGCTAGCCGTGACCGCGATCCTCGACGCGGTCGCCGGCCGCCCCGAGCTCGACGGGGAGCGGATCGGCGCCGTCGGCGTGAGCCTCGGCGGGTACTACGTCATCCGCGCGGCGGCGTTTGAGCCCCGGCTGAAGGCGGTCGCCGGGATCAGCGGCCCGTATGACTTCGCCGCCGCCTGGGAGTCGATGCCCGCGCTTACGCGGGAGACGATCGCCTACCACACGGGCGCCGGCAGCGACGCCGAGGCCCGCGGCCGCGCCCACGAGCTCAACCTCGAAGGGGTGGCCCAGCAGGTGGCGCAGCCCTGTCTGATCGTCACCGGCGAGCTCGATCGGGTGATCCCGTGGCAGGACACCCAGCGCATCGCCGATGCGGTCCCCGACTGCCGTTGGGTGCTGTATCCCGACGGCACCCACGTCTGCAACAACATCCCCTACAAGTACCGGCCGCTCGTCGCCGACTGGATCGGCGACCACGTGGCTGGGATCGAAAGCGAGTTCCGTGACTGAGAAGACCGAGGATGGCCGGGAGGTCTGGGGTGCCTTCGTGGCCGGCGGCTGGGTGCCCGTCGATGACCGGGAGACGTTCGGGGTGGCCGAGCCGGCCACCGGCCGGGAGTTCGCGCGCGTGGTCAACGGCGACGCGGAGCTGGTCGCCGACGCGGTCGCTGACTCGCGGCGGGCGTTTGTGCAGTGGCGGGCGATGGCTCCGCGAGAGCGTGGTCGGCTGCTGCGGTTGGTCGCCTCGAAGATCCGCGAGCACCTCGAGGAGCTGGCCGAGTTGGAAGCCCGGGAGGTCGGCAAGCCCCGCCGGGACGCGCTGCGCTTTGACTTGTCCTACTGCCACGCCGGCTATGACTACTACGCCGGCCTCGCCGACACCCTGCATGGGGAAATCCTGGACCAGGGTCCGATCGAGGCGCGTGTCATCTACGAGCCCTACGGCGTGGTCGCGGCGATCCTGCCCTTCAACTGGCCGCCGATCCATTTCACCAAGAAGTGCGCGCCCGCACTCGCGGCCGGGAACACCGTGATCGTCAAGCCCGGTGAGCAGGCGCCGCTGACGGTCCTGCGACTCGTCGAGCTGGCCAACGAGGTCCTGCCCCCTGGTGTCCTGAACGCCGTGCCCGGGGTCGACGCCGGCCCCGCTCTGTCAGCGCATCCGCGCGTCGAGCGGATCACGTTCACCGGCGCGACCGCGACCGGCCAGCGGGTGCTGCGCAGCGCCGCCGAGCACCTGACGTTCGCCACGATGGAGCTCGGGGGCAAGAACGCGGTCATGGTGCTCGCCGACGCCGACCTCGACGTGGCGTTGTCGGTGGTACTGGAGGGGATGTTCTACAACCAGGGCGAGGCGTGCACGTCGACGGCCCGGATCCTGGTCCACGAATCGATCCACGATCAGTTCCTGGAGCGGTTCAGCGCTGCGACCCGGCAGCTGGTGGTCGGCGACGGTCTGGATCCCCGGACGGATATCGGGGCGATGGTGGACGCCACCCAGCGTGACAAGGTGCTCGCCCATCTACAGCGCGGATTGAGCGAAGGGGCGCGGCTGGTCGCGCAGGGTCAGCTGCCCGCCGACGAACGGCTGCGGGGTGGCTACTGGGTGGCTCCAACCGTGCTGGCCGACGTGACGCCCGAGATGTCGATCGCCCAGGAGGAGATCTTCGGGCCGATCGCCTGCGTGATGCGCTTCGCCGAAGAGGATGACGCGGTCGAGATCTGCAACGGCACCCGCTACGGCCTGACCGCCGCGATCTGCACCACCGACGAGAGCCGGGCGTATCGGATCGCTCAGCGCCTGGAGGTGGGCATGGTGTTCGTCAACAACTACATGCGCCGAGCCTTCCTCGGCTCCCCGTTCGGCGGGCAGAAGGGAAGCGGGTTCGGTCGCGAGAACGCGATCGAGACCCTGCACGAGTTCGTCCGCTCGAAGAACATTCGCTTCCCGTCCGGGCGGGGCGAGGTACCCACCTGGCCACCCCAGGACTGACCGTTCAGCCCTGGGCCTTGGGCACGGCCTCCCGGGTGCCGTGGTCCAGCTCGGTGTTGCGCTGCGACTGCGGATCGCGCTCCAGCGCCAAGCTTCCGCCGACCGTGTAATACGGCTTGCCGGCGATCACCAGGTCCTCGGCCGGGAAGCGGGTGATGACCTCGCAGCCGTCGGCGGTGACCACCAGCTGCTCCTCGATCCGGGCCGCCGACCAGCCGTCGGTGGCGGGCCAGAACGTCTCCAGCGCGAACACCATCCCCTCCTTGATCTCCTCGGGGTGATCGAGTGAGACCAGGCGGCTGAAGATGGGCTTCTCCCAGATCGAGAGCCCCACGCCGTGGCCGAACTGCAGCGCGAACGCCGCCTCCTCGTCAGGGAAGCCGAACTCCTGTGCCTTAGGCCAGATCGACACGACCTCGCCGGTGGTCGCGCCCGGACGGATCAGGTCGATCGCGGCGTCGAGGTAGTAGCGGCAGCGCTTGTAGGCATCGACCAGCGGCCGCGACGCGCTGCCCACCGCGAACGTGCGGTAGTAGCAGGTGCGATAGCCCATGTAGCTGTGCAGGATGTCGAAGTAGGCCGGGTCGCCCGGGCGCAGCGCGCGGTCGGTGAACACGTGAGGATGCGGGCTGCAGCGCTCGCCCGAGATCGCGTTGACGCCCTCGACGAACTCCGACCCCATCTCGTACAGGACCTTGTTGACCAGCGCGACGCAGTCGTTCTCGCGGATGCCGGCGCGCATCGTTCGGTACAGCTCCTCATAGGCGGCGTCGACCATCGAGCACGCCATGTTGAGCAACGTGATCTCATCCCGGGTCTTAATCACCCGCGCCTGCTGCATCAGCTGCTGGCCGTCGGCGACCTGAATGCCCTCGCGCTGCAGCGCGAACAGGACCTGGGGCTCGATCGCGTCGATCCCGACCGGCTCGCCGAGCAGGCCCCGCTGCTCGAGCTCGATCCGGATCTTCCTGGCCACGTCCTCGGCCCGTCCGGACTCCGGCGACATCGCTCCGCGTAGCGTTGAGATGCCCGCCCGCGAGCGGCCGTCGCCCAGCCAGGGGTTGTAGAGCTGGTGATGGCGGGCGGCCGATCCGAAATCCCACATGATCGGCTCGTCGCCCTGGGGTAGCAGGCAGAAGCGGTTGAGCTTGTCCGCCGCCCAGGTGCCGATGTGGGTCGCGGTGATGTAGCGGATGTTGGTCATGTCGAAGCACAGGAGCGCGCCGAGCTCTGAGGCGGCCAGCAGCTCGGTGATCCGGGCCAGGCGCTCGTCGCGCAGGCGGTCGTAGCGGACCCGTTCCTCCCAGTCCACTCCCATGACTCCGTAGCTGTGCAATCCCATCGGCATTCGCCTCCTCTGCAAACGTTTGCAGAAGCATAGCCCCGAGCTTGACGTCCCACAACCCGTTGAGTAGATTGCTGCAAACGATTGCAACAAGGAGTGACCCATGAGCCCCGACCAGGATCTGCGGCTCGGGTGGGTCGGCGTCGGCCGCATGGGTCAAGCGCTGGCCACCCGGCTGCTGACCGCCGGCCACGACGTCGGCGTCTACAACCGTACCCGCGCCAAGTGTGCGCCGCTGGCCGAGCTCGGAGCGACGATCGTCGACACCCCGGCCGACCTCGCCGACCGCGACATCGTGTTCACGATGGTCGCCGGCTCGGCCGACGTGGAGGAGGTCGTGAGCGGTCCCGACGGTCTGCTTTCGCGTTCTGACACCGCACCCGGCCTGATCATCGATGCGACCACGATCGCCCCGGCGGCGGCCGCCGAGGTCCGGGCCGCCGCGCAGCGACGCGGTGTCGCGATGCTGGCGGCACCGGTCAGCGGAAACCCCAAGGTCGCCGCCAGCGGTCGCCTGACGATCGTCTGCTCGGGGCCCGAGCGGGCATGGCAGACGGCGCGGCCCTACCTCGAGCTGCTGAGCCGCAGCGTCACCTATGTCGGCGAGGGCGACCGGGCGCGCCTGGTGAAGATTTGCCACAACCTGATGCTCGGCGTCGTGGCCCAGTGCATGGCCGAGATCACCGTGCTGGCCGAGAAGGGCGGCGTGTCCCGGGCCGACTTCCTGGAGTTCCTCAACGACAGCGTGATGGGCTCGACGTTCACCCGCTACAAGAGCCCGGCCTACGTCAACCTGGACTTCTCCCCGACGTTCACGCCGGCGCTGCTGCTCAAGGACTTTCACCTCGGCTTCGAGGCCGCCCGCGAGCTGGAGGTGGCGATGCCGCTGGCCGCCGCCACCGAGCAGATCGTGCAGGGGATGGTCGGCGTCAGCGGCAACGAGGTCGACTTCGCGGCCCTGATCGAGCTCGCCGCGCGCGCCTCGGGGCTTCAGCTGGTGGCCGAGGACGTGGAGGTCGACGACGGCCTCAGTCCGCTGAACGACGCGGTTAACGGCGGTACCCCGGCGACACCGCGCGAACGCTGATCGATGGGGTTAGGGTGGGTAGCGCGACCCGCCTCGGCTGATCAAGCAGCGGTGGATCGGGTGTGGGTCTTTGTTGGGTGGGGGCGCTGCTTGACATCCGGGTCGTGGTCGCGCTGTGTGGCAACGATCCGGGGGCTGGCGCCCTGAGCACGTTGCATAGACACCACATCGGTGCCGATCGATGGGGGTTCGCGAGGGGTGTGGGTCTCTGACCGCGGTTCCCTTC
>JBPCPC010000333.1:0-11440 GCA_050999585.1 Solirubrobacteraceae bacterium | reverse complement strand
ACCCCCCGCTCTGCCCGCAGTGAAGCCCATCTCCGAATCGCGCAGGCCCGCCTTGATCCGGTCGTATTCCTCGCGCGCGGCCTTGCGCCCGAGCTCGGGGTCTGACCCCGAGCCGAGCCCGCGGGTGACGGAGTCGCCGATGTGCAGGGTCTCGTGGGCGGCCGACAGCTGCAACGACTGCAGGTCGGTGTTGATCGCCAGGAACTCGACGCCGTTGATGTCGGCCTCGACCATGCGATTGACCGCGTTGACGCCGGCGCCGCCGACGCCGACCACACGCAACACCGGCTGCCCGAGCGTCGCCGGGGGCGGCGGCGTGAACGCGTCGAGCTCGCGCTCGGGGCGGGCGTAGACGTCGGGGGCGGGGGTCGGGGGCTGGAGCACGTCCTCGGGGATGTCGGCTGAGAAGGCCTGGTTCAGACGCTCGTGGGCTGAGCGCGCGACCCGCTCGGGCTCAGGCTCGGGCTGCGGCAGGTCGGCATCCAGCGACGGATGCGGCAGCGAGCGCGCCGGTGGCGCACCGAACGCCGGCGGCGGGCTGGACGCCGGCGTCGAGGGCGGGGGGCCCGCAACCGCGGGCTCGGCCGCGGGCGGTACGTCGTCCGTGGTCTTGCGGAAGAGGTCGGCCAGCGGCCCCTCGCGCATGCTCGCGCGCTTACCGGTTGCCATGTGCGAGAACCTCCTTGGCGAGCTGCCTGTAGGCGTGTGCGGCGAGACCGTCGGGTTCGTACTTCAGTACAGACATTCCCTTGACCGGTGCTTCCGCAAACCGAACTGTCTTGCGGATCCGCGAGGCGAACACGCGATCGCCGAAGTTCTCCTCCAGCAGCTCGATCGCCTCCTTGGCGTGCAGCGTGCGCAGGTCCACGAGCGTCGGCAGGATCCCCTCGATCTCGACGTCGGGGTTGAGATTCTCCTTGATCATCGCCAGCGTGTTCTGCAGCTGGATCAAGCCGCGCATGGACAGATACTCGCACTGTACGGGGACGATCACCTTGTGCGCCGCGGTGAGCGCGTTGATCGTCAGCAGCCCGAGGCTCGGTGGAGTGTCGATGAACACGAAGTCATAGTCGTCCGCGACCTCCTTGAGCGCCTTCTGCAACGAGCGCTCGCGCCCGATCATCGTCGACATCGCGATTTCGGCGCCCGCGAGGTCAATCGATGCGCACGCCACATCGATCTCCCGCTTGCGGACGACCTCGCGGATCGACACATGGTGCACGAGCACGTCGTACATCGACTTGTCCAGCGTGTCGGGGTCGATTCCCTGCGACATGGTCAGGTTACCCTGGGGATCCATGTCGCAGCAGAGCACGCGGTGTCCCTCCTCGGCGAAGGCCACCGCGAGATTGAGCGTGGTCGTGGTCTTGGCGACGCCACCCTTCTGGTTGGCGAGCGCGATCACCTTGGGGGTGGACATCTAGCTGTCAGCTCCGATGCGTCGAGGACTCATACGCGCCTGTATTCGCAGGCGGGACGGGAAATCCTCTGCTCCGGGTATGTTCCGGGGTCGTGCCCGGGCTTCTGCAACGCCGGCTGATCTTCGTCACCGGCAAGGGCGGCGTCGGCAAATCGACGGTCGCGATCGCGCTCGGACTGGTGGCGGCGCGCCGCGGACTGCGCACGATCGTCGCCGAGCTGGCCAGCCAGGATCGCGTCCGACAGACGTTCGCGCAGTCCGGGGAGACGTTTGAGGAGGTGCAGATCGCCGACGGGCTGTTCACGATCTCAATCGATCCCGAGCGCGCGATGGAGGAGTCCCTGCGCGTCAAGACCGGCCCGGTCGGCCTGGCGCTCGGCTCCAGCCGTCTGTTCCAGGCGTTCGCGATGGCCACGCCGGGGATGCGCGAGCTGCTCAGCATCGGCAAGGTGTGGGAGCTGGCGCAGCTGCAGCGGCGCACCAGTGGCGCTGACACCTATGACCTGGTGATCGTCGACTCACCCGCGGCCGGGCACGGGGTCGGGATCCTGCGCACCCCGCGCACGTTCGCTGAGATCGCCCGCGTCGGCCCGATCGCCCATCAGGCCAAGACGATCGCGGCCACGATCGCTGACCGCGAGTTCACCGCCGTGGCCGCTGTGGCGACCGCCGAGGAGATGCCGGTCTCAGAGACCCTATGGCTGCGGGACACGCTCGCCCAGGACGATGTGCCGCTCGACGCGGTGATCGTCAACGCCCGCTATCCCGAGCGCTTCACCGACGCCGAACGCACCCGGCTGCAGCGCGCCCGCGGCAAGGCGGGCTCGCCGCTGGTGACCGCGGCGCTCGGCGCCGCGCTGTCAGAGCACGCCCGCGCCCGCACTCAGCACGAGCAGCTGCAGCGGCTGCGCGCGGGACTCGGCCATGAGCTGGTAGAGCTGCCCTACCTGTTTGCCGAGCAGATCGCTCGGCCCGAGCTGGAGGTGCTGGCCGACGCGCTGGATCAGGGACTGCAAGCGCTGCCCTCGCCGCTGCTCAGCCGCTGCGGCTGAGCGCGGCGGGCGCGGCGCCGAACGTCAGCCCCGATTCGATCGCGCCGTCGATGAACCCGGCCCAGCCATTGGCCAGATCGGAGCCGGCCAGCAGCACCCGTCCCTCGGCACGGCGCATCGCCGCGTGGTGATGCTCGTACCAGCCGGGTCGATGAATCGCCCACGTCCCGCGCGAGAACTCGTCGGCGAGCCAGTCGTGGGCGGTCGCGTCCAGCAGCTCATAGCCGGGCAGGATCGCATCGAGCTGGCGCTGCAGCGACGCGAGGTCGGTGGCGTCGCAGCGGGTCGCGTCGGGCCCGAACCCGATCATCAACTGGGTGCCGTCAAGCAGCCGGCGCTCGCTGGCCAGGTAGCCGAACGGGTGTCCGGGACGGATCGAGTTCTGCAGCGTCGCCGGACCGCGCGCGAGCAGCATCAGCTTGATCCCGCGGCTGGCCTGGCCGGACGCGATCGCGGCCCGCTTGTCCGGCGGCAGCGGCGGATCGAATGCGATCGCTCCGAGCACGTTGAGCGCCACCGCGACGATCACGACCCGAGCGTGGTGAGACTCCCCCGCGCGGGTGACCACCTCGACCCCATCATCGCGGCGAACGATCGTGGCCACGGGCGTCTCGAGCCGCAGCGCACACGGCGCCGCGTCGCGGATCGCGGCCAGCAGCGCGCCCGTGCCGCCGTCGATCGTCACCCGCCCGCCCGTAAACTGGGTCAGCTTCAGGCTGTAGCCCGACAGCGCGTGCCAGCGCAGCACCGAGACCGCGCCGGCGTCGGTCAGCGGAGCGTGCGCGAGTGACTCCAGCTCGGCGACCAGCACGTCGTGCTCCTGCAGGGACAGCGAGAGCTGCGCCAGCCGGTCGGCGATCGACAGCCGGTCAAAGCGCGCCAAGTAGGGGCGCGCGCTGAGCGGCGCATGGGGCTGGGGCAGCGCGACCACGACCCCATCGACGAACCGATCCCAGCCGCGCCGGGCAATCGTGTCGCGCTGCGCGAGCCTGCCCTCGCGGCGCTCGCCGCCGACGTGCCACCCGGCCGCCTCAGCGTCGTCGCCGACGCTCACCGACAGCCCGGCACGGGTCAGCTCTGAGAACGTGTGCGGCTGGTGCCAATGCACCCAGGCGCCCCCGTACTCGATCGGCACGCCGTGCCAGTCCGCGCTCCAGGTGCGCCCGCCGAGCCGCTCGCGGGCCTCCAGCAGCAGCGTCTCGCGCCCGCGGACTGCGCACTCGCGGGCGGCGGTAACCCCGGCGAAGCCGCCCCCGACCACAATCACGTCGTGCGTCTCAGACATCGCCGCCCCGGATCGCGGCGTCGACGGCGACCGCGTGCGTGGGGCCGGCCAGCACCGGGTTGCACTCGATCAGGCAAAAGCGGCGCTCCACCAGCAGCCCTCCGATGCGCTGCGCCAGATCGGCCACCCGATCCAGATCGACGGCCGCGCCGCCGCGAGCGCCCTGCAGCAGCGGCGCGCCGCGCAGCTCGGTGAGGGCGCGGCGCACTCGAGCGTGACCAGCCGGCAGCGGGATGACGCAGACGTCGTCAAACAGCTCGGTCCAGATCCCGCCCAGCCCGAGCACGAGGGCGGGCACGATGCCGTCGTCGTGGGCGGCCACGATCAGCTCCACCCCGGCCTGCGCCATCCGCTCGGCCAGGACGACACCGCCGTGCCGGCTGGCCAGCTCGGCGAGCCGCCGGTAGGCCGTCCGCACCTCCTCCGGGCCACCCAGCCCGAGCGCTACTCCACCGAGCTCTGACTTGTGCTGGACGCACGCCGCGCTCAGCTTGAGCACGATCGGGGGACCGAGCTGCGCCAGCGCCGCGGCCGCGTCGTCGGCGTCGGCGACGAGCCGACCGGCCGGAACCGGAACGCCCGCCTCGCGCAGCAAAGCCTTGGCGGCATGCTCGGGCAGCCATCCTCCGTCGGCGGGCCGGGCGCTGCGGGCGAGCGTGGCGATCTCCCGCAGACGAGCGCCGGGATCTACGGGGCCAGGCTGCAGCAGCGCCGCCGCGCAGCGCAGCCCGGTGCGCAGCCCCGCCGTCGCGGGCACGCCGGCCCGGGCGAACTCCCAGGCGGCCTCGTCGTCGAGCAGCTCGGGTAGCGTCGAGCAGACGAGCGTTCGCACCGGGCTGCGGCGCGCCCCCAGCAGCACGCCGTCGCGGACCGCCCGCCACGACTCCTGATTGGCTCCCTGAAGCCCGGTCGGCTGGTCATAGAAGACGAGCACCAGTCCGACCGCCGGGTCCTCGCCGAGCGCCTGCACCAGCGCGCCGAGCACGGTCCGCTCGCCCCAGATCATCGAGGTGTAGTCGAGCGGATTGGCGGCGGTCGCCGCCTCGGGGAGCAGTTCGGCAAGCCGCCGGACAGTGGTGAGCGACAGCTCCGGCAGCGCCAGACCCAGGCGCTGGGCCTCGTCAGCGGCCTGAGCCGAGTCGCCGCCCGAGCAGGTCATGATCGCCAGCCCCGGCGCGCGGGGGCGCGGGCGCGGGCGCGGGCGCACGGGTGCTCGCGTCACCGACAGCGTCTTGGCCACCTCCAGCAGCTCGTGCACGTCATCGGCCCAGAGCGCCCCGGCTTCGCGCACTACGGCGCGGAACACGCGCTGGTCGCCGGCCAGCGCGCCGCTGTGGGCGGCCGCTGCCCGGGCGCCCGCCGCCGAGCGTCCGACTTTCAGCACCGCGACGCCGATCCCGGCGTCGGCACAGGCGGCCAGACCGTCGCACAGCCGCGGACCGCCGTCATCCTCGAGGTACAGCGCCACCGCGCGCACGCCGTCGTCGCCGGCGAGCGCCTCCAGGTAGTCGGCCGCCGACAGCACCGCCTGGTTGCCACTGGCGATCACGGTGTGCAAACGCAGCCCGCGTCGCGTGGCCAACGCGTTGACGGCTACGTTCCCGCTCTGCGAGATCAGCGCCACCGGACCGGGCTCGAGCGCCGGCAACGCGTCGCCCCAGAGCGCGACGCGACGGCCCGGGGAGACGATCCCGTTGCCGTTGGGACCGCACACGGGCAGCCGGTGGCGCGCCGCCGCCCGCACCAGGTCGCGCTGCAGCGCCGTGCCCGACGCCAGCTCGGCAAACCCGGCGCTGAACACGACCGCCCCGCCGCAGCCGCGGGCGCCGGCCTGCTCGATCACGTCCGGCACGCCGGCCGCGGGGATCGCCACCACGATCGCGTCGACCGCGTCGGGCAGCGCGGCCACGGTCGGCACGCACGGGTGTCCCAGCACCTCGTCGCGGCGCGGGTTGACTCCCCACACCGGCCCGGGGAATCCGATCCGGCGCAGGTTGATGAGTGTCTCCGCCGCGTAGCTGCCCGGCCGGTCGGTGGCCCCCACGACGGCGACCGAGGTGGGCGCGAGCAGCCGCCCGAGGCCGAGGCCGGGGCCGGCGGTGCGCTCCGTCGCGGTGCCGGTCAATGAATCGTCGCCTGCACCCCGCGGCGCTCCAGCGCCCGGGCGATGATCAGCCGCTGGATCTCGCTCGTGCCCTCCCAGATCCGGTCGACGCGGAGCTCGCGCAGGAATCGCTCGGCGACGTTGGAGCGCATGTACCCGCGCCCCCCGAACGCCTGCACCGCCCGATCGGCACAGCGGCCGGCGGCCTCGGAGACGAACAGCTTGACCATCGACGCCTTGGCGTGGATCAGCTTCGGATCGGTGCCGGCGTCGATCATCCGGCACACCTCGAGCGCAAGCAGCCGCCCCAGCGTCGCGTCGGTGGCGGAGTCCGCGAGTGGAAACGAGATCCCCTGGTAGTCCATGATCCGATGGCCGCCCTGTTCACGGGTCAGCGCCCAGGCGGTGGTCTCCTCCAGCAGCCGCCACATCGCGCCCAGCCCGTGGGTGGCGATCCCGAGCCGCTCCTCCGTGAACCAGCGGCGCTGCAGCAGCTCGCCGTTGCCGACGCCGCCGATCACCGCGTCGGCGCCGACCTCGACATCGGTGAAGCGGATCGTCGGATGGCCGTGGGGATAGTTGTGGGTGAACGGTGGATCGTCGACGAACTCGACGCCGCCGGCCGCCGGTTCCACCAGCAGCAACGTGGGCAGGCGCTGCGAGCCGTCGATCACTCTGGCCATCACCACCAGTACGCGGGCCACGTCGCCGGAGGTGACAAACCACTTCTCGCCGTTGATCCGCCAGCCGCCACCGGGCAGCGACTCGGCGGTGGTGGCGATCCCTCCGGGGTCAGAGCCCGCCTGCGCCTCGGTCACCGCGTAGGCGTCGCCGCCGTCGCCGGCCAGCGCCGCCGGCACGTAGCGCTGCAGTTGCGCGTCGGACGCGTGGGCCCAGACGTTGTAGACGATCGGCACGTGCCAGTGCAGGCCGTTGGTGACGCGGCCGAACTGCTCGTTGACGAGGAACCACTCGAGCATCGACCAGCCCTGCCCGCCGTAGCGCACCGGCGCCCGCCCGCCGTGCAGCCGAGCGGCGATCGCCTCGCGCTGGATCTCGGCGACGGTCTGCGCCGGCAGCCGGCCGCCGGCGCGCTCGGCCGCCGGCTCCAGCCCGATCAGCACGCGCTCGACGAATTCGCGCGCGCGTTCCTGAAGCTCGAGTTGGGCGACGGTCAACCCGCCCGGATCGGTCGTGGTCGTCATCGCATGGCTCCTTCGCTGAGGCGGGCGCGGTCGGTGGCGGTCAGCCGGGACCCCGACCCGGGCAGCGCCAGCAGCAGGTTGTGGTGATTGGCGATCACCGATCGCGCGCACGAGCGCGCGGCCTGCACATCGTCGTCGGGGCACGCCGCACGCTGCTCGATCAGCTCGACGATCGCGTGCAGGTAGCGCAGCCAGCGGCGCTGGCCGCGGTGCAGCAGCAGCCCCTCGATCTTCCGGCGCTCGGCAGCGGCCGCGGTGTGCTGCGCGCGCCGACCGGCGGTGAGCGTGGCCACGGCGTCGGGCAGCTCGCGCTCGAGCTCCGGAGTGATCGAGAGCCATGCCGCACGCGTGACCATGCCGGGTACACTACCGTAACTGATCACAAAGTCAGGAAGAGGAGAATGACCACCGCCGCCCCGCCCACGCTTGCTGTCTCGGACGCCGCCGGCTCGGCGCTCGACCCCCGCCTGTACACCGACCCCGGGTTGCTCGCGGCCGAGCAGGAGCTGATCTTCGAGCGCACCTGGCAGCTCGCCGGCCACGTCTCCGCGCTCCCGCGCACCGGCAGCTACATCACCGCCCAGGCCGGAACCCAGCCGGTGCTCGTCGTCCGCGACGAGTCCGGCGAGCTACGCGCCTACCGCAACGTCTGCCGGCATCGCGGGTCGCGCCTGCTCAGCGGGGCGGGGCAGTGCAAGGCGGCGATCCGCTGCCGCTACCACGGCTGGACCTACCGGCTCGACGGCAGCCTGATCGGCGTGCCCGAGGGCCTCGGCTTCGGGGACCGCCTGGACAAGCCCGCGCTCGGGCTGATGCGGTCCCGCGTCGAGACCCTCTGCGGCCTGGTGTTCGTCAACCTCGACCCCGACGCGACCGCGCTCACCGAACTCGTCGGCGACCTGCCCCAGCGGCTGGCCCGCTACCGGATCGACACGCTGCAGTCGTTCGCGCCCTCAGGCGGCACCCAGCCGGCGAACTGGAAGGCGGTCGCCGACAACTACCTCGAGGGCTACCACATCCCGATCGCCCATCCGGGCCTGATGCGGATGCTCGACTACCGCCACTACGACGTCGAGGTCTCAGACCACTACGTCTGGTTTGAGTCGCCGCTGCGCGACAAGCCGTCGAGCAACCGGCTCGAGCGTCTGTACGGGCGGATGGCCACCCCGATGCCGGGCCTGGACGAGTCTGACCGCCGCGTGTGGCGCTATGCCTTCATCTATCCGAACACGACGATCGACCTATATCCCGACCAGGTCAACACGTGGCAGATGCTCCCCGACGGCGTCGCCCAGACGCGCGACACGTTCGGCAGCTATCGCGCCGCCGGCGCCGATCCGCGCACGCGCGTGGCTCAGTGGGCCAATCAGCGCCTGAATACATTGGTGCTCGACGAGGACATCGACCTGGTCGACAACGTCCAACGGGGCCTGCAGACCCGGGGCTACCGCTGCGGGCCGCTCGGCCCCCGCGAGGCGGGGGTGGCCTGGTTCGCCGATCGGATCCGCGCCGACCTGGCGCCGGCGCTCGCCCCGACCGCATGAAGGCGCGCGAGCGGATCCTGGCGGCGGCGGTCCGCCTGATCGCGCTGGAGGGGATCGACGGGGTCCGGATCGCCCGGATCGCGATCGCCGCTGGCGTGTCGACTTCGCTCGTGCACTATCACTTCGACAGCCGCGAGTCGCTGCTGGCCGAGGCGCTGGACTACTCCTATGAGCGGGCGGGCGCCGTCCGCCTGGAGGGCGGCGGCATGCCGGGCCCGGAGGCGACGCACGCCCAGCGGCTGGCGGCGATGGTCGACCAGTGCCTGCCGACGACGCCCGGGCTGCGCGAGGACTGGGTGCTGTGGGTCGAGCTGTGGCTGCGCGCGGTGCGCCATCCCGAGCTGCGCCCAGTTGCCGAGGAGCTGTACGCGCGGATGCACGCCTGGTTTACCACGGAGATCGAAGCGGGCGTGCGCAGCGGTGAGTTCGCCCGCTGTGACCCGCCGGACGTGGCCGACCGCACGCTGGCGCTGCTTGACGGCCTCGGCATCCGGACGCTGATCGGCGACTCCGCGATGGGGCTGGAGCGGGCCCGCCAGGGAGTGCAGTCCAGCCTCGCGCGCGACCTCGGCCTCGGGGAGCGGCTGCTTTCTGCCAGGGCTCAGACGGGCGACGCCACGCCGAGTGCCTCGCGGGCGGCGGCGCGTCCGGTGAGCACCGCGCCCTCCATGTAGCCGGCGACCCAGTGGTCAGAGCCCGCGACGTAGAACGGCGGCTCGTGGGTGCCGTGCAGCGGCCCGACGCGCCGCAGGTCGCCGGGCGCCCAGGCGGCGATGTAGCCGAGCGTGAACGGGTCGGTGCCCCACGCCCGCTCCAGCAGCGCGACCGGCTCGCGCGCGCCCTCGCCGTACAGCTGGACCAGACGCTCCAGTACCGCCGCCGAGCGCGACGCCGGCGGCGCGGCCAGGAACGCCGCCAGCCGCTCGGGCGGCACGAGCATCGACAGGACACCGTCGCCCTGCGGCCACGTCGAGCCGAACAGCCACTCGGTCTCGGCGAGACCGTTCTGCCCGGCGGCGCGCCAGAACGGCTGCTCGTAGGCGGCGACCAGCTTGGCCGCCATGGCATGGCGCTGGGCGCGCAGCGAGGCCAGCCGCGCGCCGCTCAGGCCGGTGATCTCGATCGCCCTCAGCGGCCCGGCGGGAATCGCACACACCACCGCCTCGGTGTGGACGCGCTCACCCCAGGCAAGGCCCACGTCGACCCCGGCCGCGCCGGCGACGGCGATCGAGACGACCGGCGAGGCCAGCCGCACCCGCGTCCCCAGCTCGGCCGCCATCCGCTCAGCGACCTCGGCCGAGCCCTCGCGGCAGCGCAGGCCCTCCCACGCCGCGAGGTCGTAGACCGCCTCCCCCGGGAGCACGGCGTGCTTTCGCAGCGTCGCCAGCAGAGACGTGCGGTCGGGGCCATCGCAGGCCAGCGACAGCGACGCCAGCTCGTGACGGCGCCGGACCGCGGGCCGGGCATCAATCAGGCGCAGCCAGTCCCCGAGCGAGAGCGCGTCGAGCCGGGTCGCGTCCGGATGGGCCCAGGGATCGGCCGGATCGACCTCGGCGGCCAGCCTCATGAACTCTCGCTCCACCCGCTGCTCATCGTCGCGCTCGGCCGCGCTCATCCAGGGCGCAACGTCGCCGACGTGGACGCCGTCGACCAGGCCCCAGGTCATCTCGCCGGGCTCGGCGACGTAACTGGGCTCCAGCGCCAGCCCCAGCTCGGACGCCAGCTCGCGGTAGGCGCGATGCTCGTGTCCGACGACCTCCCCCCCGAGCTGCACCCGCCGCCCATCGGGCAACGTGGCCAACTCGACCCGGCCGCCGACGCGTGGGCGGCCCTCGAGCACGACGACGTCGGCCCCGGCCCGCATCAGGTCGCGCGCCGCCGACAGGCCCGCCAGTCCGGCTCCGAGGACGGCTACATCGGTCACGCTGCGCTCCCTCCGGCTCCGGGTCGCTTGACAGCGCACGCCGGAATGCGTAGTTTCCTGACTCGCCGTTCAGTATACGTGCTGAGTCGAGATCCGTGGAGCACCCTGGGAGATGAGTCCGCGTCCGAAGGTCGACCACCTGCGCAGGCCGCAGATCATCGCGGCCGCCGCCGAGGTGCTGTACGAGCGGGGCCTGTTCGACACCCGAATCGGCGACATCGCCGAGCGGGCGGGGACCAGCTCGCCGACGATCCTCTACTACTTCGCGTCCAAGGATCGGCTGCTCGAGCAGGCGGTTGAGTTCTCCGATCGTGCCTTCTACGAGCGCCTCACCGACGCCCAGGACCGGCTCGAGTCGTCCGCGGAGCGGCTCGTCGACCTGATCGAACAGACGAGCCTCGGACCGGGCGGACTGAACGACTACACGCTGTGGATGGAGATCTGGGTGCGCGCCCGGAGAGACGAGACGGTGCGTCGCAACTACGTCGAGCTGGATCGGCGCCAGCGGACGCTGATCGCCGACGTCGTCCGGGAGGGCCAGCGGGCGGGCGACTTCGACGCGGCCGCCGACCCCGAGGATTTCGCACTGGTGCTGTCGGGCCTGCTCGACGGCCTCGGCGTGCAGGTGACGCTCGGCCAGCCCGACGTGACGCCCGCGCGCATGGTGGAGCGATGCCTGGCCGTCGCCTCCCGCGAGCTGGGCTGTGAACTGCGTCGCGAACGGCCCACGGCCAGCCGAGCGCAGCGATGACCTCGCCCGGCGGCCATCCCCGCTCCGGCAGCACCCGGCGCGGCTTCCTGCGCCGCGCCGGCACGGCCGCCGCCGGGCTCGGCGTCCCCGGCCTGCTGGCGGCCTGCGGAACCACCGCTCCGCTGCCACCCCCCGGCGGGTCGTCGGGACCGAGC
>JBPCPC010000313.1:0-6311 GCA_050999585.1 Solirubrobacteraceae bacterium | reverse complement strand
GCCTTCCGCTTGGTTTCCGGGCTGTCGGTGTGGCCGTTAAAATCAAGCCGAGCGTCGCCCCCGACGTCGGGCTGATGGTGTGCGATGCCGCCGGCGCCACCAGCGCCGCGCGGTTCACCAGCTCGGGGACGCAGGCGGCACCGGTGCTGCTGTGCCGTGAGCGCTGCCGGCTGGACGCGGTCCGCGCCGTGGTCGTCAACGCCGGGAACGCCAACGCCGCCACCGGGCGCCCCGGCTTTGAGAACGCGGCCAAGATGCAGGGCGCGGGAGCGCTGATCGCCGGCGTGGGGGAGGACCAGGTGGCCGTCGCCTCCACCGGCGTGATCGGTGTCCCGCTGCCGATGGACAAGGTCAACCAGGGCATCATCGGCTGCGCCCACGCGCTCTCGCCCGAGGGCGACATCGCGTTCTCGGAGGCGATCGAGACGACCGATGCGCTGCGCAAACGGGCCCGGCTGACCGTCGAGCTGCCGTCCGGGAGCATCGCGTTGACCGCCCAATGCAAGGGTGCGGGCATGATCTCGCCGGGTTTCGCCACGCTGCTGTGCTTCCTGCAGACCGACGCCGGGCTGTCGGCGCAGACGGCTGATCTGCTGCTCGGGGTGTGCGTGAAGCGGTCGTTTGAGCGCGTCTCGGTCGACGGGCAGCTGTCCACCAGCGACACCGTGCTGCTGCAGGCCAGCGGCCAATCGGGGGTCAGGATCGAGCCCGAGACCGAGGACGAGCTGCGCTTCGGCGAGGCGCTGGACGCGCTCCTGCGCCAGCTGGCGCTGCTGGTGGTGGCCGACGGGGAGGGCGCGCGGCGCACCGGACGCGTGGTCGTCCACGGCGGCGATCCGGCAGCCGTCGATCGCGTCGCCCGCGCGGTGGCCAACTCCTCGCTGGTCAAGACGGCGCTCTACGGCGGCGATCCCAACTGGGGGCGGATCATCCAGGCGGTCGGGGCCGCGATGCCCGGCACCGCGCCGCTGGCGGTCGACGTCTCGATCGCGGGGGTGCAAGTGTGCGCCCGCGGAGCGCACGTTCCCCACGACGCCGACGCGCTGGCCGCGGCCGTGTCGGGCAAGGAGATCGAGTACGAGGTCGGCCTGCCCGGCGACGGCGCCGAGTCCGAGGTCTACTTCTCAGACCTCGGTCATGAGTACGTCACCATCAACGCCGACTACACGACGTGAGCGTGCTCGATGCGTGACGTCGCCACGCTGCTGGAGGCGCTGCCTTACATCCGCGAGTTCCACGGCAAGACCGTGGTGATCAAGTACGGCGGGGCGGCGATGACCGACCCGGCGCTGAAGGAGGAGTTCGCGCGCGACGTGGTGCTGCTCAAGTATGTCGGCATGAATCCGGTCGTGATCCACGGCGGCGGCCCGGAGATCTCGAGCTATATGCGCCGGCTGGACCTGCCGATCGAGTTCGTCGAGGGGCTGCGGGTCTCAGATCCGGCGACCGTCGAGGTCGCCAAGATGGTGCTGGTGGGCAAAGTCAATAAGGACATCGTGCTGCTGCTCAACCGCCACGGGCAGCCGGCCGTCGGCCTGTGCGGCGACGACGGGCTGCTGTTCCGGGCCTCGCGCCAGGCGTCGCCTTCGGGCCAGGACATCGGCTTCGTCGGCCGCATCGAGCGCGTCGACGTCAACGTCCTCAATCACGTCGCCCAGGACTACATTCCGGTGGTGGCCAGCGTCGGCGCCGACCGCGAGGGCAACTCCTACAACATCAACGCTGACGAGGCCGCCGGTGCTATCGCCCGCGCCCTGGGCGCCTACAAGGTGATGTTCCTCACCGATGTCGCCGGCTGGCTGCGTGACCCGCAGGACCCCAGCAGCCTGGTCTCCGAGGTCGGCGTCGACGACGTCCAGGCAGCGCTGCCGACGATCGGCGGGGGGATGCGCCCCAAGCTCGCGGCGTGCGTGGACGCGATCCACGGCGGCGTCTCCTCGGCGGCGATCGTCGACGGCCGGGTGCCCCATTCGCTGCTCATGGAGCTGTTCACCGACGCGGGTCAGGGGACGAAGATCGGGCCAGTCCGATGAGGCCACCGAGCCTCTCAGAGCTGCAGGCGCTCGAGCACGCCCACGCGATCGGCACCTACGTGCGTAACCCGGTCCAGTTCGTGCGCGGCGCGGGCTGTCGCCTGTGGGACGAGGACGGCCACGAGTACCTGGACTTCCTCGCCGGGATCTCGGTGCTCAACGTCGGGCACTGCCACCCGCGGGTGGTGGCCGCGGTGCGCGAGCAGGTCGGGCTGCTCACCCACGCCACCAACCTGTACTACACCGCCCCGGGGCTGCAGCTCTCGGCGGCGCTGGCGCAGAGTTCGCTCGGAGGCAAGGTGTTTCTCTGCAACTCCGGCGCCGAGGCCAACGAGGCGGCGATCAAGCTCGCTCGGCGCGCCCGTCCGGGCGGCAAGCTGGTCGTGCTCGAGGCCGCGTTTCACGGCCGCACCTACGGGGCCCTGTCGGCCACTCCCCAGGAATCCAAGCAGGCCCCGTTTGCGCCGCTGGTCCCCGGCTTCGAGGTCGTGCCCAAGAGCCCGGCGGCGCTGACGGCCGCGATCGATCAGAACACCGCCGGGGTGCTGCTGGAGCCGATCCAGGGCGAGACTGGGATCCACCCGCTGCCAGACGAGCTGCTGATCGCCGCCCGCGAGGCCTGTGACCGAACCGGGGCAGCTCTGATCTTCGACGAGATCCAGACCGGTATGGGTCGGACCGGGACCCTGTGGGCCTATCAGCAGACGCCGGTGATCCCCGACGCGATCACCAGCGCCAAGGCGCTGGGCGGTGGGCTGCCGATCGGCGCGCTGATCACCGGTGAGCGCTTTGCCGACGTGTTTCAGGCCGGTGATCACGGCTCGACGTTCGCCGGCGGCCCGCTGGTCGCCTCCGCCGCGCTGGTGGCGCTTGAGGTGTGCGCCGACCCCGAGCTGCTGGACGCGGTCCGCGCTCACGGCGAGCGGTTGCGGGCCGGTCTCGCCGAGCTGCCAGGGGTCGCCGCGGTGCGGGGACGGGGGCTGATGGTCGGGGCCGACCTCGTGGAGGGAGTCTCGGCACCGCTGCTGGCCCGCCGCGCGTTGCTGGAGCGGCGGCTGGTGATAAACGCCACTGGCCCGAGCACGATCCGCTTTGAGCCGCCGCTGGTGGTATCAGAGGGCGAGATCGATGACGCCCTGAGCCGTGTCGGCGAGCTGCTCGGGTGAGCCGGGCGGCCCGGGCCAAGGTCGACGTCGCGCTGGCCTATGACCAGCGGGCGGATGCGGGCGCGGTGGCGGTGCTGCGCAGCCTGCTGGGGGTGATCGTCGAAAACCTCCCTGGCGCGCTGGATGGATCTGATCCCGAATACCTGCACCAGCTGCGAATCGCGGTCCGGCGCTCGCGCACCGTCCAGCGCCAGCTGCGGCGGGTGTTCCCGGCGCTTGAACTGCCCGGATTTCGCAGCGAGTTCCGCTGGCTGCAGCGCGCCACCAGCGATGCGCGCGACCTGGACGTCTACGTCGACGAGCTCGACGCCCTGGCCGAGATGCTGCCGCGGGGGATGCGCGGTGACCTGGCCCCGCTGCGTCCGGTGCTGGCCCACGGTCGCCTCTCCGCCCGCGCCGAGATGGCCCAGGCCCTGCGGTCGGCTCGCTTTCAGCAGCTGCTGGGCGACTGGGAGCAGCTGCTCGAGTCACTCCTGGAGATGCCCCGCGATGACCGCCCGGCCGCCGCGCGTCCGCTCGGGCGCGTCGTCGGCAAGCGAATCGGCAAGGTCTACGGGCAGGTGATCACGCTGGGGGAGGCGATCGACGAGTCCAGCGCCGCCCCCGATTACCACGAACTGCGCAAGAAGGGCAAGGAGCTGCGCTATCTGCTCGAGCTGTTTGCGCTGAAGCTGTTTGACGATGACGTCGTCGCGCCAGCGATCAGCACGCTGAAGGGCGTCCAGGACCTGCTCGGCCGCCACCAGGATCGCGAGGTCCAGACCGCGATGCTGCGCTCGCTGGCCGAGGAGGTCGCCACCCTCCCCGGCGGCCCGGCCGCCTGCATGGCGATGGGCGTGCTCGTCGATCGGCTGACCGCCGACGAGCTGGCCGCCCGCCGGGAGTGCGGCGAGCGCTTCGCCGAGCTCGGCTCCGCGAGCCAGCGAACGCTGTTTCGCGACACGTTTCAGTGAGCTAGCATCGAAGCATGGGTTACAAGCTTCTCGGGTTCGTCGTCTGGCAGGGCAGCAAATGGTACGTGCGCCGGCGCATGAGCGGCGCAGGCGCCAAGGTGGCGATCGCCGGTGTCGGCGCTGCCGTCGTCGCCGGAGTCCTGTTTGCCGGGCGCCAGGCCACCAGCGACACCTAGCGTCAGCCGATTCTTACGCAGGCCTAGGCAGGGTTTGGTGGACTTTCCGCCGAACTGACGCATGCGTGCCTGCGCATCTGATTCAGGCACAACGCCTTGACCAGCACGACCGACCCCGCCACCGCCGACTCACCGATCGCCATCGACCGGGTGGAGCGAGCGCGCGGCGAAGGGGACTCGGTGCGTCTGCGACTCAGCGGCCGCTGGCTGGATTCCGATCCCACGCATCCCCTCGCAGAGCAAGAGTCGCTGCTGGTGATCCAGCTCCAGGGACGCCGGCACCGCTTCCCCGCCAGCCGCCACCCGGCCCGGTCCGACGCCCCGCTGCCGGGGACGTGGCAGGCGGAGTTCACGATCCCCAGCTGGGCCGTGCCCACCCGGCCGGGACAGGCGGCGGTGTGGGTCGGCAACGCGGTAGTCGCCGTCGACCCGCCCGGGACCGCGTCGACGCCCCGACCCCCGGCCGAGCCGGCGGTGCCCGCGTCGTCGTCGCTGCCACCGTCGCCGGATCCGCCCGTCGCGCCGGCCGCGGCGGCCGCTGAGGAAGCGCTGTCCACCGCCCCGTCTGAGCCAGCGGATCCGCGGCGGTCCGGACCGCTGGCCGACCTGCTGCTCAAGGAGACCGTCTCGGCCCTACACACCGAGCTCGAGCGACGCTCGGGCGAGGCGGCCCAACTGCGGGGCACGCTGGCCGACGCCCAGTCCGAGCTCGAGACTCGCGCCGGGCGCCAGGCGGGTCTCGAGGCCGCCCACGGTGAGCTGCGCCACGAGCTCGAGCAGTTGATGACGGCGGTCACCCGCCAGCGCCAGGAGTTCGACGAGCAGCTCGCGGCCGTACAGGAGCAGCTGGCCCACACGCGCGAGGAGCTGGCGATGAGGGCCGCCGAGCGCGACCAAGCCCAGGCCGAGCTTCAGCGCGCGGTGGACCGAGCCTCGACGCTCGAGGAGCGGCTCGGGGCGTCGGTCGCGGCCGAGCAGCGCCACGCGCAGGACGCGGCCTCGCTGCGCGAGCAGCTCGCCGCAGCGCACATCTCCCGCGACGGCGCGACCAGCGAAGCCGGGGGCCTGCGGGCCGAGCTCGAGCGGCTCAGCGCCGAGGTGGCCGTGGTGCGTGAGCAGGCGGCGGCCCACGGCGGCGGCCTCGGCGAGGCGCAGCAACTGCTGGCCGACGCGCGCGCGCTGACCGAGCAGCTGCGCGGCGAGACCGGGCCCTAGCCGCGTCCCGCGAGCGGGCGGGAAACGTTCGCAGCGAGCGGGAAGGAGGCGCTCGTCCATCCGCCCCGCGCCGTACCTTCGCGGCAATGAATGAGTTGTCCGGGACCGCCGCGGTGGGGATCGAGGCCGTCGAATGGTTTGACGGCGGCAGCGGCAACCTGACCGTGCGCGTGACCGGCCGCTGGCGGCGGCGACGGCCGGCCTCCAGCGGCCAGGTCTCGCTCGTCGTCCAGGCCGAGGGACAGCGCCATCGATTCCCGGCGATGCCCGAACCGCCCAGCCTCCAGGGCGCGGGACCGGGGACGTGGCGGCTCAGCTTCTCGGTGCCCGGGTGGCTGGCCCCGGAGCTGGGTGGGCACACGTGGCTCTCGCTGGGCACGGTGATGGTGCCGCTGCCGCCGTTCGGGGTGCCGGCAACCGGCACGCCCGGGCCAACCGCGGAGGCCCCCGCCCCGCCCGCCGGTGATCCAGCCGCCGAGTTGGCCGCCCGGGTGAGGGGGCTCGAACGCGAACTCGAGGAGGCCGCGACGGTGCGTGACCGCCTGGACCAATCGGTGGCTGAGGGCGAGCGCACGCGCCGGGTCGCCGAGCAGCGCGCGCACGCCGAGCAGGCTCTGCGCCGGGACCTGGCGCGGCAGCTGGCGGCCGGCGAGCGCGAGCTCGAGCGCGCCCGCGATGCGATGGGTGACCTGGCCGCCGCCGAGGAGCGGATCCGCGCGCTGGAGGACGAGCTGGGCGACGCCCGCCGGCGCAGCGACGAGGCCGAGC
>JBPCPC010000300.1:0-3727 GCA_050999585.1 Solirubrobacteraceae bacterium | reverse complement strand
GGGATTCGCCGGCTTCGCCGCGGGGGACATCGGACAGGGGCCGCACGACCCGGACATGATCGCGATGCCTGACCCGACCACGCTGACGATCCTGCCCTGGCGCCCAACCGTGGCGCGCCTGGCCTGTGACATCACCGTCGAGGGGCAGGAGTGGCCCTACTGTCCGCGCACGATCCTGCGCCGCGCGCTGGCGCGAGCCGCCGAGCTGGGCTACGAGCTGAAGATCGGCGCCGAGCTGGAGTACTTCCTGCTGCGCCGCGCCGCCGACGGATCGCTGGAGCTGGCCGATCCGCTCGACACGCTCGAGCAGCCCTGCTACGACATGCGCGCGCTGACCCGCAACCTGGATTTCGTCTCCGAGATCTCGCATGCGATCACCGGTCTGGGATGGGACAACTACGCCACCGACCACGAGGACGCCAACGGGCAGTTCGAGCAGAACTTCCAGTTCGCCGACGCGCTGACCACCTGTGACCGCGCGATCTTCTTCCGCTACATGGTCGAGTCCCTGGCCCAGCAGCGCGGTCTGATCGCGACGTTCATGCCCAAGCCGTTCGCGCACCTGACCGGCAACGGCTGCCACTTCCACGTCAGCCTGTGGAAGGACGGCGAGAACGTCTTCGAGCGCTCGCCCGAGGACGATCCCCGCGGGCTGGGCCTGTCCGAGCTCGGCTACAACTTCGTCGCCGGGCTGAAAGCCAACGCCAAGGCCTACATCGCCGTCACCGCCCCGACGGTCAACTCCTACAAGCGGCTGATCGTGGGCGCGCCCAACAGCGGCGCCACCTGGGCGCCCGCGTACGTCAGCTACGGCTACAACAACCGCACCCAGATGCTGCGCATCCCCGCACCGGGCCGAATCGAGGACCGCACCGTCGACGGCTCCTGCAATCCCTATTTGGCGGCGACCGCAATGCTCACCGCGGGGCTGGACGGCGTGCAGCGCGGCCTGGATCCCGGCGACCCCAACTCGGCCAACCTGTACACGATGTCGCCCGCGGACCGTGCAGCGGCCGGCATCGACCTGCTCCCCACCAACCTGCTGGACGCGACCCGCGAGCTGGCCGGCAACGCCGCCCTGCGTGCCGGGCTGGGCCAGACCGCCGACGGCGACTACGTGGATTACTTCGTTGCGATCAAGCAGCGCGAGGCGCAGACCGCCCACGAGCAGATCACGCAGTGGGAGCTGGACCGCTACCTGCAGCTGTTCTAGCTGTGGGCCCCGCCAGCGCGCCGGCCAGCCGGGCGATCACCGCGAGCGGCTCGTCCCGGAGCTGACGCCAGGTCACGCGCATCGTGGAGATGCCAGCAGCCTGCAGGCGGGCGTCGCGTCGCCGGTCGCGTTCAAACGCGCGGCGGGTGCCGTGAAACGCGAACCCGTCGATCTCCACCGCCACGCGTTGCGCTTCCCAGAAGAAGTCCAGCTCGAAGCCGTGGCGGCGGGCGTTGACCTGCGGTGCCGGGAGCTGCGCCTGGCGGACCAGCTTCAGGAACAGCTCCTCGGCCTGTGAGCGGGTGAACGTCGTGCCGGTCTCGCGCGCCATCAGCTCGCGGATCGGCCGCAGCCCGCGGCGATCAGCTCCCAGCTTCACGCGCTGACGGAGATCGGGGAGGCGCACGAGACCGCGGACGAGCGCCTCGTCAAACGCCCGCTCGAGCTCGCGCGGTTCACGCGACGGCGCGATGTCGATCAGCGTGCGGATGGGCGAGGTGACCGGCAGGCCAGCCCGGACGCGGATATCGGAGCGGTGCACCAGCTCGGTGCGATGGATGCGAACGCCGCGACGCCGACCGGCGGCGCTCCCGATCACCATCACGTCGACGAGCGTGGAGCCAGACGGCACCGGTACCAGGCCCCACATGACCGCGGCGCTGAGGTGGCTGAGCAGCGCCCCGTCGATGAACACGGCGCGGTGAATACGGACCAGGAAGCCACTCCGCACGAGCCGATCGATCACCCCGGAGCCGATTCCGGCCGCCCGCAGCTGATCGCGTGACACGCAACCGTGCTGCACGGCGGTGATCGCGGCGATGCGTTGATCGCGGGTCCCGGAACGGTGATTACAGAGCGAGCACCGAGCACTCTGACCGAGGCCGCTCTGCCATCCCCGCCAGACGGCGCTAGCAGAGCGACCACCCCACCCGGGGACCGAGCCCGCTCTGGAATCCTCGTGTCTTCAGTGAAGACAAGAGCCGCGACCCCGCCCTCAATCACCCCCCTTCTCAATCCCCCCCTCAATCACCCGCACTCAGATGCGCCGCACGCCCCGCAGCTGCGCTTGGGCATCGCGTAACGACCCCACGGTCTGGGGCCCGCGCAGCACCTCCAGGTGACTGGCCAGCGCGATGAATGCCTCGGCCGTCGTCAGCGCGTCGCCCAGGGCATGGTGCGGAGCTTCACCCGGCAGTCCGAGCAGCGACATCAGCCGAGCCAGTGACAGCCCGGCGGGCGCTCCCCCGGTACCCGCTCCCCCGGCACCCGCCCACCCGCGCTCGCGCAGCCACAGCCGCCCCAGCGCTTCGGTGTCGGCCTCGGCGGCCAGGCGGACCCGGCGCCGGCGCAGCTCACGCCCCAGAAACGTCCGCTCGACGACCGCCGTGTGAAAAACCGGCACGCGTCCGCGCAGCGCCCCCATCAACTGTTCGATCGCGTCGCTGAGCGGCGGCGCGCCAGCGAGATCCGCCGAGCGCAGCTTGTGCACGAGCACCGCGCCGTGCGCGGGCGCCCGGTCTGGACGAGCGAGCGTATACATCGCCTCCCCCAGCTGGATCGCCCCCCCGATCACCGGCACGGCCCCGATCGCGATGATCTCGTCCGAGCGATCCAGGCCGGTCAGTTCCAGGTCGACGACGCACCAGGCGGCCTCGCGCCACGGAACATCGGAGCCCGGGATCGCGGTGCCGGCCAGCCACGCAGCCGCACCGTGGCGACGCGGCGCCGGCCGCCACCTCATCAGCGCAGCTCGCCCGCCACCGCGCTGACCGCCCGGAACACGTCGCGCAGCCGTGCCCGGGTCAAGGGCGTCATCGCCGCCGCGCGCAAGCGATCGTCGATCGGCTCCCCGGCCGCCAGCTGCTCGAGTTGATGCACGATCCGCAGCTCCAGGGCGAGCTCGAACGCCTCGGCCAGGGTCGTCGCTTGCTCGGCGCTCAGCACCCCCGCGCGCGCGGCCGCCTGCAGGCGCTCGGGCGTCGATCCGCCGGGCTCGTCGGCGGCGAACGCCGCCCAGGTGGCGATCCCGGCGATCGGCACGATCGCGGCGGCCCGGAGGTCCAGCCCCGGCCGCGGCCCGTCGAGCCCGAGCACGCTGTCGGCATCAAACCCGGTCGGCGGCGTGTGCGCGAACGCGACGCGAGCCAGTTCACCGAGCAGCCGCTCCCGGGCGGGGCCGGTCGCAATCGGCAGCGGATCAGACGGCGTACCCCACAGAACCCGGCGGTCGACCAGCACCGATCGCGCCAGCTCGTCGCCCGCCGAGGCGGCGGCGATCCACGACGCGCCGTCCCCCGCCCGCACGACCCCGCCAAGGCCACAGCGCGCCAGGGCGTCACCCGCAGCGCCGAGCGACTGCTGAGACAGCGACGACGCGGCGGCCACGATCAGTGCCCCCCGCCGCACCGAGCCCGGCGTGGGCTCACGCGGCGCCTGGCTGCCCACCGCGGCCCAGACAAGTCCTGCGCCGTCCGGCGGGCGGGCCGGCTCCAGCGCGCGCACAGTCACCGCATC
>JBPCPC010000276.1:0-6558 GCA_050999585.1 Solirubrobacteraceae bacterium | reverse complement strand
TTTGTACTCGCCGGCCGATCCCGGCCTTGGGGGCAACGCGTGGTAATAGCCGCGGGGTGTGGTTGGATTTGGTCCGGCCGCCCTGGAGGGGGAAGAAGATCGGCGCCCGGGCCCCGGGGGAGATCTTTTTGCGGCGATCGAGCCAGCGGGCGAGCAGGGCGGTGGTCTGCTCGTCCAGGCCAACGGTCCGCGAGCGGTCGCCCTTGCCGTGACGGACCCGGACGGTGCCAGCCTCGAGGTCGACGTCGCGCAGCTCCAAGGAGAGGGCTTCGGAGATCCGCAGTCCGCAGCGCCACAGCACCGCGATCAACGCCCGGTTGCGCACCCCCGTCGGCGCCCGCGAGCCGCAGGCCTTCAGCAGCGCGATCGCCTCGGCCTCTGACAGGACCTCTGGTGGTCGACGCCGCGACGTCTCAGAGCTTGTCCGCGCCGACGTCAGCTTAGTGGCGGTCATCGCGCGACCGCGGTGGCGAGCTGGCCCACATCAGCGGTCCCGGCCGCCTCCTCGCTCCACCCGGCCGCGACCAGCTCAGCGACCAAGGCAGCGATCAGCTCGCCGATCTCCGCCGCCAAATGACGACGATCCTCAGCGAGCTGCTGGTGCTCAGAGAACGCGCGATGGATCGCCCAGTGGACCTCCTGCAACTCGCCCAGCACCAACGCCTCGACCTCAGCCGCCAAGCCGCCAGCGCGCACCGCGTCGACGATCCCCTCACCGATCGCGCTTGCGCCCTGACCGGCCGCGGCCGCGCCGTCATAGACGAGGCCGAGCGCGTCGGGATGCAAACCCGACCACAACCGGTCGTTGGCCGCCCGCAGCCGATCCTGGGCGCGGTTCTGCTGCTTGGCGAGCCCGCGGTCGGTCTCAAAGGCGTCGGCCAGCTCGCCGGCCAGCTGGCGGGCGGTCTCAGGCGCCTGGTCGGTCATCAGCCACCTCCGCTCGTTGAGTCACGAAAAGCATCCATAACGTGACTCTATGTGCCAGCTCGGACAGAACATCAAGCGAGCTCCGGTGAGCATCTGCGCTTGCCGGTAGACCTCCGTGTCACCCCGCCGTAGCGAAGTCCCGATCGCCGTGATATGAACTAGGGACCCACCTTGTTAGGGTGCCCTAATAACAGAGGTATCGATGAGCTTCGCTGAGACGGTGCTATTGGGAACGATCGCGGGATTCACGATCTACCTCGGTCTCCCGCTCGGGCGAGTCGGCAGCGTCGATGACCGACTGCGCGTAGCACTGGCGATGTTCGCGGTCGGGATCCTGGCCTTCATCTTCATGGACGTAACCAAACACGCCCAGGAGATCGTCGACACCGCTCTCGGCAGCTTCAAGGATCACAAGACCAGCTTCCTTCAGGTGCTCGGACTGTTCGCGCTGCTCGCCGCCGGGTTTACCGTCGGCACTGCCGGTCTCTCCTCGATCGAGCGGCGCCTGCGACCGCGCGCAGCGACCCGACCGCCGATCGCCGGGGGCGAAGCCTCCGCAAACTTCAGCGCTCAGGAGCTGGCCGCCTTCGGTGCTCAGGCGGGCGAAGCACGCCGCGCTGCGCTGCGGACGGGCATGACGATCGCGGTTGCGGTCGGTCTGCACAACTTCGCCGAGGGGCTCGCGATCGGCGTCTCGGCCAAGGCCGGCGCGATCGGGCTGGCGACCGTGCTGATCATCGGCTTCGGACTGCACAACGCCACCGAAGGGTTCGGGATCGTCGGCCCGCTCGGCGCCATCCGACCCTCATGGGCGTGGCTTGGCCTCGCCGGACTCGTGGGTGGAGGACCCACCCTTCTCGGCGCGATCGTCGGCTACCAAGTCCATTCGGACCCGCTCGAGCTCTGCTTCTACGCGCTCGCCGGCGGGGCGATCCTCTACGTCGTCGGAGAGATCTGGACCGGCATGCGCCGCTACGGACACCGCACCCTCGGCCTTTACTTCCTCGCGTCCGGCTTCCTTGTCGGTGTCGCCACCGACCTGATCGTCTCCTACGGAGGCGCCTGACCAGCCGGCGCCAGTCCGTTTCTCTCTCGCAGACCTCGAAACCGACTCCCCTCCTGCGCTTCGGTCACGCTTTTATCCAAAACGTGACTACGAGCTCGATACCGGCGGGGCTTTCGATCGCGTGTCTACTTTGCGGGCTGGGACATGGACGCAAGCGGAGGGCCTTGTAGGGCGCTTGTCGGCGGCCATCGTGTCGCGGCTGCGTCGCAGTCGGTTCACTGACCGTTCAGCGGGCCGGGGCGAAGGGTGGCTGTCAGGAGCGTGGCGCTCAGCCCACGGATAGTGAGTGGGTAGCCGTTGGCGTCCCGGTAGACGCTGATGGTTGCCGGCCGGCCAGCCCAGCGGCCGCGGGAGTTGAGGTGCTGTCCGCCGAGGGTCACTCCCGAGGTGGCGCGGGCGGAGGGGGCGAGTAGTTGCTCGGCTGTCGCGCGACCGGTGGCGGGGATTCGGAGAGAGACACGCGCCACGCGACTGCCCTTGTTGATCAAGAGCAGGTGAAGTTTGTTTCCGTTGAAGCGGACCGCCCAGGCTTTGAGTCGCAGCGACGGGCGGCAGTTCAGATGCAGCGCGATCAGCTCTGACCTGGGCCCGAGCGTCCGTGAGAACACAGCGAGTCCGTAGAGGAGAGGGTTGGCGATCAGTCCGTGTCGGGTGAGTGAGAAGGCCATGTTGATGGCGTTTGCCCGTACGTGGACGGCGGCTGATCGGGTGCCGGCCCTGAGCAGCTCGAACAGCGCGTCGGGCGCCCAGAGCGCGGTCGCAAACGTGTTGCTGACGCCCTTTCGGCCGCCGCAGGTGACGGAGTTGATCTCGGTCAGCCGCACGGGCAGACCCGCCCGTCTGGCGGCGCGAACGGAGCTGTGGATGCTGTGGGCCATTCCGGCGGTCGCGTTCTCGCTCAGGACTCGGGCGATCGTGGGAAACGTTCGTGACCCCGGACGTGAGCAGCCCGACAACGGATATCGGTGCACGGTGATCGCGCCTAGCCGGGGATGTGGACCGGCGAGCAGATGGGAGATCCAGTTGATGTGCGCCGCGGGTTCAGACAGCGCCGGACCGAGCAGCGGGATGCCGCGATCCACGCGGGCCAGGGCAGCAGCGTAGGCGCGGTAGGAGTTGGCGTAGCCACGCGCCGTCATCATCTGAGGGAGGATCCTGGAGGCGGTGCCGTTGGTCGTCTGTTGCCATGACGTCCGGCTATAGATGTCGTCTTCGTTGCCGATCTCGAACCCGACGATGCTTTCTGCGGGCAGCGCCGCTTCGGCCGCGCGCGCCCAGCGGACGGCGATCTGCGGCGTGGCGGTGACCATGTTGAGATCCAGGATCACCCGTACTCGGAAGCGGGTGACGATCCGATGGACCTGGTTCAGCCACGCCGGGGAGGTTTAAATACCCATTCGGGCGCCTCCTTGGGCGCCTCCTTGGGCGCCCAGAAGGTTTGGTCAGCAGAGGAGCCGCCAATCCGCAACACCATCGGTCTGTAGGGCGTGATCGAGGACAGCACGTGTCCCAGCAGCGATAGGTGCCTGGCCCACACCGGGATCGTCCAGTACTCGGTCGAGATCCCCAGGAAGGATCGAGGCACACGGGTTGGGGCTCGGTGAGCCGCGATCGTCACTACCGCCTGCGCCCGACTGGGTTGGCGTGCCGTGGCCGCGAGCGCCGGGCCAGCGACCGTCGACTGGTCGCGACCAACGCCGAGTACCCAGACCATGAGGATGAGCGTCAGGACAGCCCCAATCCGGGCGCCGAGGCACCGAGGGCGGCGGCGCGAGCGTGTCGGGATGGTGCGTTGTCTCAACCTGTGCCTCTGTCTGAGCGCAGGCGGTAGCCGGTGTCGCGGACCGTTTCGATCGTGCGCGTGCCGAACGGGTCATCGATTTTTGTGCGCAGGTAGCGGACGTAGACGTCGATCACATTGGAGCGGTTGTGATAGTCGTAGTCCCAGGCCTGTTCGAGCAGGTGAAAGCGGGTGAGCGCCTCACCGGGGCGGCGCATGAACGCCTCGAGCAGGGCGAACTCCTTGGTGCTGAGGGTGATCTCGGTGTCCCCGCGCCAGACGCGACGCCCGGCGGGGTCAAGGCGCAGGGAGCCCGCGCACAAGATGGTCGGATGCTCGATCGGGCCGCGACGCGACAGCGCCCGTAGCCGCGCGAGCAGCTCAGAGAACGAGAACGGCTTGGTCAGGTAGTCATCAGCGCCGCCGTCTAAGCCCGCGATCCGGTCCTGGATCGCGTCGCGGGCGGTGAGCATCACGACCGGGGCCCAGACACCGTCGGCGCGCAGCTTGCGGCAGGTCTCAAACCCGTCGATCCCGGGGAGCATCACGTCAAGGACGATGGCGTCGTACTCGGTGGCGCCGGCCATCCACAGGGCGTCCTCGCCACGGTTAGCGACGTCGGCGGCGAGGCCTTCGGCTTGCAGCCCGCGCTTGATCAGCCGGGCCATCTTGACCTCGTCCTCGATGACCAAAATCCGCATGAGTGACGAGCTTTCCAACGTCACATGAGAGGCGGAGGAGAATAGGAAGCGGCGGCCCTCTCGGGCCTCCGCTTGTGTCGGATGTGTGTTTAGCGGTTGCGGGTCAGTGCTGGCCCTGCTGCTGGGTGTTGGCGTTGCCGGCCGGGTCGGCGTATCCGCCGGGACCGTCGTTGTTGGCCGCGCTCTCGCCGCTTGACTCAGAGCTCGTCTCCGAGGTCGGGTTCTCAGACTGGGTTGCGCCGGCCTTGTCGGGCGTGGTCTGATCGCCGCTCTGGATCTTGTCGGTATCGCGACCGGTGGTGACCTCCTTCACGGCGCCGGCCTTGTCGGGCGTGGTCTGATCGCCGCTCTGGATCTTGTCGGTATCGCGGCCGCTCGTTGCTTCCTGCTTGGCTGCAGCACCGGAGTGCGTCGGTGCTGAGCTCATCGCGGCGCCGGCGATCGCTGCTCCGCCGAGCGAGAGGGCCGCCAGTCCGGCGGCCAGTCCTGCACTGGTCCTCAGTCGCTTGATCATGTCGTCTCCTTTGGGTTGTGGGACCAAGTGACGGCCACGGTAGGAACCCCGGATTAGACGGGCATGAGGCCGGCTCTCTGGTTGATCGACCGGCACGCAGCGTCAAGACGGCGTTGGTGCAGCCCGAGTCAGGGAGCGACGTGTCTGGCTTGGCTGATTCGGTCGCCGTAAACCAATGCGAGAGAGGCCCTCGGGCGTCTGCGGCCCTGACTCAGCGTCCAGCGAGCCCGCCGGGATGGTTGGGGTGCAGCGGCAGCGCGATCCAGACGTCTGCGCCGCCGGTGTCACGGTTAGCGGCATGGGCCTGCCCGTTGTGGGCGAGCGCGATCGCTCGCACGATCGACAGTCCCAGTCCGGCCCCGCCGCGAGGGCGCGCGGGGTCTTCGCGGGTAAAGCGGTCAAACGCGTCAGCGATGAAGCCCTCTGAGAATCCAGGCCCGGTGTCTGAGACGTGCAGCTCGACGCCCGTCGGGCGTGGCGTGGCCGTTAGCGTGACCGGTCCGGACCCGTAGCGCAGGGCATTGTCGATGAGATTTCCCAGCGCCTGCTCAAGCCGCTGGGGATCGGCCCAGACGCGGCAGCCGGCGGACACCTCGACGGTGAGCGAGCGGTCCTCCTCGCTGGCTCGGTGTTCGAATCGCTCAGCGACGCGGCCAAGCTCGTGGGTCAGGTCCAGCTCAACCGGGCGAACGGCCAATTGTCCCTGATCGGCGCGAGCGATCACCAGCAGATCCTCGGCCAGCTGAATCACGCGATCGTTCTCCTCGGCCGCTGACCGGATCGCCGCCTCCAGCTCCTCGGGACTGTAGGAGCCGCGCATCGCGAGCTCGAGCTCGGTCTTGACGATCCCCAACGGGGTCCGCAGTTCGTGGCTGGCGTTAGACACGAACTGGCTCTCGCGCGCAAACGCCTCCTCGAGCCGGATCAGCATCGCGTTCAGCGTGATCCCCAGCCGCGAGACCTCGTCAGCTGCAGGCGGGACCGGCAGCCGTCGCCCCGGGTCGCCCGCCGAAATCTGCGCGGCTCGCCGGCGCATCAGCTCGATCGGTCTCAACGCCGCCGCCACGGCCGCGTATCCGGCGACCGACACGAGCACCAGCGCGACCAGACCCCCGACGATCAGCAGACCGCCGAGCTGGCTCAGAGCGTCCGTGCGCTCACCCAGCGACACTCCGACCACGACCACCAGCCTGCGTCCCTGGGCGCGAACCGGCGTGGCAAACAGGCGTGACGGCTCGGGGATTCGGCCGATCGGTCCGCGCTCGATGAACGTCGATCCGGCCAGTGCCGTGCGAACCTCCTGAGGATTGAGGATCGCCACGTTCTTGATCAGCGGCGTCGAGTCGAATATCGCTCCATTTGGTTCGAGAATCTGCGCGAACGCTTCCCCCTTGGCGGTCAGGGTGTTTTTTCCGCCCTGCGAGAGGCCGGTGTCGGCTTGGTTCACGAGCGCGGTCACGTCGCCGGCGCGGGAGCGCAAGCCCTGGTCCAGCGCGTAGTCAAAGCCCGACCGAAACCGCAGGTAGAGAAACAGGCCGGTGCCGACCAGAACGATCGCCAGGGCGACCGC
>JBPCPC010000235.1:0-28844 GCA_050999585.1 Solirubrobacteraceae bacterium | reverse complement strand
GGTTGAGCGTGCCCGGCTCCAGCCGGCTGTAGCCACCGCGCAGCGGCTCGGGCACCGTGCGCCACAGCGATCGTGCCAAGAAGAACCCGGGGATCGCCAGCAGCACGAACGCCGCCCGCCAGGAGATCGCGCTGGCCGCGGTTCCGCTGACCACGAATCCAATCGCGGTGCCCGCGATCTCGCCACTGAGGATGTACCCGTAGACGCGTCCGCGCTCCCGCGACGGGAAGTAGTCGCCGGTCAGCGACGCGATCGCCGGACCGGCCGTCGCGGCCACCGCGCCAAGGCCGACGCGCGAGAGCAGCAGACTCGAATAGGAACCGGCGAACGCCCCCACCAGCGTGGCCACGCTCCACAGCAGGATGCTGATTGCCAGCAGCGGGATCCGACGAATGCGATCGACGAGCAGCCCGACCGGGATCACCGTCGCGGCCCCGACGAGCAGCGCGACCGAGTTCAGCAACCCGATCTCGGTGTTGCCGATGTGCAGGGCATGCTCGAGCTGGGGCGCGACCGCCCCCACGGTCGAGATCTGGGCGCTGGACAGCGCCAGCACGCAGCCGAAGAGAACGACCACGCGAGCGCGCGCCGGGCCGCCGACGAACTCCACCACCCGCCCGCGCAGCAGCCGGGTCAGCCAGCGGACGGCGCGCGTCAGCGCCGCCATCGCTCGTCGAGTCCGGCCCATCGCGTCCATCCCAGACACTCTTGCAGCCGGGCGCCCCGGGCACCCTCGGGGACGGCGGGGCGGGGCTACTTGCCCTGCAGCTTGGAGATATCGATCGAAGTCGCCGGCGCGCTCAGCGACACTGAGGCGTTGTACTTGTCGAAGCTGATCTGCTGGGTGTGGTCGCTGCCCTTGGCGATCTCAATTGGATACGGCTTGTCGGTCGTGGCCACGTAGAGCTGGCTGTCCTTGCTGGTGTCCTTCAGCGCGATCACCTTCTGACCGTTGACGGTGCTCGTCGAGCCCTTGGTCAGGGTCCCGTGGCTGCTCAGCAGCCCGCTGGCCAGAGACTTCAGGTTGGTCAGCGTGCTCAACGAGGCGAAGCTGCCGGTCGTGGACGGCGCCTTGAGCCACTTGCCCTGGAACAGGGTCGCGGCGGCGGTGCCCCCGAAGTGCTTCCAGAAGTCCGGGCTGCCGTTGATGTAGACGTAGCTGCCGACGGCGATCAGCTGGAAACTGAGCCCGTTCTGGGACATGTTCCCCTTGGCGCCCTTGCCCGACACGATGTTGAGGTCGAGCTTGATCGTCTGCCCGCCGCTGGACAGCTGGCCGGAGACGTGCACCGACGAGGCGCTCTGGATCGCGCCGGAGGAGGCGGTCAGGATCTGGCTCGGCGTCTTGGCGGCGACCCCGTTGCCCGAGCGGCTGCTCGAACCGCACGCCGCGAGGACTCCGACGGCGAGCACGGCAGCGGCCGCCGAGATGAGAGAGCGAGCCCCGATTTCGTAAAGCCTAACTAAAAACCAGGACGTCAGCTGTCCGGGACGCAACCGACCGTGCGGCCCGCCCTGACGCGAGCGCACTCAGCGCTGCAACTTCGGGGCCCAGATCGTGTTTGCATCCGCATGATCGGTCAGCGTTTCGCGACCCCGAAGCGCCGGCGACGGCGTCTGGCCGCCACCGCCGGAGCGGGGCTACTGGCGGCGCTGTGCCTGGTGGGCGCGCCGGGAGCAGCGAGCGCCTCCTCGCATCAGGCGCAGATCATCGAAGCGGACCCTCCGCTGCTGTCGGATCCCGTCGGCACGCTGGCGCAGTTCCGGGCGCTCGGCGCGAACACCGTGCGGGTGATCGTGCACTGGGACTACGTCGCTCCCGACCCGACCGCCAGGACCGTGCCTGCGGGCTTCAACGGCGGCTCAGACCCCTACGATTACCCGGCGGCCAACTGGGCGCCCTATGACGTGATCGTCAACGATGCGCGCCGGGACGGCATCACGGTCGACTTCACCGTCGCCGGGGGGGCCCCGCGCTGGGCTCAGGGCGCGAACATCCCACCCCAGGGGATCGCGGATCAGAACTTCGCTTGGAAGCCGAGCGCGAGGCTCTACGGCGGCTTCGTGCACGCGGTCGGCGAGCGTTACGACGGGACGTTCGTCCCCGCGGGGTCCTCCCAGCCGCTGCCGGCGGTCCGCTTCTGGGCGCTGTGGAACGAGCCCAACTTCGGACAGGATCTCGCCCCGCAGGCGATCGACGGCTCAGAGCTGTCGGTCGGCCCGATGATGTACCGCGGCCTGGTCGACGCCGGTTGGACGGCGCTGCGCCAGACCGGTCATGGCCGCAACACGATCGTGATCGGCGGCTTCGCCGCGGAGGGACGGTCGGGACCGGTGAACCACGCTCACCCCGAGGGGCTGCCGGGCGACTACGCGCAGACCAAGCCGTTGCCGTTCATCCGCACGCTGTACTGCCTAGACACGAGCGACAGGCCGATGCGGGGACGCTACGCCCAGGCCCGCGGATGCCCGACGAACGCCGCCGGCTCACGCGCGTTCCGCGCCCGGCACCCCGCTCTGTTCTCCGCCAACGGGGTTGCTGACCACCCCTACTCGGGCGGACGTTCGCCGCTGAATTCGGCCGGCCTGGACCGCAACTTTGCGATCTTCTCGCAGCTCGGCAGCCTCGAGCAGCTGCTCGACCGTGTGCAGACCGCATACGGCTCGCACAAGCGGTTCTCGATCTACAGCGACGAGTACGGCTACATCACCAACCCGCCCCAGACCGCGGCCTACGTGTCACCGGCGACCGCCGCCTACTACCTCAACTGGAGCGAGTACCTGAGCTGGAAGAGCCCCCGCGTGGCCAGCTACGCGCAGTACCTGCTCGACGATCCGGCCCCCGGCACGAACGTCGGCTTCACCAGCGGCCTGCTCACCGACGCCGGCCAGCCGAAGGCGACCTACTTCGCCTACCGCCTGGCTCTGTACCTGCCGGTGACCTCGCCGCGAGCCGGTGCCATCGCCGAGGTGTGGGGTAACGCGCGTCCGGCGCACTTCATGAGCCTCGACGGGCACGGGACCCAGAAGGTGGCGATTCAGCTGCGGCCGCGGGGTCACGGAGCGTTCAGCACCGTCAAGACGGTCACGCTCTCGGGGCCCACCGCGTACTTCGAGGTGCACGTCAGGTTCGGCCACAGCGGCAGCGTGCGGCTCGCTTACACTTTTCCCGCCAACGACGCGTTTCTGCCGGTCGGCGTCGCCGCCACGACCGCCTACAGCCGGTTGGTCACGCTCACCCTGCGATAGCGCCTCAGTGACCCGCTAGGCATGACCGGCATCGACGGCGCTGGTCGCCGCTGGGCCCCGAGAGCCTGGCGCCAGCGGTGAAGCCTAGAACACGATTGTGCGCCCGTCGTGGACGAGCACGCGGTCGTCGAGGTGGCTGCGCAGAGCGCGGGCCAGGGTGACGCGCTCAACGTCGCGCCCGACGCGGATCATGTCCTCGATCGAGTAGTCGTGCCCGACCCGCTGCACGTCCTGGTCGATGATCGGCCCGGCGTCAAGCTCCTCGGTGACGTAGTGGGCGGTGGCCCCGATCAGCTTCACGCCCCGCTCATAGGCTCGTTGGTATGGCCCGGCGCCCGCGAACGCCGGCAGGAACGAGTGGTGGATATTGATCACCGGGCAGCCGACCCCGCGTAGGAACCCGCCGGAGAGGATCTGCATGTACCGCGCGAGCACGACCACGTCCGCCCGCCCGTCGATCAGCGCCACCGCCACCGCCTCGGCCTGAGGCTTGGTGTCGCGGGTGACCGGCACGTGGTGATACGGGACCCCGAGCGCCTCCACGTCGCCACGCAGGTCGTCGTGGTTGGAGATCACCCCCAGCAATTCCATCTCCAGTTCGCCACGGCGATGGCGCCACAGCAGGTCCGATAGGCAGTGGTCCTCGCGGGAGGCCATCAGTACCGCCCGCTTGGGCTCACCGGCGTACGTGATCCGCCAGTCCATCGCAAACCGCTGGCCGAGTTCGCCGAACGCCGCCTCAAACGCCGCCCGGTCATCCGGCAACCCCGGCAGGAAGAACGCGACCCGCATGAAGAACGACCCCTGCTCGGGATGGGTCGAGTACTGATCGGAGGTGACGATGTTGGCCCCGTTCTCGAACAGGAAGCCACCGACCGCCGAGACGATCCCCGGGCCGTCCGGACAGGAGATCAGCAACCGGGCGCTGTGGGTGGCGCCATGGCCGAGATTCGGTTCCTGCGGTGACATCGCCAGCGAATCTTGCCCGAAACGCGCTTCATCCGGTCCGCGCGGCACGTCCAGCTGCCCAGCGCACGACCCGTCAGCTCGGCGTCGGCGGCCGTGGCGACGGCAGTGGCGACGGCGGTGGTGGCGGCCACTCCTCGCGCAGCAGGCCGAACTGGGCCAGGTCGACGCGGCGGCCACGTTCGACGTTGCGCTGGCGCCAGACGCCCTCCTCGAGGAAGCCCATGCGCCGCGCGAACGCCCGGGTCGCGGCGTTGTCGCTGGTCGTCGTCATCTCCACGCGGTCGATCGGGAGCTCCGCGAACACCCAATCGAGCAGTCGTGCAACCGCGGCGCCGCCCAGCCCATGGTGCCGAGCCCCAGGCACCAGCCAGAAGCCGATCTCACATCGCCGGTGCGTCCAGTCAAAGGAGTGCGCCAGCACGGACCCGGCAAACCCCCCTTTGCGCTCGATCGCCAGCTCCACGCCTTTCCCCTGCGCAGCGCGCTCATGAGCGTTCGCGAGTCGCTCCCGCAGCGACTCCGAGGTCGGGTCCCGCTCCATGCCCAGCAGGCGACCGAGGTTCGGATCGTCGACGAACGCCTGCGCATAGGGCTCGGTGTCCGCGGTCCGGATCGGACGCAGCGTGACCCCCGCCGCCTTCAGCCGCTGGGGGATGTCGATCACCACCTCGGCGCCGGCACCCTCACCTGTCTAGTGACCCCGCGCACCCAGCGACCCTACCGCCGCAGACCAGACCTCGGTGGTCAGCAAGTGCCGGGGGTCACCCTCCCTGACCGCCCGCACCACTCGTCAGGCCACCATCGGGCAGGGCGTGCACGGTGTGACAAATCGGCCACCGCGGCTCGGATCTGTCACCACACGCAGGCTGAGAGCGCGTTCTGTGCCAAATCGATTCCGGGGTGATCGGATTTGTCGCACCGCGCACGCTCAGCCACACCCCCGCACGCTCAGCCACACCCCGGCACCCCCACCCGCGCCGCGACCACGACCACCAGCCCACTCAGGCACCGGAGTCTGTCTCCTCGATCACCACCGTCCGCGCCCAGTCCGGTGGGGTCCAGTAGTGCGCGCGCGGGCCTTGGGTGATGAGGCCGACGACCACGCGGATCCCACGCGGCGGGTCCGCCGTCCAGGGCGTGAAGCCGTCGGTGAGCACGATCAGCACCGTCGGGCGCGGTCGCAGGGTCGCGGCCGCGGCGATGCCTTCGCCCATATCGGTCCCCCCTCCGCCCGCGAGGCTCACCTGCTGGGCGCGACTCACCCGGCGAACGGCCGGCGCTGCCGCATCGACGGCCAGCACGCGGACCTGGCGGTCGCGCAGCCCGGCGCGGGTGAGGACGGCTTCGATCTCCGCCAGCGCTCGGGCCAGCAGCTGCTCGTGCATCGAACCCGAGGTGTCACAGACGATCGCGACCTCGGGCACCGGACGCTGCAGCACGGGGAGGACCAGAGTCCGACGGGCACCAGTGGCGGCTGACCACGCTCGCGCCCGGGCTCGGCGACGCTGAAGTCGTGCTGGTCACGCTCCCCGATGTTGAGCAGCGACCCGCTAGAACTGATCGCATGCCGAGGCCGCCGAAAGTCATAAGGCTCGATCAGATCGAGTCTCTGCCGGGTCCGGGGACGCTCACCTGGCGCCCCGTCCGCCACGCGCTTGGCATCGGTGCCTTCGGTTGCAACGCGTATACCGCGGACCGGGCCGGGGTCGACGTCGTGGAGCCGCACAGCGAGGCTCCAGACCTCGCTCATGAGGAGCTTTACTTCGTCGCCACCGGGCGGGCCACGTTCACGATCGACGAGCAGCGTTACGATGCCTCGGCCGGCACTTACGTGTTCATCCCCGATCCGTCATCTCAGCGCCACGCGGTTGCCGATGAGCCGGGCACGACGGTGCTGAGCTTCGGCGGTCCGGCGACGTTCGTGCCCTCCGCCTGGGAATGGGCGTTCCGCGCGTCCGCGCTGCGCCACTCCGCTCCGGATACGGCGCGGGGGATCCTGCTCGACGGCCTCGAAGCTCATCCCGACAGTGCCTCGCTGCACTATGAGCTGGCCTGCGTCGAGGCCCTGGCCGGCCGCCCCGACGATGCGATCGCCCGCCTCCAGCAGGGGGCCGCGCTCAAGCCGGAGGTCATCGGATGGGCGCGTGAGGATCAGGACTTCACCACTCTGCACGACGACGCGCGCTTCCGCGTGCTGCTCGCCCCCGACTGATCTGAGCGATGCCACATCGCGATCCATCGCTGCTCGCCGCACCCCCCGCTGCCGCCGGGCGGCTGTGGCTGACCGGTGCTCGGGTGTGGGACGGCACCGGGGCGGCGATCAGGGAGGCCGCCGCGGTGCTGATCGCCGACGGCGTGATCGAGCGGGTCGGTAGCGACAGCGAGCCGGTCCCCGAGGGCGCGCGGACGCTTGACCTCGCCGGCCGGATGCTGCTCCCCGGCCTGATCAACCTCCACGTCCACGTGCAGGGCCACGAGCCCCACCCCGACAAGGGCGCCGAGCCGCTGTTGGCGGGGACGAGCGCGCACTTTCTGCAGGCCGAGCTGCGCGACAACCTGCGGATGGGGGTCACGACGCTGCGCAACGTCGGCTCCCAGGACCATCAGCCCCAGGAGGCGCGCCAGGCGATGCGCTACGGCGCGTTTCGCGGCCCACGGCTGCTCACCTGCGGTCTGATCATCTCGGCCACCGCCCCGGGCGGCCGCTTCTACGGGGCGATGTACCGCGAGGCCGATGGTCCCGACGAGATCCGCAAGGCGGTGCGCGAGCAGTTGCGCGCGGGCGCGGACTTCATCAAGGTGATGACCACCGGGGCGCGGTCCAACGAGCTCGAGGACCCCGACCCGACGCAGCTGACCGACCCCGAGTTCACCGCACTGGTCCAGGAGGCTCACCGGATGGGCGTCAAGGTCGCTGCGCACGTCGAGGGCCTGGACGGAACCGCGGCGGCGATCGCCCACGGCATGGACACGATCGAGCACGGCATGTACCTCAACCAGCGTCCTGAGCTGCTGCAGCAGATGGCGGCCGGCGGCCAGGTGCTGGTGCCGACGCTCAGCGGCTACTACTGGATGGGCGGACTCGGTGACGCGATCGATCCGGCCGAGGCGACAGCCGACCCAGCGATGCTCTCGAGCATCGTCGAGCTCGCCCACCACAACCTCGAGCAGGGCACGCAGAGCCTGCGCGCGGCGCGTGACGCCGGTGTGAAGATCGGCCTGGGCTCAGACCGCGCCGGCGTCGCGGGCGACGACACCGCGCTCGAGCTGGTGCGGATGATCCATCACGGGATCACGCCCGCCGAGGCGCTGCGCGCGGCCACCGGCGTGGCCGCGGAGGCGGTCGGCCTCCAGGACCACATCGGCACGGTGACCGGCGGCCGACTCGCTGACCTCGTCGTCGTCGACGGAGACGTGCTCGAGCAACCGGAGCTGCTGCTGGACCCCGAACGGATCTGGCTCGTGCTGCAGCTGGGCGAGCTCGTCGCCGGGGCGGCGCTGGAGTCCGGTCTGCTCTAGTGCGCGACGAGCCGCGAGGACAACGGGCCGGAGCGCAGCAGCACGCTCAGGTCCCGGGCGGTCACGCGCGTGAAACCACCCGTGATGTCGGCGCCGCCGCCCCGGATCCCGTCGGGATAGATCCGGTAGTCGATCGATGGGACGCTGATCAGCTGCCCGTCGAGCGCGATCGCGAAATGCTGGTTCTGCTGCGTGGTGCCGGGACTGCTGATCGCGGCCCGATGCACGATCTGCGCGGTGAGCTTCGAAAACGCGCGGTTGCCCGCCGCGGTGAAGCCAAATTCGACGTCCGGGCTGCCGGACGAATCGGTGGACGCCCGGGGATCGGTGAGTTGGCCCCCGGCCAGGGCGGCGATGTCGGTGAGCACGAAGAACCGTGCCCGAGGACTCTCGCGTGCGATCGCGGTCGCGGCGCTCGGATTCGCGGCCTGGAGGATCACGATCCCCCGCGGGATCGTCAGCTGCTGGCCGTCGGCGACCGTCACGCCCCCGGGGAGCTCGGCGCGGAGGCTCGCCGCGGAGGAGGCCGGACCGGCGAGCAGGCAGTGCTCGCCACGGCTCGCCGTCGCAACGGCGGCGCAAGCCGCACTCCCGGGCGCCCCGAACAGGTAGTGCTGCGACCCGGTACGCGACACGTGCGACGTGGCCGTGGCCGACCCATGCGCCCGGGCGGCGAGCGTCACCGCCCGGTACAGCGACAGCCCACCGCCGCCCGCGGACCCCGGGCCCTCATCGCGGCCCTGGCTGATCGTCAGCGCAGCCGGGTTCTGCGCGGTCAGCTGGCCGGCCACCGTTCTGCCGTTGGGGGTCAGAGCGTTGGCCTCCCAGTCATAGAAGTCCAGCTGTCCGGGCGCGGCGAGCGCGAGCACCCGGGCCCGCGTCGCGCTCGTCACCCGGTGACGGTCACCAGATCCCCGGCGCGGGTCACGCGGACGCCCGGGACGGCGGCGGCGAGGCGATCGCGCAGCGTCGCGACCGAGGCTCGCACCGAACCGCCCTGCGCCGTGAACACGACCTGCTTGGCGGCCGCGGCCCCGGCCCGCGGTTGCCCGCGCCCCCGCTGCCCGACCCCGATGAAGACCCCGACGACCGCGATGACCACCAGCACGGCGCTGGCGGCAACAAGGCGACCGCCCAGGCCCCCGCCAAGCCGCGGCAGCGCCGCTGAGCGCCGGCGGCGCTGCGTCGACGCGCGCGCCACCAGCTGCCGCTCGATTCGCTCGAAGTAGTCGCTCACTGCTCCCGCTCCTTGAATCGATTTCTCAGCCGGGCCAGGCCGCGGCCACGTGCTGGCGCACGACCAGCTCCGAGCACCGCAGCTCCCCAGCGATCTCCGCATACCCACGCTCCTGCACGACCCGCGCCGTGATCGCCGCGCGCTGGGGTTCGGGTAGCTCCTCGACGAGCGCCAGGATCCCGGCGCCGGAGGCCAGCTCGTCCACGCGCGCCAGGTCGGCGTCGTCGATCGGCTCGGGCTCGACGGCCAGGCGCCGGCGAGCGCGGTCCTCGACCCGGCCGCGGCGGCGGCTCTCGCGCAGCTTGTTCCTGAGCGATCCCCCGCAGCCACGGCCACGCCGAGCCGCCATCGCGATCTCGGAAGCGCCGGGCCGAGACCAGCGCCGCGGCGAACACCTCGGCGGCGAGGTCGGCCGACACCTCGCGATCCGCGGTCTCGCGCATCAGGAACGCGACCACCCTTGACAGATGGCGCCGATAGAACGTCCCGAACGCCGGACCGTCGCGCGCGGGTCGCGCGCAGCAGCTCACCGTCGGAGCGTTGATCGCCGGTGGACATCTCAACCTACTTTGCGCTCTTGGCCGCACATGTGACACCCGGTGGTAATCCACCACGAAGCCCACCCGCCGCCGCCTCGTGGCCATTACCGCCCCACGCCGCACCGCTACCAGCCAGCCAGCCGGGCGTTTATAACCGTCGAACGCGGTCAGTGCGATTCGCGGGTGACGCGATCGCCGCTGGCGCCGAGCAGGAAGTCCAGATCCGCACCGGTGTTGGCTTGCTGGACCGTGTTCACGTAGAGGCTCTGCCAGCCGCGCGTGGGCTTGGCGAACGCCTCGGTGGCCGCGGCCGGCGGCGTCCGCGCGGCCAGGTCCGCGTCGCTCACCTCGAGGTCGAGGCGTCGCGCGGGGACGTCGAGGATCACGTAGTCGCCGGTGCGCACGAGGCCGAGCGGGCCGCCGGCGGCCGCCTCGGGCGAGACGTGGAGCACGACCGTCCCGTACGCGGTCCCGCTCATCCGCCCGTCGCTGATCCGGACCATGTCCCGCACCCCCTGCTCGAGCAGCTTGGGCGGCAGCGGCAGGTTGGCCACCTCGGGCATCCCCGGGTAGCCCCTCGGTCCGCACCCCCGCAGCACCAGCACCGAGTCCGCGTCGACGTCCAGTTCGGGATCGTCGATCCGAGCGTTGAAGTCCTCGATGCAGTCAAACACGACCGCCCGGCCGCGATGGCGCAGCAGCGACTCAGAGGCCGCCGCCGGCTTGATCACCGCACCGGTGGGCGCCAGGCTCCCGTACAGGACGGCGATGCCGGCCTCGGGCTGCAGCGGCTCGCCGCGCGGCCTGATCACCTCGTGATCCCAGATCTGGGCGTCGCCGAGATAGTCGACCAGCGGCCGCCCGGTCACCGTCAGCGCCTCGGGGTCGAGCAGGTCGGATACCTCCCGCAGGACCGCCAGCAGCCCGCCGGCCCGGAACAGGTCCTCCATCAGGAAGCGACCCGCGGGTTGCAGGTCGACCAGCAGCGGCACCGACGCCCCGATCCGGTCAAAGTCGTCCTGGTGCAGCTCGATGCCCAGGCGGCCTGCGATCGCCAGCAGATGGATCACCGCATTGGTCGAGCCGCCGATCGCGGCCAGCGCGACGATCGCGTTGTGAAACGAGCCCCGGCTGAGGAAATCGGTCGGGCGTCGACCCTCGTGCACGAGCGAGACGGCGAGATTGCCGGTCTCGTGGGCCGCCTGCAGCAGGCGGCTGTCGGCCGCCGGGGTCCCGGCGATGCCCGGCGGGAGCGTGCTCAGCGCCTCGGCGACGAGCGCCATCGTCGAGGCGGTGCCCATCGTGTTGCAGTGCCCGCGGCTACGGATCATCGAGGACTCCGACTGCAGAAACTGCTCCTCGGACAGCTTGCCGGCCCGGACCTCCTCCGAGAGCTGCCAGACGCCGGTCCCGCAGCCGAGCGCAACCCCGCGGAACGTTCCATTGAGCATCGGGCCGCCGGGCAGGACAACGGCCGGGAGGTTGACCGAGGCGGCCGCCATCAGCAGCATCGGGATCGTCTTGTCACAGCCACCGAGCAGCACGACCCCGTCGACTGGGTTGGCCCGCAGCATCTCCTCGGTGGCCATCGCGGCCATGTTGCGCCACAGCATCGCGGTCGGGCGCACGAGCGTCTCGCCGAGGGAGATCACCGGCAGGTTCAGCGGGATTCCACCGGCCTCATAGACGCCCTGCTTGACGCTCTCGGCGACCTCGTTGAGATGCGCGTTGCACGGCGTCAGCTCCGACGCGGTGTTGGCGATCGCGATGTGCGGACGGCCATCGAACGCGTGGCCGGGCAGACCTCGCCGCATCCAGGCACGATGGATGTAGGCATTGCGTTCGCTGCCCGAGTACCACTGCGCGCTTCGCTGACCAGACATGAGTCCCCTTAAGATCTGCGGCTTGCCCGAGCGTATCGTCCCGTTCGCGACCCCGAGGTGAAGCGCTTCGCCGCCGCCGTCGCCTCGCCGCGCGCCTACGGACTGGCCGAGGGGCCGGTCTGGGATCGGGCGCGCGAGCGCGTGCTGTGGGTGGACATCAACGCCGGCGACGTGCATGCCGGGACGCTGCGCGACGGCACCGTCGACGCGCACCCGCTCCTGCATCTCGAGCAGACGGTCGGAGCGGTGGCGTGCCGCGACACGGGTGAGCTGCTTGTCGCCGGCCGCCGCGACGTGTACCGGGTGGCCGCCGACGGGGGACGGTCACCGCACGCCCGCCTGATCCCGACCACCCACGACAGCCGGCTCAACGACGGCGCCTGCGATCCCACCGGGCGGTTCCTCGTCGGCAGCCTGGCGCTCGATGAACGCGTGGGCGACGAGTCCCTGTACGTGGTCGACCGCGACGGCACGGTGGCGGTGATCGACGACGACCTGACGCTCTCCAACGGACTGGGCTGGTCGCCCGACGGGGCCGTGCTGTACAGCGTCGACGGCGGATCGCCCGACGGCCTGTGCGTCGACGCCGACGGCAACCTGTGGATAGCGATCCACGGCGCCGGCGAGGTCCGCTGCCACGCCCCGCGCGGCGACTGTCTCGCCGTCGTCACTGTGCCGGCGCCGCACCCCACGAGCATCGCGTTCGTCGGTCCGGCGCTCGACCCGCTGCTGATCACCACCGCCTACGACGAGCTGGCCCCCGGGCAGCGACAGCGGTTTCCGCTCTCGGGCCATCTGTTCATCGCCGACGTCGGCGTCACCGGACTTCCCACCCCCGGCTGGTGAGGGCGTTCGTGATCACCGCACCGGGCGAGGGTTCGGTGCAGGATGTGGCGCCGCCGGCGCCCGTCGCCGGAGAGGTCGTGGTCGATGTCGCGCGCGTCGGGGTGTGCGGGACCGACGTCGAGATCTTCACCGGGGAGATGGCCTACCTGCGTGACGGGCACGCTGCCTATCCGATGCGGATCGGCCACGAGTGGTGCGGCACGGTCTCGGCCCTCGGCGACGGCGTCGACCGAGCCTGGCTGGGCGTCCGCGTCGTCGGCGACACGATGCTCGGGTGCGGGGAGTGTCTGCGGTGCCGCTCCGGGCGCGGGCACGTCTGCGAGCAACGCGAGGAGGTCGGGATCCGCCGCGGGCGGCCGGGAGCGCTGGCCGAGCAGCTGGCGGTGCCGGCGGCGTCGCTGCACCGCCTCCCCGAGGACGTGGACGACGCGTCCGGGGCGATGGTCGAGCCCGGCGGCAATGCACTGCGCGCGGTCCGCGCCGCAGGCCTGTCGGCAGGAGCTCGCACGCTGGTGCTCGGCCCCGGGACGATCGGCCTGCTGGTCGCGCAGTTCGCCCGGGCGGCCGGCGTCGAGGTGCACACGGTTGGGATCACCGAGGCCTCACTGACGTTCGCGCAGGAGCTCGGCATCGAGGGCGTGTGGACGGCGCAGACGCTGCCGCCGTTGCCGTTTGACGCCGTGATCGACGCGTCCTATGCGCCGGCCCTGCCGGCACTCGCGTTGGATCTCGTGCAGCCCGGCGGACGCGTGGTGTACATCGGGCTGGCTGGATCCGCGAGCCGGATCGACACGCGCGAGCTGGTGCTCAAGGATGTGACGGCGGTCGGCATCCTGTCCGGTTCGCATGGGCTCGCCGGGGCGATCGAGTCCTACGCGGCGGGCACCGTCGATCCGCGGCCACTGGTGGCGGCGACCGTGGGCCTGGAGCAGATCGGCGACGTGCTCGCCGGCCGGCGACCGGACGGCGCCGGCGCCGCGCCGAAGATCCAGGTCGACCCGCAGCGCTGACGATGCCGATCTCGATCTCCCTGCTGGGCTGTGCTATGCGCACGTCGTCGGCGTGCCCGGACAGATATCCAGCTCACGCGGTCGGGAGCCTCGATGTGGCGATCCGCCGGGCTGCGCGGGGCACACTTGAGATCGACGCCGGCGACGGCTCGCGCGAGCACTGGGTAGGGGCTCTCGCCATCCGGGCCCAGGAGGTCATCAGCGCGCCCGGACGCTCGACTGACCGCGTCTGGATCCGTGGGAACATGGACCGATGGCGCACGTAGCGGTTTCTGGGCTGGCCTACGCCCACCCGGGCGGTGACCTGCTGTTCTCCGAGGTCTCATTCCGGGTCCGGCCGGGGCAGCACGCCGGGCTGGTGGGGACCAACGGGGTCGGCAAGAGCACGCTGATGAAGATCCTCGCCGACGCGCTGGCGCCCGACGAGGGCGATGCCGCGGTCGGCGGTCTCGCCGGGTACATGCCGCAGGATGTGGGCGTCGGCGACGGCCAGCGCACGGTGCGCGAGCTGCTGGTGTCGCTGACCCCGCACGCCGTCCGCTCGGCCGGGGAACGGATGCTCGCGCTCGAGGCACAGCTTGCGGCGGGCGATCCGGCGGCCGGTGTCGAGCTCGGGGAAGCGATCGCGGACTGGTCGGCGCTAGGCGGCTATCAGCTGGAGGGGCAGTGGGATGCGTCATGTCGCCGGATCGTCCGCGCCTCGTTCGATGAGCTCGCCGACCGACCGGCAGGCACGCTCTCGGGTGGCGAGCGTAAGCGCCTCGTGCTCGACGTACTGTTCGCCTCCGAGGCTGAGGTGCTGCTGCTCGACGAGCCCGACAACTTTCTCGACGTGCCGGCCAAGCTGGAGCTCGAGCGGCGCGTCCGGACGTCGAAGAAGACGATCCTGATGATCTCCCACGACCGCGAGGTGCTGGCGGGCGCGGTCGGCGCAGTCGTGACCCTGGAGGGCAACGGCGCCTGGGTGCATCCCGGCTCGTATGCCACCTATCCACAGGCGCGCGAGGAGCGCCAGAAGCGCCTCGGGGACGCCGTCAAGCTCTGGCACGAGGAGGAACGGCGCCTGTTCAGGCTGCTGAAGACCTACAAGGAGCGGGCGCAGTATTCCAGCGACTGGGCCCGGCGAGCCGACGCCGTCGAGTCGCGCTGGAATCGCTTTCGTGCCGGGGGACCACCTCCGTCGCCGATCACCGACGCCGCGATCACGGTGCGGATCCGCGGCCGTGACTCGGCAAGGCTGGTGCTGCAGCTGCGCTCGCTCGGAATCGCCGGCCTCGTCTCACCCGTGTCGGAGGAGATCCACTTTGGCGAGCGCGTCGGCGTGATCGGCCCCAACGGTTCGGGCAAGAGCGCGCTCATGCACGTCCTGGCCGGGACGCGGGCCCCGGACTCGGGCGAGCTCAGGATCGGCCCGCGGGTCTCCGCCGGCTTCTTCACCCAGCTCCAGTCCCGCCTGGACTTCGGCGGGCGGGCGGTGCTCGACATCGTTCTGGAGCAGGGCGGCGGCCTGCAGGCCGCGATGGGTTCGCTCGCCCGCTACGGGCTCGCCGGCGCCGCCCGGCGGTCATACGACGTCCTCAGCGGCGGCGAGAAGGCGCGCCTGGAGGTCCTGATCCTCGAGCTGGAGGGTCACAACCTGCTGCTGCTCGACGAACCCACTGACAACCTCGACACCGACTCCTCGGAGGCGCTGGAGCAGGCGCTGACGACGTTCGAGGGCACCGTCGTGGCGGTCTCCCACGACCGGGTCTTCCTGCGCAAGCTGGACCGCTTCCTGATGGTCCTGCACGATGGTGGCGTTCTCTCGCTCCCCGCCTACGAGCCCGCGCTCGAGGCGCTGCTGGATCCGGCACGGGCCGACGAGGTCCCCCTGGCCAAGCTGCTTTAGGCGACCGCGTCCTCGGCGACTGAGGCTCGCATCTGGGCGAGCACGGTCTCCTGCTCGGGCGTGATGTGGTGATCGGCGCCGGCGGCCACGATGCTCCCCCGCTGGGCGTTGCTGAGCAGGCGGATGTCCGGGCCGCCGTCAGCCGCCACTTTGGCCATCGCCCAACGGCCGAACGTGCGCGCGGCCACGGTCTGTGCCTCCACTACCTTGACTCGATCGTGACGCTCGTCACGGCTGATCCCGTCAAACAGGTCACGTACCACCGATTCGTCGCCCTCCAGCGCTTGGACAAACGCCTCCTCGGTGATCACCAGGGCGCCGGTGACGCCGAGGCGCTTGTTGTTGCGCCGGGCGGTGGTGAAGATCGCCCCGAGCTCGGACTGGCTCTGGTCCGGCGCGATCAGGCTGTGGCTGTTGTAGATCAGTCGAAAGACCGGCTGTGAATCTGCGGTGTCGGTTGCATCGCTCATGAGACCCTCCAACATATGTGAACATCGCGTTCGGTATTTAGGTACAGCGTGTGGCGTTTTGGTACCAGGGCTCGCCGGCCGGGTCAACAAACTGCGCGTTTTCCAGATCCGGTCGGCTCTCATCCCGGCTGGGCGCCTGGGCAGGTACGTGGTCGCATGAACCGGGGCTTCCGTGGGTACGTCTAGGGGTATGAGCAGCTCGGCTGGCAGCCGGATCTCGCGCAGTCCGTCGCTGACGGTGCGGATGGTGCTGGTGGCGGTGCTGACGCCGCTCACCGCCCTGGCGCTGCTCGCCGCGGTGGTGATCCTGCTGCCGGACCGGTTCCTGCTCGGACTGGCAATCGCGCTCGGCGTTGGCCTGGTCGTCAGGCTGGTCGTCCACCGCAAGCGCAAGCACCTGCCGGGCAGGGTGCTGCACGAGTCCGACGACCCGGATCTGTTCGCGCTCATCGTGCGGCTGTGCGCGCTGGCCGACATCCCGCGCCCTGAGCTCGTGCTCAGCGATCAGCGCCAACCCAACAGCTGGGTCGTGCACCTCCCGCGGCAGACACCGCGTCTGTATCTGACCACGGCGCTGCGGGAGCTGCTGACGCTGGATGAGCTGCAGGCGGTGCTGGGTCACGAGCTCGCGCACATCGCCAACCGCGATGCGCTGGTGATGAGCGTGGTGGGAATGCCCGGCTCGATCATGCTGAGCGCGAGCGGCGGCGGCATCGACGGGATCCTCGTGGTGGCCATCGGGGCGATCTCCCAGATCGGCACCGCGATGCTGTCCCGCTACCGAGAGTTTGCCGCCGACGCCGGCTCGGCCGCAATCACCGGCCGGCCATCCGCGCTGGCCTCGGCGCTGCTCAAGGTCTCGGACTCGCTCGAGCGCATACCGACCAAGGACCTGCGCGCGGCTGCGGCGCTGAACGTATTTAACCTGGTCGCCGTGGCGCCCCGCCGCAGCTGGTGGCGGGACATCCGCCCGCTGGCGCGTGTCGCAGCGACCCACCCGGCGCTGCAGGCTCGCGTCGCCGCGCTATCGGCGCTCGAACGCAACCAGCAGTTGCACCACCCCTGATCGGCAGGCGTCGCTTGATTGGACGCTGACAGCCGTCATGGCGCCGACGTCGGCACGAAGTCCACGATGGCGTCGCTCACCGCGACCGGATTGTCAATCGGCACCCACGTCTTGGCTCCGGGAACGGAGATCAGGGTGGCGACGGGGAAGTCCGACGCGATTCGTTGCGCGTCGGTGATCGGGAAGAAGTCGCACGCCTCGCCCCAGATCAGCAGCACGGGCTTTCGGATTCCATGTGTAGGCAACATACTCTAGGTATGTGAGATACGCAAGCCTGCACGCTTGGGGCAGGCTTCATCGCCTTCGCTTGGGAGTCAGGCCCCGGAGCATCGCGTCGAGTGCCTGCCCGAGTGCCGCCCTGGTCACCTCGGGGTCGCTGGCGCGCGCGATCAACAGGCCGCCCTGCAGCGCCAGGCCTCCGATCAGGTGAGCCAGAACGTCGGGGTCGAGGTCGACGATCTGGCCACGCGCGATTGCCGTCGCGATGTCCGACCGCAGGGCCACGTGGCCCGCCTGCTGGTTGGCAGGGCCGTCCGGCTCGAGACCGAGCAGAGCCGGCCCGTCGATCAGCGTGATCCGCCGGATCTGTCCGTCGAGCGCGGCGTCCAGGTAGGCGTTCACCCCAGCCACAATCTGCTCGATCGGCGGCGCCTTCGGATCCGCAACTGCAGCCGTACGCGCCTGGGCCTCGGCCTCCACCTCTGCGTGCACGGCGCGGAACAACGCCTCCTTGCCGACGAAGTGGTGGTACACCGCGCCCTTGGTGACCGCGGCCGCAGCCGCGATCTCGTCGACGGAGGTCTGCGCGTAGCCCCTTAGCCCGAATGCGGCGCGCGCGGCGGCGAGCACGGCGCGGCGAGTGGCCTCAACGTGCTGCGACCGGAGCATCGTTGATCGCCCGGTCCCGCTTTCGTCGCCCGTTTCTCCTCCTGGCATCCGGTCAGTATGTCGCGTTCGCCCGCTACCGCGGGCGAACGCTCAGTGCTGCAACGCGTCCGCGGAGAAGCCTATGCGGTCGAGTGCTGATCGGTATCGCCGAACGGGCTGTCGTCGTCCTTGTGGGGCGCAAACGGCGCGCTGACGTCGGCGCTCGTTCCGGCTTCGGGATCGGTCTCCGCGCGCCGATCATCGCGGGCGCGCTCGTCCTCGGTATGGGCTCGTTCATCGTGCATGTCGACCTCCTGGTTTGCTCGTGTCTCGGTGCGGCCGCGCCGCGCTCCGGCCCCTATGACTCGTCCGGGCGCTTGACTTCGCCGCGCCAGCCTTCGGTCGGTGCGCCATTGCTCTCGACCAGTTCCTTGAAGCGCTCGAGATCACCCTTGATGCGCCGGTCCGCTGCGCCCAGGGCGTTGCCGAGCTTCTCGACGATCCCGTCGGGCACAAAATCCATCTGCACCATCACCTTCGTCGTGCCCTCGTCGATGCGGTGAAACGTCACCACGCCGGCGTTGTCCTTGCCGTCGACGTTCTTCCACGCCACGCGCTCATCGGGCTTCTGCTCGGTGACCACGGCATCCCACTCATGGCGGTGACCGGCGAGTTCCGCGACCCAGTGCAGGTGGGTCTCGTCAAGCTGGCGGACCTCGGTCACGCCCTTCATGAAGTTCGGGAAGTCCTCGAACTGGGTCCAACGGTCATAGACCGCCCGGAGCGGACTCAGCACCTCGATCGACTCTTCAATTGCAGCCATGCAAGCCTCCTGACAATTTGCGTTGAACCGGTTCTACCCGTACGCTTGTTCAGCAAACCGATACGTCCGTACAGGAGGACTGTGGACGAACTCACCACCCAACAATTCGTCCAACAAACGGGAGTGCCCGAGGGCACGCTTCGCATGTGGGAACGCCGCCACGGCTTCCCCGCCCCCCGGCGGCTCCCCGGTGGACATCGCCGCTACAGCCAGACCGACGTCGAGCTCGTCCAGCGCGTCGCGCGCGACCGCGCCGCCGGAATCACGCTCGCCGCGGCGATCGTGCGGGCCACCGCTGTGATCGCGGCGGCCCCGCCGTCGGTCTTCGCCACGCTGCGTCGCCGACGGCCCGACCTCGAGCCCCGGACGCTGCGAAAGTCGATGCTGCTGGCCCTCACGCACGCGATCGAGGACGAGGGCCTGGCCCGTGCGCAACGCCCGCTGGTATTCGCTTCGTTCCAGTCCGAGTACCTCTATCGCCAGTCAGAGGCCCGCTGGCGTCGACTCTCGCGCAGCGCCGACGTCGCGGTCGTATTCGCCGACTTCGCCCGTCAACGCGCGCCGCGCCGTGCCCCGATCGAAATCCGGGTCGACCAAGATCGCCCGCTGGCACGCGAATGGACACTGATCTTCTGGGCGCCTGGCCACACGGTCTGTCTCTCCGCATGGGAGCCGCCGGCCCGCGCCAACGGGTCGCCCGGGGTTTTCGAAGCGCTCTGGAGTGTCGAGCCCGACGTCGTGCACCAAGCCGCGGTGGTCTGCGCAGAGATCGCGTCGGCGAGCGTCGCGACGCTGGGCCCGCACTTGGACGCGCATCTTCACGCCGATCCGGGACCCCCGACCGCTCACCAGCTCCGGCTGGCGGCCGCGATCACCAACCGGACGCTTTCCTACCTCTGCTGACCTACCAGGGCCGCGGCACGCCGCGTCAGATACGAGCGCTCCGGCCGGGCTCGGGTCAGCGGCCGGGATCATCCAGCGCGCCACCACGCTCTCCGGCGGCACGATTCGGCTGTCAACGGGCACGCTGTATGCACTGCTCGAGCGCGCGATCGGTGAAGAACTGATCGTCGCCGGGGAGCCGTATGTGCGAGGTGGTCGCCAGCGTCGCGACTACACGCTGACGCCGGCGGGACGGACCGTGCTCAGCGAGGAGGCGCAACGGCTCGAGCACGCGGCTCGGCTCGTCGTGCGGCGGTTACGTGCGACCGCGCGCACAGCGGTGGCGCGATGAACCGCGAGAACCTCGCCGCGTGTGCCCTGCTCGCGCTCCCTGGCCCGATCCGCGCGTCGCGGGGCGAGGAGATCCTCGGCACTCTGCTGGACACGTCCGGCAGCGGCTCCCGGATGCGCTTCACCGGGGAGCTCGTGAACCTCCTGCACACCGGGTTGCGAGCGCGCACCGCCAGCCGCAGCCCGCGGAGGCTGGCTGCCGACGGGCTCTGTCGAGGGGCGATCCTCGTGATGACGCTCGATCTCAGCACCCTGCTGGCGCAGAGGCTTTCAGGACTCCAGGATCCATTGCTGACGTGGCCGTCGATTGTTTCCTTGGCGATGATCCTCGCGATCGCCCTGATCGGCGCCGAGCGCCTGGCGGGTGCCGCTGCGCTGGCGTGGGTCGCGATCCGGTTCCCGCAGCTGGTTTCCGATGACCCGACGTTCCACGGGATTGCGCCCACGATCGTGCCGCTGGTCTGCTTCACGGTGCTGATCCTGGCCCCGCGACGCCGCGGTTTGGATCTGCGCCGCCTTGTCTGGCTCGCAGCGACCGCGGCCCTCGTCGCCGCGTACGGGCATTGGCACGGCACCGAGCCGATCACGGCGGTCGTCAGCGCTGCGGCCCTCATGCTCATGCTCGCCGCTGTCCTGACCATCACCTCGGACCCACGGCTCGCGATCGCGTGCGCGCTACCCGCCAGCTATGTCGCGTTGATGGTCGCCGGCAAACCTGCACTGCCGGCAGTGCTGCTGCTCCTCGTGCCGCCGATCGTGACCACCGCGATCATCTGCGCCAGACGACAGGCGCAGCGGTCAACGGCGATCTGAGGCTCGAGCTCGTGCTGGTCGACACCGAAGCGTGTGCGCGCTGTGTTCAGGCGCACCTACCATCGGACCGATGTCTCACGCGGCGGGAATCGTTCTGGCCGGGGGCCGATCGTCGCGGATGGGGTCGGCGAAGGCCGCCCTGGAGTGGCACGGCTCGACGCTGCTTCGCCGGGTCAGCGGAATCGTCGCGCGCGCGGTCGACGGCCCCGTGATCGTCGTGCGCGCTCCCGGCCAGCCGCTGCCGGAGCTCTCCGCCGAGGTCGAGATCGTCGACGACGCCACGGAGGGTCGCGGCCCGCTGCAGGGACTCGCCGACGGCCTGCGGGCGATCGGCGATCGCGCCTCGGTCGCGTACCTATCCTCGACCGACGTGCCGCTGCTTCATCCAGCGTTCGTGGCGCGCATCGTCGGCGCCATGGGCGATGACGAGGACGTCGTCCTGCCGGAGATCGGTGGCCATCGACAGCCGCTGGCCGCCGCCTACCGCACGAGCCTGCTCGGCGTCGTCGAGGAGCTGATCGCCGAGGATCGCCTCCGGCCGGCGTTCCTGTTCGATCGCTGCCGGGTCCTGCGGCTGGGCGAAGTGGCGCTGCTCGAGGATGCTGAGCTGGCGCGGCTGGACCCAAAGCTGTGCTCGGTGCAAAACCTCAACGAACCGAGCGACTACCACGAGGCCCGAGCGCTGCCCGCACCCGAGGTCGAGGTTGAGCGGTTCGGAACGCTGACACCCGAATCCGGTCCGCGGAGGGAGACGGTCCGCACGTGCACGCTCGGAGCGGCCGCCTCGGCGATCGGCCTGACGCTGGACGAACATGTGGTCGCGGCGCTGAACGGCGATCAGATCGATCGCGACCCAGAGCTCCCGCTCGCGGCCGGTGACGCCCTCGCGTTTACCGACGCCCGCGGCTGAGTATCGGACGGACGGAATTCAGCTGGTCCCGAGCTGGCTCGGCCCGAAGCCCGGTCAGATCGCTTTGAAGTAACGAGCGACGGGCAGCAACGTGTAACCCGCTCTCTCATAAACACTCCGCGCCGGCGCGTGGCCCGGGTCGCCGCCGGTCTCCACCATCGCGACGCGCATGCCCTCGGCCAGCAGCCAGTCAGTGGCGTGATGGGTCAGGGCCGTGCCCAGGCCGTCATTCTGATCCTCGGGAGCGACGGCCAGCATGCAGATCTCCCCGATGCCGGTTTCTCGGTGAAGCGTCGCGGCGACAAAGGCGACGACCCGTCGATCGGCCTCAGCCAGCCACACCCGCATCGCGCCGTCGGCGAGCGTGCTCCTGACCGCCGCGGCCTGGTCCTGGCGCCAATCACGGTGCAGGCGACCGAAGATGTCGCGACCCAACCGCTGCTCCAGAGAGGCAAAGACGGGAGCCCAGGCCTGGAGGGAGAGCTCCACCACCCGGTCCTCGTCCTGCGGTCGATAGCCACGGATGAGCGCCGCGTGGCTCAATCGACCCATGCGTCGGCGATCTGCTGACCGTCGCCCTCGTGGTGCGGACCGACGACGAGGAACTCAAGACCATCGGGGCCTGCCTCAAACGCGCGGACGACCTCAGGAGCGATACGGATCGCGTCAAGCATCCGAACACCGGAGATCTCGCCGTCGAGCTTGACGCGCCCAGTGCCCGCCACAATCACATACACCTCCTCAGCGTTGAAGTGGCGATGAGCGAACGGCGAGCGTTTCCCAGGCCGGAGGCGGAAGTGCGTCACGCCGGTCTGCTCTGCCTCGAGATCCACGCGGGCCACGCGCGCCTCCCAACGATCTCCGAAACCGCCGGCTGGCGCCGCGTCCTCCACGTCGGCCAGATTGATCTGCGTGTGTGCTCGTGACATCTCATCCTCCGCGTTGACCAGCGATCATGATCTCACGCGATGCGCGCAACCCGACCGCTGCCGACGACCCGGCGCGAGTCGCGCGCTGGTTGATTGCACGCCGGCTGGTCTGCTGGGGGCCCGCCGGTGGTGGGGTTCTCGGCGTGCGTGTTACCCCCAGGGCGAGGATGGGCTGGGCATCCGCCGTTCAGGCTGATTGGGCCTCGATGTGAGCGAGCATCTCGTCAAGTGCCGCTTCCAAGGGCGCAGTGCTCCGGCGCACCTGCGTCAACAGGAGACCGCCCTGCAACGCTGCGAGGGTCGCCAGCGCCAATCCGTTGGGGTCGGCGTTGGCACACAGTTCGCCGCGCTCATGCATCCGCTGCAGCCCGGCGCGGATCCCGTCTTCCCAGCGATCAAAGGCCGTGGCCAGGGCGTAACGGTTCTGGGGATCTCGCTCGCTGAGCTCGCTGGCGAGAGAGCCGATCGGACACCCGCCCCGGCACTCCCGTTGTCGTTGGGTGTCGACGATGAAATCTCGCCACAGCCTGAGGGCCTCGAAGCTGTCGAGCTGGCTGAGCAGCGGCTCCTGGGCGCAAAGCACCTGCTCGGTCTGATGGGCAACCACGGCGCTGATGAGCGCATGCTTGTCGGCGAAGTAGTGATACAGCTGCGAGCTGCTGACGCCGGCCGCTGCCTTGACGTCGTCGATGCCCGTTGCCGTGACGCCGCGCTCGAACATGAGCTCGCTGGCGGCAGCGACGATCCGCGCGCGCGTTGCCTGGCCCTTGCGGGTCAGCCTCGTGTCGACGGACGCGGCGGCATCGGTGCTCATACCGAGAGCCTACCGCGCCTTCTGGATCGATCTAGCCAAAACGTGCTATGCATTGTGGACAGACCTAATTGTTACGTTCGAGCGCTCCTGATCGGATGCCGTCTCGAGCCACGCCAAGGAGCCCCGTGTCCGCAACCAGCCCGACCATCGCCGAACAGGTCACCACCCTCCAGCGAGGGATGGCCACCCAGCTCCCCACCGACATCCGCGAGGCGTTCGCAGCCGAGCTGGCGGGCCTGGATGGCAGCGGCCTCCCCGCGACCGTCGTCATCGGGTCACCGATGCCCGACGGGGACCTGCTGGATGCCCACGGCCAGCCGACGACGCTGGTGCGGACGCGACAGGGAGCGCCCGCAGTCGTGGTTTTCTACCGCGGCGCGTGGTGCCCGTTCTGCAATCTCACCCTGCGCACCTACCAGCAACAGCTGGCCGACGAGCTCACCGCCGAGGGCGTGGTGATGGTGGCGATCAGTCCCCAGAAGCCCGACGGCTCGCTGACCATGCAGGAGAACCACCAGTTGACCTACCCCGTGCTCTCTGACCCGGGCAACCAGATCGCGGGCGCGCTCGGGATCCTCACCGCCCCCCGGGACGAGACCCGGGTGGCCCAGGCCAAGCTCGGGCTGGACGTCACGAGTGTCAACGCCGACGGCAGCACCGCGATGCCGATGCCGACCGTCGCGCTCGTCGATGCCGGAGGGACGCTGCGCTGGATCGACGTGCACCCCAACTACACGACCCGCACCGAGCCACAGGCCATCTTGGCCGCCGTGCACACGCACCTCGCGCCGAGGACCTGAGGCCGGCGCTGGTCGCTGTAGGCGACCGTGGGGTGATAGCGCTCAGCGGCCGGGTAGCACCAAGGTCAAACAGGAACTCGGCGCGGCTCGCCTGATCGAGACCGGTCAGGTGGTTGACCGAGGCCTCCCGGCAGAGCAGCAGCGAATCCCCCGGCTGGTGCTGGGTGTCGCCGAGCCAATCCGGTCCTCCGTCCAGTCGGGCATCTCTCTCGGCCGCTCAGCCCGCGGTATCAACGACCGGGGAGGTCGTGAGGCTGGAAGAAGCGGCTGTCGTCCGGACCGTGACCTCCGGCACGCGGCGCCGGGAGCCCGGTCGCCACCGAGTAATCCCAGTAGCCGCGCTGGATCGCAACGCGGCCGTCGCGCACCTCGAACACGTCACAGCCAAAGAAGGTCTCCGGACCGCCATGCGGCGGCGCCTCCCCGAACGTGCCGCGACGCGTGCCGCGTTCGGCGACTTCGAGGCACACCGTGTCGGCCACCGAGAAACAGGTTCGCACCTCGACCCGAAGATCGGGATATGCCGCAAACCAGGACCGAAGGTGAGTCAGGTAGGCATCACGGCCAACGACAACTCCCAGCGGCAACTGATGGTTCTCAAACTCGGCCGTGATACAGGACGCGGCGGCGGCGAGATCATGGTCGTTCCAGGCGTCGACCAGCCGCAGGACCACGGCTCTCGCATCGCCGCCGTGCTCATCGGCGGGCATCATCCGCCCCAGCGTCTTTCCAGGCGGCCGTGAGGTCTCGCCGAGAACGGGAACCTCGCACGGGGCGGCACGATAATCCCGCGGTGGGCGACGGGGTTGAAGTGACGTTGCAGCTCATTGGCATAGGAGCTGCCGAGGGATGTCCCGTGCTCGGCGAGCCATTCGCTGAACGCGATCTGACCGCGCGGCGGGTGATGGGAGACGAGCAGTCCGGCCATCAGTCCGGTGATCTCGTCGGGCGTGAGCACCACGTCGCCGACCAACAGACCGAGTGCCCGGGCCGCGACGCTCATCAGCCCCGGCGGCAGCGCAATCACGGGCGCGTGGGCGCCGACCGCGACCCGCACCCGGGTGACGAGCTCGCTGAACCGCATCAGTTCCGGGCCGGCCGCGTCGATCACCAGGTCCTGGCTGGCTCCAGCGGCGTCGATGCAGATGCGCGCGAGATCGTCGACGTGCACCGGCTGAACTGGATAGCTGCCGCTGCCGGGGGTTGCGAACGCCGGCAGGTGGCGCAGGATCCAGGCGATGTTGTTGACCAGCACGTCGCTCCCGCCGAACAGCCACGTGGGCCTCACAATCGCGTAGGCGCTCCCGGACTGCGCAAGCGCGTACTCGACCAGGGCCTTGGCGCGGAAGTACGGCAGCGGCGACTCGACGGAAGGATTGGTGATGCTGACATGAACGATCCGCTGCACGCCCGCGCGCTTGGCGGCGAAGAACAGCATCCGTGAGTTCTCGATGGCGCTGGCGAAGCTCGTCTGTCCACGGTCAAAGCGGACCCAGTAGGTGTTGTAGAGGGTGCTCACGCCCTCGAGGCTGCGAACGAGCGCTGCTGGATCGTCAAAGCGGTAGGCGAGCGCCTCGACCTGGCGCTGCAGCGGGTGAGCGCGGCGGGGATGAAACGTCAACGTCCTCACCTGCCGTCCGGACTCCAGCAGCAGCTGGGCGATGTGGCTGCCCGGGTAGCTGCACGCTCCGGTCACCAGGTCGATCGGGGGTGACTGGCTCACTGAGACTCCTCGCGTGATGGCGGCAAGACGGCGTTGGCGAGGTCGGCCACCCGGGCGGCGAGGTCGAGCAGCGACTCCGCGCGCGAGCGGTCCTGCTGTAGGTGGCTGAGCATGTCGACGCCGAAGTACGCCGCGACGATCGCGAAGGCCAGGTCCCGAGGGGCCAGCAGCACGCGCAGCGCGGAGTCGCTCAGCAACTGGTCGAGCTTGCGTTCAACGAGCTCGATCCACGGCTCGATTCGGGCTGCCACCGCCGTCCCGAGCTGCGGATCAGCGACCCCCCCGGCCACCATCTCTCCGAGCGCCGTGACATAGCCGTGGCGGAGGTCGTCGTCATAGATCCGCCGCGCCAGGCGCGCCAACTCGGGGGCCGAGACGGCCGCCTCGAGTTCCGGCCAGTATTCCTGCATCCGGCGGTTGCTGACCAGGTCAAAAGCCGCGAGCAGCAGCGTCCGCAGATTTCCGAAGTGGTAGAAGATCAGCGCCTGGTTAAACCCTCCCTGGTGCGCGATCGCCCGCGCGCTCGCCCCGGCAAACCCCATCGTCTGCAGCGTCTGAAGCGCCGCCTCGGCGATCTGCAGCTTCGTTCCGGCCAGACCGGCCGCCGCACCTGACGGCTCCGGCGGGGAGCTCGGTTGTCGCGTGCCCACTCCGGACACTTTAGCGCCCGCTCAAAGCGCTCGCTCAAAGCGGGTGCTCAAATCCGACGTGCTCCGAACCGCCGCACGGATCAGGGGGTCCTCTCAAGCCTCCTCGGCCAGCTCACCTAGGCGGATCGGTCACGCCGAACTGATGGCTGATCACGCTGGGGTTGCGACAGAAACCGTAGCGATCGGTCGGTGGCCGCCGGAGGCGAGCTGATCGAATCCGCTACCGACCTGCCACGGGGGCTGCGCCAGGCGATCGTTGCCGATCCTGGCGGACACCTGTGGGAGCTCAGCGCTCACATCCGCAACGTTGCCCTAACGAGTGCGGCGCTGAGGTCATCGACGGTCGAGCATGATTTGCCGTAGGTACTGGTCGGGCGCATTGAGGAAGCCGCGCATCTGTCGCACGGCTTGGAGGTCGTCGTAGACGGCGCGGTTGATGCCTTCGTCGTCGAGCTCATAGATCTGGGCGGCCGGTGCAGCGAGCAGGACCGGCGAGTGGGTCGCGATGACGAACTGGGCGCCGGAGTTGGCAGCGCGGATCACGATCGCGAGCAGCGCGAGCGCCCCGGTGACCGACAGTGCCGCCTCGGGCTCGTCGAGCAGGTAGAGACCATCGGCCTCGAAGCGGTTGGCGGCCAGCGCTAGGAACGATTCGCCGTGCGACTGCGCGTGCAGCGGAACGTCGCCGCATAACGAAAGGTCGGGAGCGAACCGGTCACCGCTATCGACGAACTCGGCAACGCTGAAGAAGCTCTCGGCTCGGAGGAAGTAGCCGTTTCGCGGCTTGGTGCCGCTCAGCACTGGCGCCAGCAGCGGCGCGTACGCATCATCGACCACGTTACGAGGCACGGGCGGCAGCTCACCGAGACGCGCAAGCTCACCGCCGTGCTCCGCGAAGCCGATCGCCGCGGCGATGGCCTCGAGAATCGTTGACTTGCCGCTCCCGTTCTCGCCAGCCAATACCGTCACCGACTCGCCGAGGTTCAGCTGCTCGATGTTCGCGATCGCGGGAACGCTGAACGGGAACTCATCGCCCCAGTTCAAGCGCTGTAATCCGAGCACGTACGGGCCTGGGCCAAACCGTCGCCCATCCTTCCATTTCCCCACGCGACAACCGTAGCTGTGCGGACGGCTCTTCGCCCGCGCCGATCACCAACGACCGAGCACGAGCTCGGCTGGGTTCCGCGCTGAGCCTAGCGTCCGCCGAAGCGGCAGCCCGGTCGAGAGCGCCCCAAAGGCGACAGAGCAGGTGCCGCCGCCCGAAGCGAGCACCGCTTCTGCTTTCCGCGCGTAGTCCGGGAACTCGGGACGGCGGCCGAGATTGCTGACGAGCCCTAGCGAGGGTCGAGGATCACGATTGGGATGGTCCGACCCTTCGCGTTGCGCTGGAAGAATTCGTATCCGGGGTAGAAACCGACGAACTGCGGCCATAGGCGATCGCGCTCGTCGTCGGTGGCGATGCGGGCGCGCACGTCATGAATTACGGAGCCGATTTGAATCTTGGTGTCTGGGTTTGCCTTGAGGTTGTGAAACCACGCGGGGTGCGTTGGTTGTCCGGCTTTCGAGGCGACCACGGCGATCGCGTCGCCGTTGGCGAGATACATCAGCGGTGACGTTCGCTGCACCCCGCTTTTTGCGCCGGCGTGGTCGACGAGGACAATCCTGGCCTCGGGCCAGCCTGGCAGGTGCCCGCCGACCTTGCCGCGCGACCATCGGTACAGCGCCACGTGGATCTTTGTGGACCGTCGACCGAGGTAGATGCCGCGCTTGTTCAGAAACTGAGAGCTCGCGGCGCTGCATTGCCCGAACAGGGTCATTGTGATAGCCGGTTGGCAATGGAGACGGCCTGCTGGCCAGGTCTGTCCAATCTTGCTCTGTTCATGCGGATCAGTGTTCAGCTCCTGCATTCACACTCGAACGGGGATATCGACGCCCTAGGGATCATCCTCCGATGCGCTCGCGGAAGCAGGCACCTGCAGCGTGGTAGCCACTCGTAGTCAGCTCGCGGACGCAAGCTTCGCCGATGCCGTTGTCCGCTCCGGTCACGACCGCGACGCTGGGTGCTGTCGCGCCCACATTGCCCTCCTGAGGACGCGCGCCGAGCACGGCGTCCACGTCGCGCTCGTCGTTGAAATAGTGAAAGCCGACACGCAGCCGGTCGCCGAGCGCCAGCGCGCGGATACCCGCAGCCTCCAGGCTGCTGATCAGCGACTCCGCGTCCGGGACGCGCGCGGAGACGATGTGGCTCGGAGACCCGTTGCCGACCGGCACGGCGCCCGCCTCGCATGCGCCCTCACGGAACAAGCGTGCGATGGCGCAGCCCCCGTGGCAGCTCGGTAGCGGATTCGATCAGCTCGCCTCCGGCGGCCACCGACCGATCGCTACGGTTTCTGTCGCCAACCCCAGCGTGATCAGCCCAGTGCCGAGCATCAGTTCGGCGTGACCGATCCGCCTAGGTGAGCTGGCCGAGGAGGCTTGAGAGGACCCCCTGATCCGTGCGGCGGTTCGGAGCACGTCGGATTTGAGCACTCGCTTTGAGCACCCGCTTTGAGCGAGCGCTAAAGTGTCCGGAGTGGGCACGCGACAACCGAGCTCCCCGCCGGAGC
>JBPCPC010000022.1:0-52466 GCA_050999585.1 Solirubrobacteraceae bacterium | reverse complement strand
GCTTTGGCCAGCGCCGCCGTGCGCTCGAGCGCACGGCGCGACGCCTCGCTCTCGTCCACGGCGACGACGATCGTCTCGATCATGCCAGGGCCGAGACGGGCGCCTCGGCGCCCACCAACAGCGCGGCCCGCTCCTCCTCGGAGGGCTCGAGCGGCACGTCCTCGCGGAAGTGCACTTTCTCGCCGTCCTGCACCACGCGACGGAACACGAACAGCACGAGCGAGCCCAGCAGCACGCCGATCCCGATCCAGAAGTCGGTCCACGTGCCGTAGCCATTGAGCTTCGGCGCCAGCGCGCCGACGATCAGGAACAGGGCGTTGAGCGCGCACAAGAAGCCGGCGATCGGCAGCCAGCCCCTGCCCACCTTGATCGGCCGGGGCCAGTTGGGCCGGTCGCGTCGCAGCAGCAAGAAGCCCGAGAGCGCGAACACATGGGCCATCACATAGCCGATGTTGCTCAGGTACAGGATCGCCAGATTGGACTTGATCAGCAGCACGAGCAGGACGTTGACCGCCAGGTCCATCGTCATCGCGCGCGCGGGAACGTGGAAGCGGTTGAGCACGCCGAAGCCCTTGATCGTCATGCCGGCGCGGGAAATCCCGTACAGGGCACGGCCCGCGTCCGCCGTCGACGAGGTCATCGACAGCAGCAGGCTGGCGATGATGCAGATCGTGAAGAAGCTGGCGGCGCCGTGGCCGACCAGCGTGCTCATCGCCGAGGTGTAGAACTGGCCTTCAGCGGTGGCCGACGGGACGGCGCCGGTGACGCCGCCGAGACCGAGCGGGAGCAGCACGCAGACCAGCAGCATGAACGTGGCCGCCGAGCGCAGTGCCTGGTGGGTATCGCGGACGGTCTTGTACTCGGGGGCGAACGTCGCGCACGCCTCAGTCCCGTAGGCCGACCAGGCGAGGATGAACATGTACACGATCGCCAGCTTGATCCCGCCCCACGGGCCGGTGAACGTCGCGTGCACGTTGGACGAATGCCAATGGCCGGTGAAGTAGGGCACGATCACGAACAGCACCAGCGGCACCATCAGCAGGGCGGCGCACAGGTAGGTGAACCACACCGCCGCTCGCAGCCCGATGATGTTGAAGGCCCACACGAAGATGATGCAGCCGATCGCGATGAACGAGGCCAGCGTCAGCGTGTTACCGAGAAAGCCGATCGAGAGGCTGGAGTTGGGCCACCACTGGGCGACCGCGAGGTCGCCGATGACCTTGCCGAAGATCGACAGCACCACCGACCAGCCAATCCAGTAGCCGAACGACGCGAGCGGCCCGACGAGCGTCGTGTACTTGCGCCAGCCCTCGTGGGCATAGAGCGCGATGCCGCCGCTGCGGTGGCCGAACATCGTCGCCGGCTCGGAGTAGATCCACGCCTGGAGCATCCCGATCGCCGCCGACAACCCCCACAGGATCATCGAGCCCACGACGCCGAAGATCCCGAGGGTGAATCCGAGCGTGCCGAGCAGGAAGCCCGGGTTGCAGAGGGCGATCACAAATCCGTCCCACCATCGCAGCGTCTTGAGGAGTTGAACCTCCTCAACGGTGGCAGTAGCCAAAGCTCATCCCTCCTCGACTCGGCGGCGCGCCGGAACCCCTCATGACAAGCCGCAATCCCGGCGCCTTGGCGGCGTTTATACCAGTTTGTACAAATTGGGTCAAACCAGCTTTGCGCAAGTTTGTACACGTGGCGCACGCTGCGGGGGGTGGCCCTGTACCCCGGGAGCAACGGCACCCCCCGGGCACGTGCCGGCGTGCGATCATCCTCACGGGGTCAATGACCAGCATCGCCCGCCCGACCAGCCGTTCGCCGGCGCCCAGCGCTACGGCCGCCGCGCGCCCGGTGGTGCTGGCGACGCTGTCGGTACGGGTCGATCCGCGTGCCGAGCGGTTCGCGATCGAAAGCGCCACCGAGGCCGGGGTGGGGCTGATCCTTGCCAACATGCTGTGGCTGCCGCCGCACCCCACCACGCTGACGCTCGCGCGCGAGCACGCGATACTTCCCCACGAAGAGGATCTCGACGCGGTACGGGCCACGGCTCAGCGCGCCGCGGCTGCCGGAGTCCCGACGGAGCTCTTACGGATCTCCAGCCGCCGGCCACTGGCGGCGCTGATCGAGCTGCTGCGCGAGCGCCACGCGGGCCTGGTGGTGCTCGGTCCCGATCCACGCCGCACGCCGCGCTGGTGGCTGTGGGTGGCCGCCCGGCGGGTTCGCCGGCAGGCCGACTGCCTGGTGTGGATCGGACCTGAGGGCTAGTGGTAAACCACTAGGTGGGAATCGCACTCGGCCTCGGCGCGGCGCTCCTGTGGGGGCTCGCCGATTACTTCGCCGCGGTCGCCTCACGCCGCCGCGGCGCGCTGCGCGTGGTGCTTGGTTTTCACCTGGCCTCGCTGGTCCCGCTTACCGCGCTCGTGCTGGCGACCGGCGGCCTCGGGCGGATCAACGTGGCTGAGGTGGCGGTGCTGGTGGTGGTCGGGGCGTTCGGCTGGGTGTCCTATCTGGCGTTCTACGGTGCCCTCGCGATCGGGCCGATCTCGGTCCTGAGCCCGATCGTCTCGGGCTACGCGGCGGTCACGGTGCTGCTCGCCGTTGTGATCGCGGGCGACCGGCTGTCGGTCGTGCAGGCCGTCGCCGTGGCGATCACGATCGCCGGCGCGATCGTCGCCTCAGCGGACGTGCGCGCGATCGCCCACGCGCGGCTGGAGCGACGTTCGGCGCTCGGGGTCCTGCTGGCGCTGGCGGCGATGGCGCTGCTGGGCGCGTTCGTGTTCGGCGTCTCCTACTACCGCGCGCGGGCCGGCTGGCTCGGTCCGATCTTCCTGGCACGAGGGTTTGCGACGGTTTTCCTGCTCGGCCATGTCCTGATCCGCGGCGCGCAGCCGGGGGAGACCGAGGCGGGATCGGCGGGGCCGGCTCGCCGTTGGGCGAGCCCGGCCGCGATCTCCGCGCTGCTGGCGCTCGTCGACACCGGGGGATACGTGTGCTTCAACCTCGGCGTCGGCCATGCCCAGGCGGCCGTCGTCGCGGCCGCGTCCGCGCCCTGTGCGACCGTCCCGATCATCATGGGGGTGTCGCTGTTCGGCGAGCGTCCGACGCCGACTCAGTGGCTGGGCGTCGGCCTGGTGATCGCCGGGGTGGTGGTGCTCGGAGTCGTCGCTTGAGCGCCGCGCCGGCCTACGCCCGCTCCGAGTGGGCACGCTTGCGCTCGGCCAGCGACACGATCCCGCCCACCCCGGTGCCATCGGACAGCTCCAGAGCGGCCTGGTGCTCGGCGATCGCGCCCAGTGCGGCGAGCACGAATGGTTGTGCGGGCGAGGCGCGCCCGGCCGGGGTGTCGACGTGGAGCAGCATGTGCTCGCCGGTGGCTACGACCACCTCGTCGGCCGCGCGACGCAGCTCGTGGAACAGGTGAACGCGCTTGTCGTCGTGACCCAGCAGGCGCGTGGTCACAGCCAGCCGGTCGCCGGCGTGTGCCTCGCCGGTGTGGCGCAGATGTGACTCGACCGTGTAATAGGACCGCCCGGCCGCCACATAGTCGCCGGCGGCCCCGATCCGCGCCAGGAACACGTCGGTGGTGTCGGCGAGCACCTGCAGATAGCGGTACTCGGTCATGTGGCCGTTGTAATCGATCCAGTCCGGGGCAACGATCGCCTCGTGCAGGCGCAGCAGGCCGTCCGTTGCCGCCGCCGGCACCTCGGCAAGTTGCCACCAGCGCCGCTCGATCTCGGCCACCGTCTGGCCGGCGCCGAACCCGACACCCCGCAGCCCTGAGAGCACCGTCACCAGGCAGTCGTCGCGCAGCCGCTCCAGCTCGGCGATCGAGCGCCCGGCGGCCTGCGCGTCGGACTGGGCGACGAGTTTGTCCAACAGCTCTGGGCCGAGCTCCGGGACGTCGGTGAGGTGCGTCCACGGGAGCTTCAGCGCTGGTCCGAACTGGGCCATGAAGTGGCGCATCCCGGCCTCGCCCCCGGCCAGTCTGTAAGTAAGGAACGTGCCCATCGAGGCCCAGCGCAGCCCGGCGCCGAAGCGGATCGCGTCGTCGACCTCCTCGACCGTCGCCACATCGTCGGCGACCAGCCACAGCGCCTCGCGCCACAGCGCTTCCAGCAGCCGGTCAGCGATGAAGCCATCGATCTCGTGGCGGACGACCAGCGGCGCCATCCCCACCGCGCGGTAGATCGTCGCAGCGGTCTGCAGCGTCTCGGGCGTCGTGCGATCGCCGCCGCACAGCTCGACCAGTGGCAGCAGATACACCGGGTTGAACGGGTGCCCGACGACGAAGCGCTCGGCCCCCTGCACGTCGGCGGCCAGCCGCGAGGGCCGTAGTCCCGAAGTGGAGCTGGCGATGATCGCGTCCGGGGGCGCGGCCGCTGAGGCCTGCGCCAGCAGTTGCGCCTTGAGCTGCTCGCGCTCGGGCGCTGACTCCTGGACCAGCTCGGCACCGGCCACCGCCTCGGCGACGCTATCGACCAGCGTCAGCCGGCCTTCGCGCGGCGGCGGCGCCAGCGTCAGCCGGCCCCAGGCCCGCCGGGCCCGCTGCAGCGCGGCCAGTGCGCCGTCGCCGGCCCCCGGAGCCGGGTCATACAGCGACACGTCTACCCCCGCGAGCAGAAACCGGGCCGCCCACCCGCCGCCGATGACTCCGGCGCCCAGCAGCCCGACCGTGCGTGGCAGGTGCTCGCCGTCGTTCACTGCTGGCGCAGCGCCAGTCGCTCGCGCACCTCGATTGGGCCGAGCACGCGCACGTTCATCGCTTCCAGGATCGTCACCGCGCGGGTGACCAGTTCCCCGTTGGTCGCCTGCTGTCCCGGGCCGGCGTACAGGTTGTCCTCCAGGCCGACCCGCACGTTGCCGCCGGCGAGCACGGCCATCGCCACGTAGGGCAACTGCATGCGCCCGATCGAGAACGCCGAGAATACCGTCCCCGCCGGCAGCAGGGCGACCAGGCCGAGCAGGCTGCTGGGGTCGTCGGGCGCCCCGTACCGGATCCCCATGCAGAGCTGGACCATGACCGGGTCGTCGATCAGCCCCTCGTTGATCAGGTCTGAGACCATCACCAGCTGCCCGTAGTCGAACACCTCCAGCTCGGGGCGCACGCCCAGCGCCTGGATCTGGCCGGCCATCGCGCGCAGCATCTCCGGCGTGTTGGCCATCACGTAGGCGCCGCCGGCGGCGAAGTTCATCGTCCCGCAGTCCAGCGTGCAGATCTCCGGTGCAAGCTCCGCCACGTGGACCAGTCGCTCGGTCGCGCCGACCATGTCGGTGGCACCGTCGTCGAGCGCCAGCGGCGACTCCGGGCCGCCGAGCACCAGGTCGCCGCCCATCCCGGCGGTCAGGTTGAGCACGACGTCGACGTCGGCGTCGCGGATCAGCTCCACCGCCCGGCGGTACAGCGATACATCCCGCGATCCCTGCCCGGTCTCGGGGTCGCGCACGTGGATATGGGCGATTGCTGCGCCGGCCCGGGCGGCCTCGATCGCCGAGGCGGCGATCTGCTCGGGCGTAACGGGCACATGCGGGCTGCGTGAGGTCGTGTCGCCCGCGCCGGTGACAGCGCAGGTGATGAACGCTTCGGTGTTCACCGCGACAGCGCCGCCTCGACCGTCGGCGTGTTGGCCAGCAGCTTGCCGGTGTACTCCGCGCTCGGGGAGTTAAACACGTCCAGGGTGGCACCGGACTCGACGATTCGGCCCTCGGTCATCACGATCACGCGGTCCGCGATCGTCCGGATCAGCGCCAGGTTGTGGGTGATGAAGAGCAGACTCAGTCCCGTCTCGGCGCGCAGGTCGCGCAGCAGTTCGACGATCGCCGCCTGCACGGACACGTCCAGCGCGGAGGTGACCTCGTCGCAGACCAGCAGCGCCGGCTCGGCGGCCAGCGCCCGCGCGATCGCCACCCGCTGGCGCTCGCCACCGGAGAGCTGATCGGGGTAGCGGTTGGCGGCCGCCGCTGACAGCGACACGCGCTCCAGGCACTCGCCGACCCGCCGCCCGGTTTCCTTCTGGGAACGGCTCCCGCCCACCCAGAACAGCTGCAGCTGGCGGGCGATCGTCTGGCCGACGGTCCGGCGTGGGTTCAGCGATGCGTAGGGGTTCTGGAACACGTACTGGATCTGCTTGCGGGCTTCTGAGCTGCGCCGGCGTGCGCTCTCGGGCAGCCGGACGTCGGCGAGCTTGATGTCGCCCGTGTACTGCTTGTGCAGCCCCGCGACGCATCGGGCCAGCGTCGTCTTGCCGCTGCCCGACTCGCCGACCAGCGCGACGCACTGGTTGCGGCGGACCTCGAGGTCGATGTCGTGAAGGATCTGCTTGGAGCCGTAATTCCCGTTCAGGTTGACTACCGAGAGGACCACGTCACCGGCCTGCCCGGCGGCCGCAAACTCACCCGTCGTCGGCAGCTGGTCGGGCGCCTCGGCGGCGCGGTAGCAGCACACCAGGTGGTCGCCGCCGTGAAACGCGGTCGGCTCCGGGAAGCTCTCGTGGCACTTGTCGATCGCCAGATCGCAGCGCGGCGCGAAGAAGCACCCGGTCGGCCGGTTGCCCGGCAGCGGTGCGCGGCCCGGGATCCCGACGACAGCCCGTTTGCCCTCCAGGTCGGGCACGGCGCGCAGCAGCTTGCGCGTGTACGGATGCCGGGGTGCGGAGAAGATCGCGTCTCGCGGGCCGCGCTCGACGATCCGCCCGGCGTACATCACGGCCACGTGATCGGCAAGCTCGGCGACGACGGCGAGGTCGTGGCTGACGTACAGCGCGGCCACCTGATGCTGCTGGCAGAGTTCACGCACCGTCTGCAGCACGCGCGCCTGCGTGGTGACGTCCAGGCCGGTGGTCGGCTCGTCGCAGACGATCACGTGCGGGCGGTTGGCGAACGCCATCGCGATCGCCACGCGCTGCTGCTGACCGCCCGACAGCTGGTGGGCGTAGCGCTTGAGGAACTCGTCGTCGGAAGGCAGCGCCACCTCCTCCAATGACTCGCGCACCCGCGCGATGCGCTGCTCGCCGGTGCTGTCGGTGGCGTGGGCCTCGAGGATCTCGGTCAGCTGGCGCCCGATCCGCAGCGCGGGGTTCAGCGCCGTTCCGGGATCCTGAGGGATGTAGGAGACGGTGCCGCCGCGTAGCCGCCGCAGCTCGCCGCCGCGCAGCCCCGACAGCGAGCGGCCATCGATCGCGACCTCCCCGCCCGTGACCCGGCCGCCCGGACGGCAGTAGCCCAGCAGCGCCATCCCGACGGTGGTCTTGCCCGATCCCGATTCGCCGACGAGGCCCAAGACCTCGCCGGCGGCGACCTCCAGCGCGATCCCGTCGACGATGTCGGCCCCGCCCCGGACCAGCTCGATCCTCAGGTCGCGGACGGTGACCGCTTGCGATGTGTTCTCAGCGACGGCCATGACTCACTCTCCTCGGTCGATCCCGATCGCGGCGCGGGCGAACGCGTCGGTCAGCAGGTTGGTCCCGATCGTCAAAAGCGCGATCGCGATGATCGGCAAAAGCACGCCCCAGGGCTGAAACGTGAGCGCCAACCGGTTCTCGTTGATCATCAGCCCCCAGTCAGACGTGGGGGGCTGCAGCCCGAGCCCGAGGAAGTTAATCCCCGCGATCAGGCCGATCGAATACGTCAGCCGCAGGCCGATCTCCACCAGCAGCGGGCTGGTCACGTTCGGCAACAGCTCGCCGAAGATGATCCGGCGACGCGGCTCGCCGACGGCCTCGGCCGCCTTGACGAAGTCGCGCTCAGTCACCTGGGACGCGGCGCCACGGATCACGCGGGCGACGCGGGGGGCGTGCGAGATGCCGACCGTGAGCACGATCAGCCACACCTTGGGGCCGAATGCCGTGACCAGCAGCAGCGCCAGCACGATCTGCGGGAAGGCCATGAACACGTCGGCGATCCGCATCAGGATCTCGTCCGCGACGCCGCCGAGGTAGGCGGCGCTCAGCCCCACGACCAGGCCGACGCCCACGCCGACGATCGTGGAGGCCAGCGACAGCCCGAGCACGCTGAGGCCACCGTGCAAAAAACGACTCCAGACATCGCGCCCAAGGCTGTCGGCACCGAACAGCACGTGCGGTCCCGGCGGGCTGTTGGGCGCAGCCACGAACGCCGTCGGGGAGTGGGGGGCGATCAGCGGCCCGAACACCGCGATCGCGGCCAGCACGAGCACGAGCACGAGCCCGATCCGCCCGCGCCACTGGTGCAACGTCGCGCGCACCAGCACCGCGCTCTGGCGGTTGCGCATCGTCGGCGGGGCCGACGCGATCTGGTCGACGGTCATTGCCGGGGTGCTCATCGTCCAGCCGTCCTCAGCCGCGGGGTGACGACGATCGTCAACAGGTCAGCGACCAGGTTCACGAACACGTAGACAGCGGCGATGATGATCACGAGCGCCTGCACCACCGGAATGTCACGGTTGCCGACCGCGTCGACGAGCGCCGAGCCGATGCCCGGGAACGTGAACACGTATTCGACGAGCACCACCCCGCCGGCCAGGTAGGCGAGCTGCAGCGCCGAGACCTGGATCGCCGGGACGATCGCGTTGGGCACCGCGTGGCGCCAGATCACGGTCCGATTCGACAGGCCCTTCAGCCGCGCCATCGTCACGTACTCAGACTCCAGCACCTCGATCATCGAGCCGCGCATGATCCGGCTGATGTATGGGGTCACCGCCAGCACCAGCGTCGCCGCGGGCAACACCACCGCGTTGGGCACGTTCCAGGCATGTTCTCCCGGCGGGATCAAGGACACCGCCGGGAACAGGTGTGACAGATTCGTGGCCAGCAGCAGGATCAGCCCGATACCGATCACGAATTCGGGCAGCGAGGCCAGCGCCAGCGTGGCCATCGAGAGGATGTGGTCGGTCGGCTTGTCGCGCTTGACCGCCATCCACACGCCGAGCACGATCGACAGCGGCAGCGCGATCACCGCCGAGATCAGGACCAGGAACGCGGAGTTGTCGATCCGCGCGCTCAGCAACTGGCTGACCGGCTGCTGAGTGGCGGCCGAGGTCCCGAAGTTGCCCGTCAGCACCCCACTCAGCCAGTGCAGGTATTGCGACACCGGCGACTCGTTGAGGTGCAACTGGCGGGTCAGCGCCGCCAAGCGCTGCGGCGTGGCGTTGCGTCCGAGGATCGCGCGGGCCGCGTTGCCCGGCAGTGCCTGGGTGGCTGCGAACACGACGATCGACACGAGCAGCAGGATCAGCAGCCCGAGCAGGACGCGGCGCAGCAGAAAACGGCTCATAGCGTCATCTCCGTGTTCCGCGCTCTACGCCGTGAACCCCACGTTCTTGAACCAGTAGTTGCCCAGCGGGAAGCCCGACTTGGCCTCCACGAACCCGCCCACCTTGGCGCTGTAGGCGTCGATCTGGTTGGAGAAGTACGGGATGATGTAGCCGCCGTCGTTGTACTCCATTGACTCGGCCTCGTGCAGGATGTCCGCGCGCTTACCGGCGTTCAGCTCAGCGCGGGCCTGATTGATCAGCCCGACGAACTTGGCGTCGCCCCAGTGCGTCTCGTTGAACGGCGACGTGGGCAGGCTGCCCTGAGCGACCTGGGGCAGGTACTCGCGCGTCGCCCAGAAGTCCTGCGCGAACGTCCACTTCAGGTAGTTGGGGCCGTAGAACGTGCCCGTGTCCAGCTTGCGCAGCGAGACCTTGACGCCGGCGGCCAGGGCCTGCTGGGCGAACACCTCCGCGGCCTGGACCACCCCGTTGAAGACCGGGGCGGTGACCAGTTGCACCGACAGACCGGAGTGGCCCGCGGCCTTGAGCAGCGACTTGGCCTGCGCGATGTCCTGGGCGCGCTGGGGGAGCGACGAGTCAAACGCCGGGTCAAACGGGGAGTACATGTCGTTGGCGATCCGGCCCTGGCCGGACAGCACCTGCTCGACCATCTGGGGGCGGTTGACGATCAGGCGCATCGCCTGGCGCACGCGCACGTCGCTGAACGGCGGTTGGTCGATGCGCATCGTGAACGGCTGCCACTGGCCGGTCTGGGAGATCAGCACCTTGAGTGCCGAGTTGGCCTTCACCTGCTGGATCTGGCCGGTCGGCAGGTTGTCGATCGCGTCGACCTGGCCGCCGAGCAGCGCGTTGACGCGTGCCGTGTCGTCGGCGAAGTCGATGATCGTCAGCGTGTCGACGTACGGCTTGCCGTGCTGCCAGTAGTTGGGGAACTTCTTGAACACGCTCTGTTGGCCGGCGGTGAAGCTCTCGTACATGAACGCCCCGGTGCCGACCGGCTTGGCCGGGTCATAGCCGACCGGCACGATCGCGTTGAAGTACTGACCGATGTCGTCCAGGAAGCCGGTGTTGGCGAACTTCAACGGGATCCGCACCTCGGACTTGCCGATCTTCTTGACGTTCTTGATGTCGACGTAGCCGATCGAGGCGGCGCCGACCTTCGGGTTCTTGGCGTCCAGGATCCGGTTCAGCGAGAAGATCACGTCCTCGGGCGTGACCGTCTTGCCGTTGTGGAACTCGATTCCGGGGCGGATCTTCACGATCCACGAGTCGGCCTTGCCGTGCTCGGCCTCGATCGACTCCGCCACCATCATCTCCAGCGAACCGAAGCTCGGCGGGCGCACGGCGAGCGGCTCATACAGGTTCCAGCAGCGCATGATGTCGGTGTCGGCGGTGGGCAGGTGGGCATCGATTGTGTCCTTGGCGCCGCCGCCCGTGGCGCCGACCCGCAAGGGCCCGCCGGCCTTGATCGTGCCGGTGCTGGCGGGGCTCGCCCCGGCGCTCGACGACGCGCTGCTGGAGCCACCGCCGCAGGCGGTCAGCAGCCCGCCCGCGCTCAGCATGGCGCCGCCGGCGATGGCGCCGTGCAGCACCTGTCGCCGCGTCAATCCGCCGTCTCTGTCTGAGTGCGACTCTGGTTGCGTCACGCGCTGCTCCCCTCGTTGTGGCTATCGGTTCCGACGAGGCGCTCGGCGCTGGCCAGCCGACTGGCGTAGCGCTCGGCCTCCTGCAGGATCAGTTCGACGGTCAGCATCAGGTGCGCCCGCACGGCCTCCGCCGCCCCGGGGTCGGCCGCGCGCAGCGCGTCGAGCAGTGTCTGATGCTCGGACGCGTAGTCCGAGACCGAGTACACCGGATGCCAGTTGAGCAGCATCTGGGATTCGGCAGCCAGCGGCTCGTGCGCGCGACTGAGTCGCGGGCTGCCGGCGAGCATGACCAGGTCACGGTGAAAATCGATGTCGGCCGCGATCAGCTCGCGCGACGGGGCCTCCGAGCCGTTTGAGCCGCACGCGATGAGGATCCGGGCCTGGGCGGCGTCGAGGCCGGTCAGGTCCAGCTCGCGGTCGCGCTCGGTCGCCGCTCGGACGGCCGCGACCTCGATCGCCGTGCGGGCTCGATAGACATCGATCACGTCCGCGGTCTCCAGCGCTCGTACCCAGGCGCCGCGGTTGAGCTCGGACACGACCAGGCCCTCCTGGACGAGCTGGCGCAGGGCCTCGCGGATCGCTGAGCGGCCGGTGCCGAACGTCTGCGCCAGCGCCGCCTCGGGCAGCGGCTCGCGGGGCTTGATCCGACCCGCCAGGATCGCGGTGCGCAGCTCGTGCAGGACCTGATCGGTCGTCGAGCGACGTTGCACCGTGCCCAGACCCCAGTCTGTGGAAGCGGCAACCATCTCCTTGTCGACAACCTACTTCCGGCAGTCAGCGATGTCAAGAAATTGTGAATCGCAGTGATCGACTATGCCGATCGCTGGGCGGTCTGGAGCGCGCGCCGGGGCCGGTCGGTGATCACCGCCGCCACCCGCGGATCCTCGAGCTGCACCCGCAACGCCCGCCGCTCGTTGACGGTCCAGACCCAGCTCGGCAGCTCGCGCGCGGCCGCCCAGCCGAGCAGGCCGGCGCGCGCCAGCCGGGCGTGGGGGGCCAGGAAGTCGACCTCGGCAGCGCTCACCCGTCGCTCCAGTTCCCCGATCAGGCGACCGGGCCGCAGCAGCAGCCCGGTGCGGGCCTCGGGGGCCGCGCGCTTGACCGCCGGCAGCACGCTGTCGCGAAACGAGGTGACCACGTACTCGTCGGGCGCCAGCCGCCGGTTGACGATCGCCATCGCCTGCTCGACATAGCCGTCCGCCTTGAGCTCCACGTCGACGCCGATCCGACCGGCGGTGACCTCCAGCACGTCCTCCAGCCCCGGTGCCTGTCCGCGCTTCATCCGCGCGCGCAACTGCTCGTGTTCGAGCTTGCCGACCGGCCGGCCGCCGATGCGAGCATCGTGCACGACCACCAGGCGCCCGTCCGCGGTGCGCCGCACGTCGAGCTCGATCGCGTCGACGCCCATCGTCACCGCCTCCTCGAACGCCTCGAGCGAGTTCTGCGGGATGCTCGAATCCCACGCGCCCCGGTGCGCCACGACCAGTGGAGCGTCACCCCTGCCGCGCCGCACGGCGACCGCGAGCGATCCGTGCTGCATTAGGTTAAACGCTAGTGCGCGACGCGGACGGGTAAGGAGGTGGGCCGGTCCCTATCCTCCAGTCGGCCAATGACCCCTGCCCTGCCACCCTGCTTCCTGGTGCTGATGGCCGATCAGCTGGCGGCCTCGTGGCTGCCGGTCTACGGTCATCCGCTGGTGCAGGCGCCCAATCTCGTCGGCCTGGCAAACGGGGCGACGGTGTTCGACAACGCGTACTGCGCCTATCCGCTGTGCGCACCGTCGCGGGCGGCAATGCTCACCGGCCGACTCGCCTCCTCGGTCGGGGTCTATGACAATGCCGCCGAGCTGCCTGCGACCGTGCCGACGGTCGCTCACGCCCTGCGGGCGGGCGGCTACCACACCGCCGTGGCGGGCAAGATGCACTTCATCGGACCCGACCAGCTGCACGGGTTCGAGGAGCGGCTGACCACCGACATCTATCCAGCGGACGTGGACTGGACGCCGGACTGGAACCGACCGCTGGACCATCCGCTGCCCTGGTACCACACGATGGAGAGCGTGCTGAACCCGGGGGTATGCGCCGCCAGCATGCAGACCGATTACGACGAGGAGGTCAGCTTCGCGGCGGTGCGCAAGCTCCACGAGATCGCCCGCCATCGGCCCGACCAGCCGTTCCTGCTGTTCGTCTCGTTCACCAACCCGCACGATCCGTGGGAGATCCCGGAGCGCCACTGGACGCGGTACCGGCGCGCGGAGATCCCCGATCCGGTCGTCCCGTCGCTCGCGCTGCGCCAGGCCGATCCGCACAGCCGCCGGCTGCGTGCGATGTGCCGGGTCGACGAGGCCGGGCTGAGCCCCGAGCAGATCCGGCGGGCTCGCCACGGCTACTTCGCGGCGGTGAGCTACCTCGACGAGCGCGTCGGTGAAGTGCTCGGGGCGCTGCGCGTGACGGGCCTGGACGAACGCACGACGGTGCTGTTCTGCGCCGATCACGGAGAGATGCTGGGGGAGCGCGGGCTCTGGTACAAGATGTCGTTTCTGGAACAGTCGGCTCGCGTGCCGCTGATCCTGCGCCGACCCCACGGCGCTGGGTCCAGGGTGTCTGAGCCGGTGTCGCTGGTCGACGTGGCCCCGACCCTGCTCGAGCTCGCCGGGCTCGACGACGGCGTCACCAACGCACCCGCCCGCAGCCTGCTGCGCCCGGGCGGGCGGCCGGTGATCTCCGAATACCACGCCGAAGGGGTGCAGGCGCCGTCGGCGATGATCCGCTGGGGAGCGGCCAAGTTGATCGTCTCGCTCGAGGATCCCGACCTGCGCTATGACCTGGCCGCCGATCCACTCGAGCTGGAGGACCGCAGCGGCGAGGCCGAACTGGTAACCGGGCTACGCGACCAGCTGGCGGCGCGGCTGGATCTGGCCGACGTCGACCGCCGGGTGCGAGTCAGCCAGCGCGAGCGCCGCTTGGTCTCGGCCGCCCTGCGGCGAGGTCACTACACGCCCTGGGATCACCAGCCCGAGGTCGACGCCTCACGCCAGTACGTCCGCAACCGCGACGACCTGTACGAGCTGCAGCGCCGGGCGCGGCTGGACAGCGGCGACCCGGACGCGCTGCCCGGATAAGGCCCCCGCACGGCCTTGCCGGGCCCGCTCAGGACGTCATCCCGCCGAACTGTCCGCCGGTGATGCTGAGCACCTGGCCGTGGATGTAGTTGGCCCACGGGGTGCAGAGCAGGAACACGCCGCCGGCGGCCTCGGCGGGGGTGCCGGGGCGCCCAAACGGGATCAACATCGGGGCCATCTGGCGCAGCTGCGAGGGGATTCCCAGCTGGACCTTCTCACCGTCGATCTCGATCGTGTTGGACTCGTCCTTGTCGGCCGTCAGCCGGGTCTCGATGTAGCCGAACGCCACCGCGTTGACGTTGATCTTGAACTGCCCCCATTCCTTGGCCAGCGTCTTGGTCAGCCCGACCACGCCGGACTTGCCCGACGCGTAGTTGGCCTGGCCGGCATTGCCCATCGTCCCGGAGATCGAGGACACGTTGACGATCTTGCGGAACACCTCGACGCCCTGCTCACGCTCGGCCTTGGCGGGCTCGCGCATGTGCGGAGCGACCGCTCGGCACATCCGGAACGGGACGACGGTGTGTATGTCGAGCATGCGCTGAAACTGGTCGTCGCTCAGCTTGTGGATCGGCGCGTCGAGTGTGTAGCCGGCGTTGTTGACGAGGATGTCGACCTTGCCCCACTCCGCGATCACCCTCTCCACGAGCTGGTCGGGCACCCTCGGCTTGGTCAGGTCACCTGCGAAGACGAGCGTCTCGCCCTCGATCTCCCGCGAAGTCTGCTGCGCGACGTCGCCGTCCAGGTCGTTGATCAGCACCCTGGCCCCCTGGGCGCAGAGCAGCTCGGCGGTGGCGCGGCCGATCCCGCGCGCCGAGCCGGTGACGATCGCCACCTTGTCGTTGAGGATTGTCATCCACTGCCTTTCGTTCCGTGTGTCGTTGCGGCGCACCGGATCTTGTCAGCGGCCGGCGGGGTGCGCCTGCGCGGCGCACGATGCGGATAGGCTGCCAGCCGCTGAACGCCGCCGACTGGCTCGCCGCCTATGCCGACCAGCTCGGCGTCGCCGCGCCGACCGCGGAGGAGCTCGATGCGGTGCTCGATCTCGCCGGCGAGGCGGCGCACTCCTCCGAGCGGATCGCGGCGCCGGTCGCGTGCTGGCTGGCCGCGCGCGCGGGCGTCGAGCTCGACGAGGCGATGCGGCTGGCCAAGCTGATCGCGTCCGATGGCTGAGCACGAGTACGACATCGTCCTGTTCGGCGCCACCGGGTTCACCGGCGGGCTGACCGCCGAGTATCTGGCCCGCGCCCAGGTGATCGGTGGCGGGACGCGGTGGGCGCTGGCCGGGCGCGACCGCGAGCGGCTCGAGGCGGTCCGGGCCCGCCTGGCGGGGCTCGATCACGCCGCCGGCGAGCTGGACCTGCTGATCGCCGACGTGACCGATCCGGCGTCGATCCGCAGGGTCGCGCAGTCCAGCCGGGTCGTGATCCCGACCGTCGGGCCCTACCTGCACCACGGTGAGCCGTTGGTCGCGGCGTGCGCGGCTGCCGGCACCGACTATGTCGATTTGACCGGCGAGCCCGAGTTCGTCGACCTGATGTGGCTGCGCTACCACGACCAGGCGCAGCGCACCGGGGCGCGGCTCGTGCACTCCTGTGGCCTTGACTCGATCCCCCACGACCTGGGCGTGCTGTTCACGGTCGGGCGGCTGCCGCAGGACGAACCACTGAAGGTCGAGGGCTTCGTCCGCGCCGGCGGCACGTTCTCCGGCGGCACGTATCACTCGGCGATCAACATCATGGGCCGGGTGCGCCAGAGTCGCCAGGTGGCCGCGCAGCGCCGCCGGCTGGAGCCACGCCCCCACGGTCGCCGGATCCGCGGCCTCACCGGACGGCCGCGCTACGACGATACCGCCGGCGGCTGGATCCTGCCGGTGCCGACGATCGACCCGGTGGTGGTCCTGCGCTCGGCGGCGGCGCTGCCGCGCTACGGCCCCGATTTCCGCTACGGCCATTACATCGTGGCCAAGCGCCTGGCGGCATTGGGTGGCCTGGCCGCGGGAGCCGGCACGCTGGTCGCGCTCTCTCAGCTGCCCCCGGCCCGCCGCGCGCTGCTGAAACTCCGCAGTCCCGGCGACGGGCCGACCGCGCAGCAGCGGGAGCAGGCGTGGTTCACGGTTCGGTTCGCCGGAACGTCGGAGAGTGGAGCGCGGGTGGTGTGCGAGGTCAGCGGCGGCGACCCCGGCTACGGCGAGACGTCGAAGATGCTCGCGGAGTCGGCGCTGTGCCTGGCCCATGACGAGCTCCCCGAGCGGGCCGGTCAGCTGACGACGGCGGTCGCAATGGGGCAGGCGCTGATCGACCGGCTGACGGCGGCGGGGATCGGTTTTCGCACCGTGCCGGCGGCGTGAGCGACTTCCGGGCCGACGGGCGTGCCGCGATCGACTGGGCGGCGGACTACCTCGAGCGGGTGGGCGAGCTGCCGGTCCTCGCCCAGGTCCGGCCGGGGGAGATCCGGGCGCGGCTGCCGGCCCAGGCGCCGGAGGATCCCGAGCCGTTCGCGGCCGTGCTGCGCGACCTCGACGAGGTGCTGCTGCCCGGGGTTACGCACTGGCAGCACCCACGCTACTTCGCGTACTTCGCCACCTCGGCCTCACCGCCCGGGATCCTCGCCGAGATGCTGGCCGCGACCCTGAACTCGGTGGGCTTCCTGTGGCGCACCGCGCCGGCGGCCACCGAGCTCGAGCAGCTCGTGCTGGAGTGGGTTGCCAAGCTGCTGGGCCTGCCCGACGGCTGGCACGGGCACATCGAGGACACCGCCTCGACCGCGACGCTGGCGGCGATCATCGCCGCGCGCGAGGCGACCGGCCGCGACCTGATCGTGTGCTCGGAGCACACCCACTCGGCGGTCGACAAGGCCGCCCGGATGCTGAGCCTGCGGCTGCGTAAGGTGGCGACGGACGCGGAGTTCCGCCTGCGCATCGACGAGCTCGGGGACCTTCACGAGGTCGCGATCGTCGTCGCCACCGTCGGCACCACCGCGTGCGCCGCGGTCGATCCGGTGCCTGAGATCGCCGACGCGTGCGCCGCCGCTGGCACCTGGCTGCACGTCGATGCGGCCTACGCCGGCACCGCGATGGTGTGCCCCGAGCACCGCTGGGCGTTTACCGGCGTGGCCCGCGCCGACTCGGTCGTCGTCAACGCCCACAAGTGGATGCTCACGCCGATGGACTGCTCGCTGCTGTGGACCCGGCGTCCTGAGGACCTGCGCGTGGCGTTCAGCCTGGTGCCGGAGTACCTGCGCACGCCCGACGCCGAAGACGCGCTGTCGCTGAGCGAGTACGGCCCAGCACTCGGGCGCCGCTTCCGGGCGCTGAAGCTGTGGGCGGTGCTGCGCTGCCACGGTCGCAGCGGCCTGCAAGCCCACGTGCGCAGCGGGGTGGCGCTGGCGGCGCAGTTCGAGCGCTGGGTTGAGCAGGAGCCGGGGTGGGAGGTGTGCGCGCCGCGACACTTCTCGCTGGTGTGCTTCCGCGCGCCGGGCGGCGACGACGTCAACCGGGAGCTGCTGGAGCGGGTAAACGCCGGCGGCGAGATGTTCATCTCCCACGCGGCGCTGGCCGGTCGCTACGTGCTGCGGCTGGCCGTCGGGCAGCTGACCACGACCGAGGCCGACGTCCGTCAGGCGTGGGATGTGCTGCGACGCGAGGCCGAGCGAGTGGGGCGGCCCGGGCCGGTTACTTGAGCTCGGCCGAGCTCTTGCCCAGCAGCTGGCGCGCCACGATCAGCAGCTGGATCTGCTGCGTGCCTTCGAACAGGTCGAGGATCTTGGCGTCGCGGGCCCATTTCTCCAGCAGCTCGCCCTCGGCGTAGCCGGTCGCGCCGCACAGGGCCACGCAGCGCAGCGCCACATCGGTGCCCATCCGGCCCGCCTTGGCCTTCGCCATCGAGGCCTGCAGGGAATTGGGCTGCTGGTTGTCGGCCATCCAGGCGGCCTGCAGGGTCAGCAGGCGAGCCGCCTCCCAGTCGGCCTCCATCGCGATGAACTCGGCGGCGGCGGCGCTCTGACGGAACGTCGGTGCGTCGTAGTCGATCTCGATCCCCGCCTGCGTCAGATGCTCGCGCGTGCTCTCCAAGCAGGCGCGGGCGACGCCGACGGCCATCCCGGCGACCAGCGGGCGGGTGTTGTCCAACGTCTGCATGACGCCGGAGAAGCCGCCCTTGAGCGCGATCTCGGCATCGCCGAGCAGGTTCTCCTTGGGGACGCGACAGTCGGTAAGCAAGAAGTTGGCGGTGTCCGAGGCTCGGATCCCGAGCTTGTGCTCCAGCCGGTCGAGCTTCAGGCCCGGATTGTCGCGCTGCACCACGAAGGATTTGATCGCCGCGCGCCCCTGGGACCGGTCGAGCGTCGCCCACACGACGATCAGCTCGGCGCGGTCCCCGGAGGTGACGTAGATCTTCTCGCCGTTGAGCACGTACTCGTCGGGGTGGGCAGGATCGATTTTGGCGGTGGTGCGGATCGCCGCCGAGTCTGAGCCGGCCTCGGGTTCGGTGATCGCCATCGCGGCCCACTTACCCCCGAAGCGCTTGAGCTGCTCCTCGTTGGCGACGGCCGCGATCGCCGCCTGACCGAGTCCCTGACGGGGCATCGCCAGCAGCAGCCCGACGTCGCCCCAGCACAGCTCGATCAGGCCCAGCAGGCTCGCCATGTTGGAGCCGTTGCGGTTGCCGCCGTCGTGCTTCTGCTTCGTCACGGCGTTGTTGGAGCCGTTGGGGCCGCCGCCGACCGTCCCGGCGCCGGCGCCGGCGAGGGCGCCCGACTCGTTCATGCCATCGATCAACGCCGCGAGCATGTCCAGCTCCTTGGGGTACTCGTGCTCGGCGGTGTCGTACTTGCGCGAGTTAGGGCGAAAGATCTCGGTCGCGACCTGGCGCGACTGCGTCACCAGGACGTCGAATTTCTGGGGAAGCTCGAGGTTGATCATCAGACGAGCAGCGTCCCCTCCATCAGTCCGGCGGCGCGCAGGTCGCGATACCAGCGCTCGACCGGGTGCTCCCTGACGAACCCGTGCCCGCCCAGCATCTGCACGCCGTCAGAGCCAATCTGCATCACCCGGTCGGCACACAGGCGACGGGCCAGCGCGACCTCGCGTGAGAACGGAAGCCCCTGGTCCACGCGCCCGGCGGCGCGATACGTGGCCAGGCGCAGCCCGTCGAGCTCGATCGCAATGTTGGCGACGGTGAAGGCGACGGCCTGGCGATTGGCGATCGGCTCGCCGAACGCCTTGCGCTCCTTGACGTAATCGCTGACGTACTCGAGCGTCGCCTGTCCGGTACCGACGGCGAGCGCGCACCAGGCCAGGCGCCCGAGCGCAATGCATTCGGTGTACGCCTCGCGCTCGCCGCCGCCCAGCAGCGCGGTGGCTGGAAGCTGGACGTCGTCCAGGGTCAGACGGGCGGTGGCGGCGGCACGGATCCCCATCCCGGGGTCGGGCGCCACCGTGATCCCGGGGGTGCTGGACTCGACGACAAACAGGGACGGGCCGTGATTTTCGAGCTCGGCGGCGATCACGAACAGCTCGGCGTCGCCCGCGCGCGCGACGAGCGCCTTGACGCCGGTGAGCGTGTAGCCGCCGTTGGCCGGGCGGGCCCGGGTATGCAGCTGAAAGGGATCGAACAGCGGCTGGGGCTCGATCACGGCCAGCGCCGCCGACGGCACGTCGTCGCCGACGAACGGCGGCAGGTAGGTTGCCTGCTGCTGGGCATCGCCCCACAGGCTGAGCGCGGTCGACACTCCAGCGGGCGCCAGGCAGGCGACGGCGATTCCCATGTCACCGCGCGCCAGCGCCTCGCCCATCAGCACGGTGGTGGTCGCCGAGCGCTGCTGCACCGCGCCGCCCAGCTCCTCGGGCACCCCGACCATCGTCAGCCCGAGCTCGTTGGCCTGGGCCAGCAGCGCGGGCGGCGTGGCGCAGGCCCGATCGGCCGCGTCGGCCACGGGACGCAGCTGGTCCAGCGCGAACTCGCGGACCGAGTCGCGCAGCAGCCGCTGCTCGTCAGAGGGGTTCAAATCGAACAGATCGTTGCGCCGGGATCGAGGCTGGCGCGCGGGATGCGATAGGCGCTGGGCGGCGGAGAACGTGCGCCCCGCGGTCGCGGCGGTGCGCGCGCCCGTCCGGCTCGCGCCGTGCAGCAGACGGACGGTGGGATCACGCAAGCCGAGGCGATCGATCGCGTCCGAGGAGGCGACGCGATTGAGCGCGCGCAGCCCCACGGCCATGCTGCGCTCGGCGATGTTGCGCGGGGCGGTCATCGACCCGCAGGACGATATCACGATCTGTTGTGACGTCGTTTCATGTCATGATCGCGTCGCTCTTATGGAGTCCTTACGAAGCGATGGTCATCCTCATCTGCGTGAGGGTGTTGATCGCCGAAGACGAGCTGCGCCTGGCCGACGCGATCGCGCGCGGGCTGCGCCGTCAGGGCATGGCGGTCGATCTGGCGCCCGATGGCGACCAGGCGCTGGCCAAGACCCGGGTCGTGCGCTACGACGTGCTGGTGCTCGATCGCGACCTGCCTGGGCTGCACGGCGACGATGTCTGTCGCACGGTTCGCGGCGAACGCCCGGAGACGGGCATCCTGATGCTCACGGCCGCCGGGGCTCTGGAGGACTTGATCGAGGGCCTATCCGTCGGCGCCGACGATTATCTGGCCAAGCCGTTTCGCTTCGCCGAGCTGGTGGCCCGGATCCATGCGCTCGCGCGGCGGGCCCTGCCCAGCCGGCCGCCGGTGCTGCACCACGGCGATCTGGAGCTCGATCCGGCGCGCCGCCGGCTGACCCGCGGCGGCCAGGAGCTGGAACTGGCGCGCAAGGAGTTCGCCGTGCTGGAGGCTCTGATGGGCGCCGAAGGGGCGACGGTCTCGGCCGAGCAGCTGCTGGAGCGGGTATGGGACGAGCACACCGACCCGTTCACCAACGTCGTGCGGATGACGATCATGACCCTCCGTCGCAAGCTCGGCGAGCCGGCGGTCGTGCAGACGGTGATCGGCGTCGGCTACCGGATGGTCTGAAATCTCGAGCCCGTAAGCTCTCGGGATGGCGCGCATCACACCCTCCCGGGGCGCCTGAGCGCCCGCCTCAGCTGCTGATGCCACGCCGCCGCTGGAACCTGGGCGCTCCCGCGCGGACGATCCGTTTCCGCCTGACCGCGCTCTACACGACCGTCTACCTTATCAGTGGGGCGGCGCTGCTGACGATTGGGTATCTGCTGGTGCGCAGCAACCTGCGCTCCCGCCAGAGCCTGCGCGCCGCGCTGGAGCGCCACGGGCTGCATCCGGTGGTCCGCGGGGCGCTCGGGTTCCCGGCCGGCTCCCCCCAGGCGAAGCTGGTCCATGTCGTCGAGCAGCAGATCCTCTCCGGTGCGCTGCACCGCCTGCTGTTCGAGTACATCGGAGCGCTGTTGGCGATGACCGTGATCTCGGTGGTCACCGGCTGGCTGCTGGCCGGCCGCGCCCTGGCCCCGCTGCGGGCGATCACCGCCACCGCCCGGCGGGTCTCGGGCGAGAACCTCGGCGAGCGAATCGCGCTCTCGGGGCCCGCCGACGAGCTGCGCGAGCTGGCCGACACGTTCGACGGGATGCTCACTCGCCTTGACGGCGCGTTCGCCAGCCAGCGGCACTTCGTCGCCAACGCCTCGCATGAGTTGCGCACGCCACTGGCGATCATGCGCACCGAGGTCGACGTTGCGCTCGCCGATCCCGACGCCAGCACCGGCGAGCTGCGCGCGATGGGCGAGGCGATCCGGGAGACGGTCGATCGCTGCGAGCGTCTGATCTCCAGCCTGCTGCTGCTGGCGCGCAGCGAGGCGACCACCGGGCATGAGGAGCCCGTCGACGTCGCCGCGCTGGTCGGGGACTGTGTCACCGATCTGCGCGCGCGGGCCGACGAGGCCCACGTCGAGGTCAGCACCGATCTGCGTCCGGCGTGGACCGATGCCGACCCCGGACTGCTCGAGCGGCTGATCGCCAACCTGCTGGACAACGGCATCCACCATAACCAGCCCGGCGGCGTCCTCTCGGTGCAGACGAGGGTGCGCGACTGCCGCGTGCACCTCGTTGTGGCCAACGGCGGACCGCCGCTGCATCAGGCCACCGTCCAGGAGCTGACCGAGCCGTTCCGGCGTCTGACGCGATCGGGGTCCGGCTTCGGCCTGGGTCTGTCGATCGTGCGCTCGGTGGCCGAGGCCCAGGGCGGTTCGGTGGTCCTCACAGCACCCGCGTCCGGTGGCCTCGTGGTGCGCGTCGAGCTGCCCGGCCAGCGCGGCCGTCGAGTCGTGCGGCCCGGCCACGAGGCGCTGCCCGCCGGCTCCTGACCGCTGCGAGGCCTTGAGCAAATCCTCAGCCTTGGCTTACGGAGAGCTGACGGTTCCCGGCTTACCCTGATCGCATGTCGCGCCGGTGTGATCCAATGCGAGGCGATGGTTCGTTTGACAGCGGCATCCCCGCGCCCTGTCGAGCGCAGCGTCTTGCGGCACCGAGCGACGGCGACGGATGTGCGCCTCGTCGCCTGCGGGCCATCGTGCCCGCACCCTGGGGTGCCGGCGGCAGCCCGAGCGGCGAGTTCTGCTCGGGCAAGCCCGCCGGACCTCGGGGTAGCTGCGCGCGCGCCGCGCGCCGCTGCCGCTAACGCGTCTCGAGGGAGCTGTTGGCAGCGGTCGCGCGGACGTGTTGTCCGCGTCGCGTCAGCTGGGCGATCGCGTACGCCGTCGCGGCCACGCCGATGATCGCGGTGCTGGCCGGCAGCGGAGCGACCACGTAGCTGAGCACGAGCCCTGACCACGTCGCCGCCACCGCGATCGCGCCCGACAGCGCCAGGCCGAGATACGGTCGCGCGGTCAGCGCCCCGGCGGCGCCCGCCGGGGCGGCGATCAGGCCAAGCAGCAGCAGCGCACCGACCGCCTGCGTGGCCTGGGCGGTGACGAGCGCCAGTACGGCCAGGAAGACCAGGCCCAGCGCACGCACCGGAACTCCGCGCTGGGCGGCCAGTTCGCCGTCGATCGTGCTCAGCAGCAGGGGCCGCGCGATCCCCAGGATCACGAGGGTCAGCAGCAGGCCGACACCGGCGGCGATCGCGGCCGTGCCGGGGCCCAGCGTGTAGATCGAGCCGAATAGCGTGGTGGCGGTGATCACGCCGCTGGCGCCCGCGGCGCTGGAGGCCAGCAGCGTCAACAGTAGCACGCCGATCCCCAGGATCCAGGCGAACGCGGTCCCGATCGTCACGTCGTCGGCCTGTGCGCGACGGCCCAAAAGGCCCATCGCGCCGGCCAGCAGCAGCGTCAGTGCGAACAGTCCGATGCGCTCGTCGATCCCCACCGTGGCCGCTGCGATCGCGCCGACGAACGCCACATGGCTGAGGGCATCGCCGGCGAACACCTGCGCGCGCATCACCGTGAACCATCCGATCGTGCCGCAGGCCAGCGCGACGAACGTTCCCGCCAGCCACGCGTTGCGGACGAACTCGTGGGCGAACATCAGTGCCGGGCGATGCGGGTGACGAGATAGATCGCGAACGCCAGCGTGGTCACGCAGAAGCCGACCGGGTAGATCGTGAAGTAGGCGATTGTGAGCCCGACCCAGGTAACGAGCAGGCCCAGGGCCACGCTCAGGCAGAGGCCCGCCAACGGGCGCATCGTGATCAGCTGAGCGCTGGCCGCCGGGGCAACGAGCAGCGCGAACACCAGCAGTGCCCCCGTCAGCTGGCTGACCGCGGCGATCGCGAGCCCGAGGATCAGCAGGAACGCCGCGTCGAGCAGCCGCACCGGCACGCCGCTGGCGCCGGCCACGTCACGGTCGACGGACGCGAACAGCAGCGGCCGGGCCAGCACGGTCAGTGCCGCCAGCGAGGCGGCCGTGACCGTCAGCAGGACGAGCACCTGGTCACGCGTGATCCCGAGGAAGGTGCCGAACAGCAGCGTCTCGGGGCCGTCGAGGATCGATCGGTTCAGCGATAGGAACAGGAAGCCGGCCGCCAGCCCGACCGTCTGCACGGTGCCGATCGCCGCGGACTCGACCGCGCGCCCGTGGCGTCCGCTCGTGCCGGCGCGTCCGAGCGTCAGCGCCGCCGCCGCGCAGGCGACGTAATAGCCCAGCGCGACCGGCAGGCCGGCCAGCGCGGCCCCGGCGGCGCCCGGAAACGCCATCACCGAGAGTGTGTGGGAGGCGAACGTCTGGCGGCGCAGGACGACGTAGGAGCCGACGACGGCGGCGAGCACGGCGACGATCGTCCCGGCCTCCAGCGCGTTGACCATGAACGGGAACGACGTCAGCTGATTGAAGTCGTCGATCGGGTTGGCGGAGAAGCGCGGGTTCATCGTTCACCCGTGGCGATGGCCGTGATGGTGGGGCGCCTCGGGCTGGCCGACGACGACCAGTCGGCCATCGGTGGTGTGCAGCACCTCGACGTGCGCGCCGTACAGCGCACTCAACTGCTCGGTGCTGATCACGTCCGGCACCGCGCCGCTCAGCGCCTGACCGGCCGCCAGGTAGACGACCCGGTCCAGGTAGGTGAGCAGCGGGTTGACATCGTGGGCGACGAGCAGCACCGCGACCCCCTGCTCGGAGGCGATCCGGCGCACGAGGTCAGCGACCGCCGCCTGGTTGGGCAGGTCGAGGCTGTCCAGCGGCTCGTCGAGGATCAGCAGTCGCGGGCGGCGGACCAGGGCGGCGGCGATCAACAGCCGCTGCTGCTCGCCGCCGGAGAGCTCGCCGATCGGGCGCCCGGCGTAGGCCGTGGCGCCGACCAGCTCGATCACCTCGTGGACCTGCTCGCGCTCCCGCGCGCGACGCCGGCGGGCGGTCGGGGTCAGCGCCAGCGGCACGCCCCAGCGGGCGCCGTCAAGCCCGAGCTGCACGAGGTCTGAGCCGCGCACCCGGGTGGAGCGGTCAAACCCCTGGCGCTGGGGCAGGTAGCCGACCTCGCTGCGCGAGCGCCGCGGGGGCCGGCCGAGCACGCTGACCTCGCCGCCGGTCAGCGGGACAAGCCCGAGGATCGCCTTCATCAGCGTCGATTTTCCGGCGCCGTTGGAGCCGAGCACGGCGACAAACTCCCCCGGCGCGATCGTCAGCGAGACGTTGGAGAGGATCTCGCGGCCCGCGAGGGCGACGCTTGCCCCGCTGAGGCGCACCGCCGCCGGGGCGCGGGTGGGGTCGACCGGAGCTGCCGGCGCGTCGGGGGTGGCGGTCATCTCCCAGTCGCCTGGTGCAGCGCGGCCTCGAGCCCCCGCAGCTGACTCGCCTGCCATTGCTGGAAGCTGTCGCTGGCCGGGGAGAGCGTCTCGGTGACGGTGGCGATGGGGATCCGGTGAGCGCGGGCCAGGCCGTTCAGGCGCTGGATCTCCGGGGTCACGTTCTGGGAGTTGTACACCCAGACCTTGATCGCGCGGCTGCTCAGCTGGCCTTCGGTGGTGGCGATGTCGTGGGCCGTGATCTCGGCCCCCTCGCTGACCGCCTTCATGAAGCTGTACGGGGTGATCAGCCTGAGGCCGAGTGCCGGTGCCTGCAGCGCGAAGATGCTCTCCGAGGCCCCCACCGGGACGCCGGCGTAACGCGTGCGGATCCCGGCGATCAGGTGGTGATATGTGCTCAGGCCGGTCGTCTCAAACTGCCGCAGGCGCCGGGCGAAGTACGCCCGGTGCCTGGGATCTGAGCGCTCGAGGTCAGACGCGATCGCGGCGGCGGTCTGCAGCACGTCCGTCGGGTCATACCAGCGGTGGGGGTTGTCGCCGTCGTGCAGGTGCAGCAGCGAGCCGACGGTCAGGGTGACGCGGCCGTCGACCGGATCGGCGGCCAGCAGCTGGGGCGCCCATGGGTCATAGTCAACGCCGTTGACGATCGCCAGCTGCGCGGTGGCGATCGCGCGCGCGTCGCTGCTGGTCGGCTCGTAGCTGTGGGGGTCCTGGGCCGGATTGACGATGATGCTCTGCACGTCGGCGTGGGCGCCCCCGATCTGGCGCGCGATGCTGCCCCAGAGGTTCTCGGCTGCGACGACCCGGACGCCGCCGCCGGGAGTCGTCGCGCCGGCCCCGCCGCAGCCGGCCGCGGCGAACAGGGCGACGGCGGCGAGCGCGGCGAGCGACCGCAGGGACGGGAACGTGGGGGGCGCGGGGAGCGGCGGGAGCGTGCGGACGATGGATGGACGCCGGCGGCTCATGCGGGGGCCAGCATATCAAGAATAAGACTGATTCTCATTCTTGTTTTGGGGACGAGACGCTACGCTTGCACCCATGGCACTGCATTGGGCTGACTACGTCCACGACGTGCTCGCCGTCGCCGGTCTGAAGCGGGGCGGGGCCCGGGAGCGGATCGTCGAGATGCTGGGCTCGCAGTCGTGTGCGCTGAGCGCGGTCGAGATCGAAGACCGCCTGCGCGCCAGCGGCGCAGCGCCGTCACGGGCGAGCATCTACCGCGTGCTCGACCTGCTCGTCGAGCACGGGCTCGCCGAGCGCGTCGTCGTGGGGGAGGGGCTGGCTCGGTTCGAGCCGCTGCTGCCCAGCGGCGACCACCACCATCATCTGGTGTGCGGGGGCTGTGGCGCGCTGGTGGCGTTTGACGATCCCGGCCTGGAGCGCGCGATCGCCAGGATCTCGGACCGCCTCGGTGTGCGCATCGAGAGCCACGAAGTGCTGCTGCACGGCGCCTGCGCGCGCTGCAACTAGCGTGGTGTCTTGTAGATAAGTTGTGGTTTGTGGTGGGGTGGTTGTGCGCTTTGCTGCTGACGGGGTTGCTATCCCGCGGATTGGCGCTGCGGTCGGTGTGTCGTTGACGGGTGTCGTTGGCTCCGGCCGCCGATCCTGGGGCCCTTGGGGGTAACCGCTCGGGAAATCCTCGTGGTGACGCGCGGCGCGGAGCGAGCCTGGTCCCGACGCCGAGGACGCGCAACCCTCCGGCTGCTGACCTATTTTTCATGCTCGGTGTGACAAATCGAGATACCCCTCCGCGGATTTGTCGCCAAATGCAGGCGGGACGCGCGGTTGGGGACAAATCTCCGCGACGAACCGAGATTTGTCGCACTGAGCACGGCCTGCTTACCCGCTCCGCGGTTGGTCACCAACGAACCACGACCGACCCTGCACAGACTGACCGGCACCCCACCCGCGGCCCGGAGCGAGACGCATCGCAGCGCTCAGACGCTGCCAGCCCGGACGCGGGATGTCATCAACGTCGGCGCCGCGGATCTGGTCTGCTCGCGGTCAACCCGCCCAAGAAACGCGATCGTCCTCGCCGCGACGCACAAGCAAAACGCGACCACCCCCCCGTGCCGTCCTCGACGCAATCACCAACCAAAACCGAGACCGACCACCAGCGCGCTCCCGACCCGGGGGGCAAAGCCTCGGCCGGTCACCAGGCGTCGATGTTGGGGCGGCGCTTGCCCGCACGCTCAGACCAGTGGGGCGTCCCATCGTCGAACAGGGTGGCGATCCAGCGTCGGGTATCGGCCGGGTCGATCACGTCGTCGATCTCGAAGTAAGACGCCATGCTGAGCCCGCGACCGCGCTCGTAGGCGGCGGCGACGGCGGCGTCGTAGGCCGACTCGCGCTCCCCCGGGCCCGCGATCGCCTCCAGCTCGCGCCGCAGCCCCAGCTTCACCGCTCCCTCCAGTCCCATCGCGCCGAACTCCGCGGTCGGCCAGCCGACGGTGAACAGCGGCGCCTTGAAGCTGCCGGCCGCCATCGCCTGGGCGCCGAGCCCGTAGCACTTGCGCAGCACCACCGTGCCGGTTGGCACTTGCAGGTTGGCGCCGGTCACGAACATGCGGCTGAAGTGCCGGACGGTTGCCGTGCGCTCGGCGTCGGGGCCGACCATGAAGCCCGGGGTGTCGGCCAGGAACAGCAGCGGCAGGCCGAAGGCGTCGCACAGCTGCATGAAGCGGGCGGCCTTGTCGGCGCCGGGGGCGTCGATCGCGCCGCCGAGGTGCGTGGGGTCGTTGGCGATCACGCCCAGCGGCCGGCCGTCACACCGGGCGAGCGCGGTCACGATGCCGGCGCCGAACCCAGCGCGCAGCTCAAGCACATCGTCAAGCAGCGCCTCGATCACGTCGCGGATCGCGTAGACGCGCTTGCGGTTGGCGGGGATCAGGTCGCGCAGCTGCGTCTGATCGCGCGCCGGTGCAACCGCTGCGGCCTCGGGCGGGGTGCGGCGAAAGTAGCTCAGGTAGCGCTTCGCGACGGCGACCGCATCCGCGTCGTCGGCGACGCGCAGGTCGACGACGCCGTTGGTGTACTGGACGTCGACGGGTCCCACGTCCTGGGGCGCGAACCGGCCCAGGCCGCCCCCCTCGATCATCGCCGGGCCGCCCATTCCGATCGAGGAACCCTCGGTGGCGATCACCACGTCGCAGCACCCCAGCAGCGCCGCGTTGCCGGCGAAGCAGTAACCCGAGCCGATGCCGACCAGCGGCACCAGCCCGCTGAGCTGAGCGAAGTATTGGAACGCGCGGCAATCCAATCCGGCGATGATCGGCATGTCGACGTCGCCCGGTCGCCCGCCGCCGCCCTCGGCGAACAACACGACTGGCAGCCGGCGGCGCTGCGCGAGCTCGAACAGGCGGTCTTTCTTGGCGTGGTTGCACATCCCCTGGGTGCCGGCGAGGACGGTGTAGTCATAGGACATCGCCACGCAGCGGTCGCCGTCGATCGCCCCGACGCCGCCGATCAGACCGTCAGCCGGGGTGCGCTCGATCAGCTCCTGGCGGGGGCGCCGCTGCTCCTGGGCGGCGAACATCAGCGGCCCGTACTCGACGAAGCTGCCGGCGTCCAGCAGTTCGGCGAGGTTCTCGCGGGCGGTGCGGCGGCCGAGGTCGTGGCGCTGGGCGACGGCATCGGGGCGCGCGGGATCAAGGCCGACCGCGTGACGCTCCCGGACGCGGTGCAGATCGTCTCGGGCCTGTTCCGGCGGTTGCGCGCTGGGCGCGCGTGGCACGCTCACGCCGTCCGTGGGGGCGATCGTCACCAGCGCCTGACCTGCGGCGACGGTCTCGCCCACCGCCACCGCGACGCGCGTGACCGTCGCGTCGTGCTCGGCGATCACCTCGTGCTCCATCTTCATCGCCTCGATCACGGCGACGGGAGCGCCCGCCCGCACCGGTTGCCGCACGGTGTGGGGAACTGAGACGACCGTCCCGGCGAACGGTGCGACCAGCGTGATGTCGGGCGGCACCGGCGAGAGTCTATGTCTCATACTCTGAGCTGAGATGAGCGAGAAGCCAAAGCTGCTGTGGGAGCCGTCCCCCGAGGCGGTGCAGCGCACCACGCTCACGCGTTACCGGTCCTGGCTGTCTGAGCGCCGCGGCCTGGAGTTCGCGTCTTACGAGCAGCTCTGGGCGTGGTCGGTGGATGACCTAGAGGGCTTCTGGTCCTCGATCGTGGAGTTCTTCGACGTGCACTTCTGCACCGGGGGCGACGTGGTCCTCGGCGACCGCTCGATGCCGGGCGCGCAATGGTTCCCGGACTCCACGATCTCCTTCGCCGAGCACGTGTTCCGCGGCAAGGACGACGACGCGGTGGCGATCGCGCATCAGTCCGAGGTCCGTCCGCAGCTCGGTGAGTGGACGTGGGGGCGGCTGCGGTGCGAGACCGCGCGCGTGGCGGCCGGACTGCGGGGGCTCGGGGTCGGGCAGGGCGACCGCGTCGTCGCTTACATGCCGAACATCCCCGAGACCGTCGCCAGCTTCCTGGCGTGCGCGTCGATCGGCGCGATCTGGTCTTCGGCGGCGCCTGAGTTCGGCGCTCGCAGCGTGATCGACCGCTTCGCCCAGGTGGAGCCCAAGGTGCTGCTGGCGGTCGACGGCTATCGCTACGGGGGGAAGGACCATGACCGCGAGGCGATCGTGGAGCGGGTCGCCGCGGAGATCCCGGGGCTGAGCAAGGTGGTGCGGCTCGGCTACCTGGACGGCTCGGGCTGGGAGGACGGCTTCCTCGGCCCCGAGGACACCGAGCTGTCGTTCGCCCCGCTGGCGTTTGACCATCCGCTGTGGGTGCTCTACAGCTCGGGCACCACTGGGCTGCCCAAGCCGATCGTGCACGGCCAGGGCGGGATCCTGATCGAGCAGGTCAAGAAGATGAACCTGCACATGGACGCGCAGCCGGGCGACCGCGTGTTCTGGTTCTCCACCACAGGCTGGATGATGTGGAACTTCCTCGTCGGCGTGCTGCTGACCGACGCCTCGATCGTGCTGTTTGACGGCAACCCCGGCCACCCGTCGCTGGACGTGCTGTGGGATCTCGCCGCCGAGGCCCAGATCACGACGTTCGGGACCAGCGCGGCGTTCATCGCGGCGTGCATGAAGGGCGAGGTCAAGCCGGCCTCCGGTCGCGATCTGTCAGCGCTGCGGGGGGTCGGGTTCACCGGCTCGCCGCTCTCGCCCGAGGGCTTCTCCTGGATCTACGACGAGCTCGGATCTGACACGTGGCTGTTCTCGACCTCGGGCGGCACGGACATGTGCACCGCGTTCGTCGGCGGGGTGCCGACCCTGCCGGTCTACCTGGGCGAGCTGCAGGCGCGCTCCCTGGGAGCCGACGTGCACGCCTGGGACCCGGACGGCGGGGAGCTGATCGACGAGGTCGGCGAGCTCGTGATCACCCAGCCGATGCCGACGATGCCGATCTTCTTCTGGGGCGACGAGGACGGCTCGCGGCTGCGCGAGTCCTACTTTGATATGTATCCGGGCGTCTGGCGCCACGGCGACTGGATCGAGATCACATCCCGGGGGACGGCGATCATCTACGGGCGCTCGGACTCGACGATCAACCGCGGCGGCGTGCGGATGGGGACCAGCGAGATCTACCGCGCGGTGCTGGACGTCGGCGACGTGACCGACGCCCTGGTCGTAGACCTGCCGCGCGCAGGCACAGACGGCTGGATGCCGCTGTTCGTGGTGCTCCGCGAGGGCGCGTCGCTCACCGACGAGCTGATCGCCGAGATCCGCAAACGGGTCCGCGAGGACTGCTCGCCGCGCCACGTGCCCAATGAGATCCGCCAGATCGAGGCCGTGCCCCGAACGCTGTCGGGCAAGGTGCTCGAGGTGCCGGTGAAACGCATCCTCACCGGAACCCCCCCCGAGGAGGCCGCCTCCCGGGAGTCGTTGGCCAATCCTGAAGCGCTCGATTACTTCGTGGCGCTCGCCGCCAAACAGGCCTGAGGTCAGATTCTCGACGTCTGCCGCGCGACCGCTTAGGACCCACCCTACCCTCCTCTTACGGACTTCTTGTCGAACTCTGAACGGTTTCACACGGGCGGGTGGTCCCATAGATCTACGCACCAACCTCTGACCTCAATGCCAGGAGAGACCTAAACAGCCATGCGCAAACTCAGCCGATGGATTCCCATCATCGGCGGCGCCGTCGCGGGGGGAATAATCGCGCTGGTGATCGCCAGCGGGCACAGCAGCTCAACCCGCAACGTGACGACGACCGTCGTGCAACCCGCCAGCCACGCCGAGCCGACGGCGTTCAGCAGCGGCAGCGGGATGAGCATCAACCAGATCTACAAGTCCGCCAGCCCGGGCGTAGTCGACATCATCGTCACCACGAGCAGCTCGAATCCGTCGCTGGGCCTGTTCGGCGGCAGTGGCAGCGGCAGCGGCGCGCAGAAGAGCGAGGCCGAGGGCGCGGGTGTCGTCTATGACACCAAGGGCGACATCCTTACCGACCAGCACGTCGTCGCCAGCGCGACCTCGGTCAAGGTGACTCTTCAGGACGGCAAGTCCTACCCGGCCAAGGTGCTCGGGACCGACGCCTCGACCGACGTGGGCGTGATCCACATCGACGCCCCGGCGTCAGAGCTCCACCCGATCGCGCTGGCCGACTCCGCGGGCGCGCAGGTCGGCGATCCCGTGGTGGCGATCGGCAGCCCGTTCAGCCTCCCCGAGACGACCACCTCGGGCATCGTCAGCCAGACCGGCCGCTCGATCACCGCGCCGAACAACTACACGATCCCCAACGCGATCCAGACCGACGCGGCGATCAACCCGGGCAACTCCGGCGGCCCACTGCTCGACGCCTCAGCCCATGTGCTGGGGCTCAACGACCAGATCGAGACCAACAACCAGACGGCCGGCGGCGAGGGCTCGAGCTCGGGAGTCGGGTTCGCGATCCCCTCGGACACGGTCAAGCGGATCGCCAGCGCGATCATCGCCGGGTCGCCGGTCAAGCATCCGTTCGTCGGCATCCTGCTCAAGAACGACGCCGGCGGCGGCGCTCAGATCAGCCAGGTGCAGGCCAACACGCCGGCGAGCGACGCTGGGCTGCAGCCCGGTGACGTGGTCACCGCGGTCAACGGCAAGTCGGTCAACACCACCGACGATCTGATCGCCACGCTGGACACGTTCGCGCCCGGCGCCACGATCACGATGACGGTCCACCGCCAGGGCCAGGCCAAGCAGATCAAGGTCAAGCTCGGCGACCGGCCCGCGCAGGCGCAGACCGGCGGCTGATCGCCGGACCGCGCGATAACCCTCAGACGCTCGCGGCCCCCGCCCATCGACGGCGGCGGGCCGCCAGCGCTCTGGTGAGGATCGCCAGCGCCACCAGGGTCATCACCAGGGGCCCGGCGGCGCCGCTGCCAAACGCGTCGGCAATCGCGTAGGCGGCGGCCCCGAACAGCCCCGCGATCGGCAGCGTGATCACCCATGCTGCGGCGATCGAGCCGGCCACTCCCCAGCGCACGGCCGAGACGCGCTTGCCGGCCCCGGCGCCGATCACCCCGCCCGAGATCACGTGGGTGGAGGACAGGGGATAGCCGAGATGGGAGGAGAGCAGGATCACCAGCGCGCCGGCGCCCTGCGCGGCGAACCCCTGGGCCGAGTCCATCCGGATGATCCGGCTGCCGACGGTGCGGATGATCCGCCAGCCGCCGGCGTAGGTGCCCAGCGAGATTGCCGTCGCTGAGCAGATGATCACCCACACCGGGACGTGGACGTGATGCGGGCTCAGCGATCCGTGAGCGACCAGCGCCAGCGTGATCACGCCCATCGTCTTCTGCGCGTCGTTGGTGCCGTGAGCGATCGACAGGACCGAGCTGGTGACAATCTGGGCAAGGCGAAAGCCGCGCGCCGTCGGCCCCGGCCGGCGGCGGCCGAAGACCCGGTAGATGACGATGATCGCCACCCCGGCGATCAGGAATGCGGCCAGCGGAGCGATCAGCGCCGGGATCACGACCTTGGTGATCAGCCCGCCGCCCTTGACCCCGGAACCACCCACCGCGGCCAGCATCGCACCGACCACGCCACCGATCAGCGCATGCGATGAGCTCGACGGCAGCCCGAACATCCACGTGATCAGGTTCCATGCGATCGCGCCCACCAGGCCCGCGAAGGCGATCGTCTCGGTGACCTGGCCCGCATTGATGATCCCGGTGGCGATCGTGGCGGCGACCTTCAGCGAGATGAACGCACCGACGAAGTTCAGCACGGAGGCCAGGGCGATCGCCGTGCGCGGGGCCAGCGCGCGGGTCGAGATCGACGAGGCGACCACGTTGGCGGTGTCGTGAAAGCCGTTGGTGAAGTCGAACGACAGCGCCGCGACGACGACGATCACGAGCAGGAGTTCGCTGTGCACCGCCGCGGAGCCTACGTGCGCCGACGCGACTCGGTCAGCCGGCGGCGCTGGCGGCCGCCCAGGCCAGCGTCCGCTCCATCAGCTCGCCGTGAACGCTGCGGGTCGCGCCGCTGCGACGGCTCCAGGCGCCGTCGGCGTCGAGGTCCCAGCAGTAGGTGTCGTCCTGCAGGCAACGCTGCAGCGTGTCCTCGAGCTCGGCTTGCAACTCGGGCCGCTCGATCGGCGTCAGCAGCTCGACCCGCGTGTCCAGGTTGCGCGGCATCAGATCGGCCGAGCCGATGTAGTACAAGTGCTCGTCGCCGCGGTGGAAGGAGTAGATGCGCGAGTGCTCGAGGAAGCGACCGACAACCGACACCACCTCGATCGTCTCCGAGACGCCCGGGACCCCGGCCCGCAGGCAGCAGATTCCACGCACGTTGAGCTGGATCGGAACGCCGGCGCGAGAGGCGCGATACAGCGCCTCGATGATCCGCTGGTCGACCAGCGAGTTCATCTTCATCGTGATCCGCACGGTCTCGCCCGCCTCGTGCGCGGCCACCGTGGCCTCGATCTGCTCGATCAACGGCTCGCGCAGCCACGTCGGCGCCACCAGCGTCTTGCGCTGGGGCTCGGGGTGCCCGTAGCCGGTCAGCGTGTTGAACAGATAGGCCACCTCCTCGCCGATCTCGGCGTCGGTGGTGAAGAACCCGAAGTCCTCGTACAGGCGCGCGTTCTTGGCATGGAAGTTGCCGGTGCCGATCATCACGTAGTGGCGCACCCGGCCGCGCTCGCGACGCACGACGAGGATCGCCTTGGCGTGGGTCTTCAGCCCGGGGATCCCATGGACGACGTGGGCGCCCGCCTCCTTCAGCGCCCGGGACCAGTGGATGTTCTGACGCTCATCGAAGCGGGCCTTGAGCTCGACCAGGCAGACCGCCTGCTTGCCCTTCTCGGCGGCGGCGATCAGTGACGGGACCAGCGCCGAATCGTCAGACGTGCGATACACGGTCATCTTGATCGCAAGCACGTTGGGGTCGTCGACGGCCTGCTTGACGAACCGCTCGACGCTGGTGGTGAACGACTGATACGGATAGTGGACCAGCACGTCCCCGGCGCGCATCATCGCGAACATGTCGGGTTGAGCATCGCCGTCGCCGGGCGCGGTGACCAGGCCCGGCTGGGTGACCGGCGTCCAGCCCGGCCAGCGGAGATCCGGCCGGTCCTTGATTGCGGCGATCTGCCAGAGGTCGCCGAGGTCGAGCAGCCCGTCGACGTCGTAGACCTGGAGCTCGTCGACGTCGAGCCACTCGATCAACCGGTTGCGCAGCGCAGGGTCCATGCTGGCGCTCACCTCGAGGCGCACGACCTCACCGAAGCGCCGGCGGCGCAGCTCGTCCTCAACCGCCTGCAACAGGTCGTCGGCCTCGTCAGAGACCTCGAAGTCGGCGTCGCGGGTGACCCGGAACAGGTCGTGGCTCATGATCTGCATCCCCGGGAACAGGGCGTCCAGATGCCGGGCGATGATGTCCTCGAGCGGGATGAACGTGTCGCGGGCGATCTCGACGAACCTCGGCAGTACCTCCTTGGGCACCTTCACGCGGGCGAACGCGTCGTGATCGGAGTCGGGATCGCGCAACCGCACGATCAGGCTCAGCGACAGGTTTGAGATGTACGGGAACGGGCGCCCGGCGCCGACGGCCAGCGGCGTCAGGACCGGAAAGATCTGCTCACGGAAGTGCTGTTCGATCGTCTCCGCCGGCGCGCCGGACTCATCGCAGCCGACGACCCTGATCCCGTGCTCGGCGAGCTCGGGTGAAACCACGTGCGTGAACTGCCGGGCGTGGCGCCGGTCGTGGCTGCGCACCATCTCGTGGACGCCGTGCAGCACCTCGGTGGGCGTCATCCCGTCCGGGCCGCGCGCGTCGATCCGGGCGTCGACCTGGTCGTGCACTCCGGCGACGCGCACCATGAAGAACTCGTCCAGATTGGTGACGAAGATTGCCAGGAACTTCAGCCGCTCGATCAGCGGCAGCAACTCGTCCTCGGCGAGCTGCAGGACACGGTCGTTGAAGTCCAGCCACGACAGCTCTCGGTTGGCGTACAGGTCGGGATCGCGCAGGTCAGGGAAGCCGGCCGCGTCGGTGCCGACGATCCCGTCGCGCACCCGTGCGTCGGGCACCTGGGCTTCGGCCTGCTCGCTCACGCGACCGTCTGCCCGGCGATCGCGGCCAGCTCGGTGGGACGCAGCAGCACGATCAGCTCGCCCTTGGCGATCCCGGCCAGCCCGCCCTTCTTCATGCGGGCCTGGGCTCCGGTCAGATCATGCACGGTGAGCGAGAACGAGGGGTCGTGACCGACCAGCAGCACGTCGCCGAGCCCGGCGACCAGATCGGCGACCTCGAACGGCTCTCCAGCCAGTCGACGCTCGGGGATGACCTCGAGGTGCAGCGGCGCGCACGCGTACTGCGCGGTCTGCAGCGCGCGCAGCTTGGGGCTGGACAGGCACACGTCGAGGCTGGCGCCGAGCTGCTCCAGCGCGCGCCCGGCCGCCTCGGCCTGTCGAATGCCGCGCTCGGTCAACGGTCGCTCATCGTCGGGGATGCCATCCGCCGCTTCCGCGTGGCGCAGGAGCCAGAGCATGCCCACACTGTACGACGCCGCGCCAGCCGCGGCCGGCCCGTGCCGATGCAGCCGCTCATCGTCGCCAGCGCTAAGCGCCCCGGAACCGCGGGCGTGAACGTCCGGTGAAGTCAGCCGATCAGCAGGCGCCGTGCAAACACGCGCTCGAACGCCTCATCGTCGCCGTATCGCTCCACGCTCCAGCGCGGCAGCGTCAGGTCACCGGCGGCTTCCAGGTGCAGGTCGACGCCGTCGCCGTTGGTGTGCAGCCGAGCCTGCGACACCGCCTGGTCGCGGCCGCGCTCGAGGTGCTCGGCCAGGCGCAGGATCACGGCGCAGCGATCCAGCAACTGCTCGTCGTTGCCCCGGGTCAGTGACTCGATCTCCCCTAGCTTGGGCACTCCCTTGCGGTGATAGCGGGTGATCTGGGCGATCAGGGCTCGTTCGCGGGGGTCAAAGCCCGGCAGTTCGGCGCTCTCGATCAGATAGCGCGAGTGCTTGTGGTGGTCGTCATAGGAGATTGTCATCCCGACGTCGTGAAGCATCGAGGCCGCCCACAGCAGCTCGCGCTCTCCCGGCTCGGGCTCGAACAGGCCGGCCGCCACCAGCGAGTCGAACATCTGCAGCGACAGGTGGGCGACGTGCTCGACGTGGGCGATGTCGGACTCGTACTGGATCGCCAGGTTGCGCACCGCGGCGCCGCGGACGTCGGCGATCAGCGGATCTGACTCGGCCAGCAGCGTGCGGGCCAGGAACACGCCCTCGCGCAGCCCGGCCTCGGTGGCCTCAATCCCGGCAAAGCCGCCGACCTCAACCACCGTCTCCAGGACCAGCGCGGCGGCGAGCACGATGTCCCCGCGTCCGGGCTTGATCCCGGGGACCGAACCGCGCTCGGCGCTGGGCAGGGCGGCGAGCATCTCCACCAGCTCGTGGAGCCGCTCCCGGGTGATCACGAACCCCTGGACGCCAAGGTCGAGGCCTCCGTCGGCGTGCTGAGCGGCGGCGGCCAGGTTGCGGACCGCGCCGCCGATGCCGATCAGCCGCCGGGGTGCTTGGCCGTGCGAGCGTTGCAGCCATACGGCGCCGGCCAGGGTCGCGCGGGCGTGCTCGCGCACCCGGGTCAGCTGCTTGCGCTTGGCCGGGCGGGTGGGGTCGGGATCCGGCAGCAGCTCCTCGCTGACCCGCACCGCGCCCAGCGGGAAGGAGACCATGTTGCCCGCGTGGCGGTCGCGGACCTCGATCAGCTGCAGGCTGCCGCCGCCGATGTCAAGCACGACGCCGTCGTGCAGGGTGGTCGTGTTGACCGCGGCAACGTACCCGAAGTAGGCCTCGGTCCGCGCGTCCAGGACCTCGATCTCGAGGCCCGTCTCGCGGCGCGCGCCGGCCAAGAACGCCTCCCCGTTGACCGCGTCGCGGATCGCGCTGGTAGCGACGACGTGAATCTCGGAGGGCTCGATCCGGTTGGCGCGGCAGAAGCGTGCGAACACCGACAGCGTCTCCAGTCCGCGCTGCATCGCCTCGTCGCTGAGCCGGCCGCTGGCCGCCAGCCCGGCGCCGATGCGCACCGTCTCGTACAGCTCATCGGTGCGCTTCCACCACGGGGCGGGCGGGCCGAGGTCATAGGTGAACACCACCAGGCGCCAGGAGTTGGAGCCCAGGTCAACGACCGCGACCTGATGGTTGGTCCCGGCCGCCCGCCCGGAGATGCGCGTGGTTCGCCAGCTCACCGGGCCAGCATGCGACCGGCCTCGGACGGCTTCCCGGCGGGTGTGGTTAGCGCCGGCGGCGAGTTACGCGCGGGTGGCGGTCGCGCGCGACCGGGTGGGCGGCAGGTCGCCCGCGTCGCCCGCTGCGGACGCGTCCGGGTCAGGCGAAGCGGGATCGACGGTGGTCACATAGCGGATCGCCGCGCACACGAACAGGATCGTCAGGAAGACTGCGCTGGCCGCGCACTCCTCGCAGATCGCGTGGATCGAGAACAGCTCGCGGTAGGTCAGGTAGCCGCTGAAGCCGAAACCGATCACGGTCAGGGCGAGTGTGGCCAGACGGCTTTGCTCGCGGTCGGCGACGAGCAGGCTGGCGAGAATCGAGATGTACCCGATCAGTCCGATCAGCGCCACCGGCACGCCGGCGAGCTTTGACCACTGCGAGGTCTGCACCTTGAGGCACGCCTGGCCGGCGGTGCACGCCGGCTGGGTGCCAGAGTAATGAACGTAGACCAGGTAGATCGCCAGTGCGATGCCGAGCACGGTCACGACCAGCATCGCTCGGCGCAGCTTGTTACTCACGACACCGACGTGATCGCTTTTTGCAGAGACGCGTAGTCGGTGGAGCCCACGATCGGCTGGGCCTGGCTCTTCGGTCCGGTGACGACGAGCGTCGGCGTGCTCTGAAAGCCCGCGGACGAAGCCGACTGTGTGTCCTTGCTCACCTGCTCGGTGAGCGAGGAGGATTGCCGGTCAGAGCTCCAGCTGCCGTAGTTCAGGCCCGAGACCTGCTTGGCCAGTCCGCCGAGGAAGTTGTCTGAGACATAGCTCGTGGTCTCGGACTGCTGCTCGTGGTAGAAGAGCTCGATGTAGTTCCAGCCCAGCTTCTGCTGCCCGGCCGCCAGCGCGGCGGTCTGGGAGGGCACGAACATCGACCCGTTGGCCTCGCTCGAGGCGGTTTCCAGCGCGCGGTAGACGAGCTTGACCTTGCCGGTGCGGACCTCGTGGGAGATCAACTGGTTCTCGGCGCCGAGCGCGAAGTCCTTGCACACCGGGCACACCAGATCGCCGTATTCGGTCACCGTCACCTTGGCGCTGGGCGAGCCGAGCGTGTTGCCCGACTGCGGGATCCCCTGCAGCAGCGAGTTAACGCTCGCCTGCGCTCGCTTGGCCGACGGGCTGTCGGGCTTGACGGCAGCGGCGGACCCGCCGCCGCTGGAGGAAACGACGATCGCGACGACGACGATCACGACCGCGACGACCAGCACGCCGCCCAGCGTCTGCATCCGGCGTTGGCGACGGGTGCGCTCAGTGTGGGCTCGCTCTTCGGCGAGCCGCCGTTCTCTGGCGGCGTCTTTTTGGGCTTTGCGAGAGGCCATCGAGTGGGTTGGTGCAGTGTCCGGCGTAGCGCGGACAGGAGCCAAGCGAGCATACCGATGGCTGGCTTAGCCGAGCTTCAAGGGAACCGATGGCTTTCCCAAGGCGTCACTTTACGCGCAGGGTGTAGGGCGCGGTGAGGATGTGGCCGTGCTGCCTGAGCTGCAGGAACAACCGCCAGGTCCCGGACACCGGCAGCAGCACCCCGATCGTGATCTTGTCCGGCGCGCTCGCCCGCCCGCTGATCCGCGAGGACGCCACCCCAGGCAGCGTGCCGCAGTTGGGCGCGTCGGGCGCGCACACGTGCGTGTGGAAGTAGTCAAGCGAGCCGTCGCGGAAGAAGATCGCGTGCGCCAGCGCGCCGAACCACGGGGTGAAATGGACCGGCTGGCCATGCGGGTCGGTGACCTCGACGTGCAGGAACTGCGCCTGGATCGCATGGAGGTGAGGGCCGCGCGTGTTCCCGCGCATGACGAAGTGATACCCGTCGATCAACTGGCTGGCCTGAAACGGCGGCAGCTTGATCGGGTGATACGCGCCGGCGCCCACGTGGACGGTGCGAAACAGCTGGAAGTTCGGCGACCCGCCGGGGATGTTGGGATAGATGTCCACCAGTACCCGGTAGGGGCCCGGGGCGGGAAACGTCACCTGCTGGTGCAGCATCCCGTTCGGGGGGATCGGCGGGTGGTCGTGAATGATGTCGGCGAGGTCGTCGCGGACGATGATCAGATGCACGCCCGTGTGCGGCCCGGAGCCCGTCTTGTAGGTGGTCAGCGCGTGCCCGTCGGGCAGTTGGACGTCAAACGACATCGTCGTCGGGCGCCCGGCGACGATCCGTCCCGCGGGCGCGAACCGCGCGAGCGTGAACACGCGCGCGGGCGCGACCTTGGGGACGCTGAGGGTGGTGGGGCCGGTGGACCCACAGCCGGCGACCGACGCCACGGCCGCGACGGCCACCAGCGCCGCCGGGATCCGGCGCCGTCGGCGTGTCAACGCAGCGCCGCTTGCAGTGCGGCGCGCAGCTCGTTGACCCCGAACGCCCCTTCCAGGCGCGCGACGATGATCCCGCGCCGATTGATCGCGAATAGCCACGGCTCGGTGCGCAGGTGAAACGCCTGGAGCGCGGGGCGCAGTCCCCGGCGGGGGTTGTTGTTCACATAGACCTCCTGATGGATGAACGTGATCCGCCCGGAGAACGCGTGCTGCAGCGATACGGCCACGTCGGTGACCGGACCGCAGACCTTGGATGTGCACAGCTGCGGCGTGGAGAAGAGCAGCGCCACCGGCCGCCGGCCCAGCGCCTGGCGCAGGGATACCGACGCCATCTGTTCGGGGGGCTTGCGGGTGGTCAGCAGCGAGCTGTCGCCGTGCACCGAGGCCGCCGTGTCGGTGGCGATCGCCGGCGGCCGCTGGCCGACGTTGGGAATCGGCGACGCAGCGGCCACCGCCAGCTCTCCGGGAGCGCCGATCGTCCCGCGCGACGTGTGGGTCAGCGCCAGCAGCGAGTAGGTCCCGACATGCGGCAGCGGCAGCTGCGTGGCGTAGATCGCCTGGATCCCGCCGGGCCCCGTGTTCTCCTCGCTGCGGTACCGCGGGGCGACGCCCATCGGGTCGGCGGGGGCCAGGAACGGACCCTGGGCGGTAGCGTCCGGGCTGCGCGCGATGTACAGCGCGGTGGGCGCATACTGAAAGCGGCCGGCGCTGTCGGTGAGCGCGAACGCGAACCGCCGCGTGCCCGGCGTGAACGAGCCAGTGGCCGCCCCGAGTGCCACCGAGGCACCGGCCAGCCGCGAGAGCTGGCGCAGGGTGCGCCCGCGAGGGGCGGGGAAGCTCGCGCGGACGGGGCGCTCGGCGGCGGCCAGCGGCGCGCTCGGGGTGGAGCCGGTCGCGCTGGCCCGCGTCGAGGCGACCGCCGCAGTCGCGGTCGAGGTCTGCGATGAACCGCGGCGAGGGGAGGACGAGCCGCAGCCCGCGAGCGCCACCGCCGTCACGGCGCAGACGGCGACCAGATCAGCGCGCGGGCGCCGGTCGCGGGCGAGATGGTGCGCCCGGCAGGGGAGGTGAAGCCGCACGGCGCCAGAGCGTACAACCGCCACGACCACCCGGAGCCGGTGGTCAGAACCCTCGCTGTTTGCACGTAAAGATCTTGTGACCGAGCCCGTGGAGGCCCGCTGGGCGCCGGGACCGTGCACTACAGTGCCAGCCATGTCGCAGCAGCCCAGCGAGACGCTGGCTCCGATCACCGGCACGACGCAAGGTTCACCAAACCGATTGCGGTTGGCCGTGCTGGATCGCGACCCCGGATTCATGCAGGTCCTATCCAAGCGGCTCGACGCCCTGGGCTGCGAGTACCGGCCGCTGGCGGCGCCGATGGGACCCGACGGGCTGGTGGCGATGCGACTCAACGCGCTCGTCGTCGACCTGGCGATCCTCGGGCCGAACGGTTGGGCCTACCTCGAGCAGGTGTGCTCACGGCTGCCGGGGATGGCGGTGATCGTCTGCACCGGACCGTCCTCTGTGGCCCAGCGGGTGCGCGGGCTGCGGCTCGGCGCCGATGCCTGGGTCACCAAGCCGTGCCACGCAGAGGAGCTGATCTGCGTGACCGAGGCCGCCGTGGGGCGTCGCCGCCGGACCGAGATGCCGCCCCTGGAGGCGGCGAGCAGCTTCGGCGCGATCACCGTGCGACCCGACCTGTATCAGGCGTACGTCGACGAGGCCAGCCTGGAGTTGACCGCGCGCGAGTTCGAGATCCTGCACCTGCTCACCGGCTCTGACCGGGTGTTGCGGCGTGAGGAGATCTATGAGCGGGTGTGGGGCTACGCGATGGCCCACGGTGACCGCTCGGTGGACGTGTTCGTGCGCAAGCTGCGCCAGAAGCTGCGCGCGGGGTCGCCCGACTGGAACTACATCCACACGCACTTCGGGGTCGGCTATCGGTTTGCCCCCGAGCGTGATGGCGCCGTCTCCGGGCCGCAACTGGAGCTCGTCGCCGACGAGCCCTTGGACCGGCTCGATCCGGCGCTGGCCGGCTAAGCCGGCGATACCCCGGGCCGCGCTGCCCGGGCGCTGCGGGTGCGGCGGGAGGGCCGGAATCCCGCTGGTTCACGGCACCTTCACATCCTCGTCACGAGTCGGTAACGCGCTGGAGAGCGTGCCCGTGGAGCATTTGGGGACATGCCGCAGGCCGCTGAGTCGCGCTCCGAGATCCGCGAGATCGGGCCGCTACAGATCGTGCCCGACGAGCACCTGGCCCGCGCCGACGGCCGCGCGCTGATGCTCTCGATTCGGGAGCTGCTCACCGAGCTGGCCCGCCGGGCCGATCGGATCGTGGGGCGTGACGAGTTGTTCCGGCTCGTGTGGGGACACGAGATGCGTCCCCATGACCGCTCGGTGGATGTCTACGTGCGCAAGCTGCGGCTCAAGCTCGACGCCGCGCTCCCGGGCTGGCGCTTCATTCACACCCACTTCGGCTTCGGCTACCGGCTGGCGGCAGAACAACCGCTCGCCAACGGCCGGTTCACAACTCGATAACACCGAGCGGGCCCGTGGGACCGAGACTCTGACCGACTCGTAATGGACAAGGAGACAAAAGTGCGTACACGTCGCATCAGAACGATCGCGGTGACGCTGGCCGCGGCGATGGGGATCGCTGCCTGCGGTTCGGGCTCCAGTTCGAGCTCGTCCCGCTCAGGCGCCGCGCCCGCACCGTCGGCGGGGGGCTCATCCTCCAGCAGCAGCAGCGGGGGAGGCGCGGCCACGCTCAACGGCGCCGGCTCGACCCTTGCAGCGCCGATCTACCAGCAGTGGGGATTGACGCTGAAGTCCCAGGGCCTGACGGTCAACTTCAACCCGGTCGGCTCGGGCGCGGGCATCGCGTCGCTGCAGACCGCCACGGTCCAGTTCGCGGGCTCTGACCCGGCGCTGAAGCCGACCGATCTCAAGGCGATGAAGGGCCCGGTGCTGCAGTTCCCGGTCGCCTTCGGTGGCATCACCGTGTCCTACAACCTGTCGGGCGTCAAGAGCGGGCTCAAGCTCGACGGTCCGACGGTCGCCAACATCTTCCTTGGCAAGATCAAGACCTGGAATGATCCGGCGATCAAGGCACTGAACCCCGGCATGAGCTTGCCGAGCACCTCGATCACCGTTGTTCACCGCTCGGATTCATCGGGCACCACGAAGGGGTTCACCACGTTCCTGGAGGACGACAGCCCGACCTGGAAGTCGCGGGTCGGGGCCGACAAGACCGTCAAGTGGCCGGTCGGCACCGGCGCGGCCAAGAACTCCGGGGTCGCCGCGGCGATCAAGCAGACCTCGGGCGCGATCGGCTACGTGGAGCAGGCCTACGCGCTGGAGAACGGCTTCACCTACGCATCGATCAAGAACGCCAAGGGCCAGTACGAGCTGCCGACGATCGCCAACACATCGCTGGCGGCGCAGGGAATCGCGGTGCCAAAGGACCTCGGCATCTCGACGATCAACTCGCCGGCTACGGGCGCGTACCCGATCGTGTCCCAGACATTCCTGGACGTCTACCAGGATCCGTGCAAGAACGGTGGAGCGAGCGCATCGACGGCCAAGGGCCTGAAATCGTTCCTCAGCTACGCGTTCGGCGCGGGCCAGCAGACGCTGGGCTCGGGCGGCAGCAAGCTGCCGTACGCACCGCTGCCGGCAACGTTGTCGGCCAAGGACAACAAGCAGCTGACGACGATGACCTGCAACGGCTCGCCGGTCTCCTAGGTTCGGTGCGTTGATGGGGGCAGGCGCGACCACGGTTCCCGGCGGCCGCTCGTCATTCGAGCGGTCGCCGGCCAGCCGGATCCCCGACCGGGTCCTCAAATGGGGCCTGACCACGCTGGCAGCGCTGATCGTGGCGCTGTTGGCGTACTTCTTCATCCAGCTGATCGGTCAGTCAGGCAAGGCGTTCAGCCAGTTCGGGCTGAGCTACATCTTCGGCAACGACTGGGACGCCGGCCACAACATCTACCACGGCTTCCCGCTGCTGTTCGGGACGCTCCTGACCTCGGCGATCGCGCTGCTGATCGGCGTGCCGGTCGCGATCTCTGCCGCGCTGTACCTGACCGAGCTGTGTCCCCGCCGGCTGCGCGCGCCGCTGAGCATGCTCGTCGACCTGCTGGCGGCGGTGCCGTCGGTGGTCTACGGCCTGTGGGGCGTGTTCGTCCTGATCCCGAAGCTGCTCCCGGTCGAGAAATGGTTCGCCAGCACGTTCTCATTCATCCCGTTCGTCGGCGGCGGGACACCGACCGGGCCCAACTATTTCATCGCCGGGCTGATCCTGGCGATCATGATCGTGCCGATCGTCTCGGCGATCTCACGTGAGGTGATGGCCACGGTGCCAGCCGAGGACAAGGAGGCGGCGCTGGCGCTGGGCGCGACGCGATGGGAGATGATCCGGATCGCGGTGCTGCCCTACGCCCGCCCGGGGATCACCGGTGGGGCGATGCTCGGCCTCGGTCGCGCGCTCGGGGAGACGATCGCGGTCGTGCTGGTGATCGGCAACGCGCCGATCGTCGGCTCGCACCTGTTCAACCAGGGGTACTCGCTGGCGGCGGTGATCGCCAATGAGTTCGGTGAGGCGGCGGCGACCCCGTTGCACAGCTCGGCGCTGTTCGCGGCCGGCCTGGTCCTGTTCGTGCTCACGCTGCTGATCAACCTCGTCGCTCGGCGCTTCATCACCCGCGGACAGCGCGGGCAGCGCGGCACCGGTGGCACCGGTGTGACGGTTTCCGCGGCGCCGGTAGGGGAGGGGGGAGCGGGATGAGCCTGACCGCGTTTGCTCCGATCAGCCCGGCGCGGCGCCGTCGGGACCGCATCATGCGCGGGGTGCTGCTCGCCGGCACGGCGGTCGCGCTGGTCCCGCTGATCCTGGTCATCTACTACCTGCTGCACAAGGGCCTCTCGACCTGGAGCGGCAGCTTCTTCACGACCGACCCGACCGGCAGCTTCTTTGGCAACCCGGGGGGCATCCGCTCCGCGATCCTGGGGTCGCTGGAGATCGTCGGCCTGGCCAGCCTGATCGCGATCCCGATCGGCATCGGCGTCGCCCTCTACCTGACCGAGTACGGCAAGGCATCAGGGTTTGCCAACGTGGTGCGGTACTTCGTCGACGTGATGACGGGCGTCCCGTCGATCGTCTTCGGCCTGTTCATCTACATCGTTCTGGTGGTTAGTCACGTCGGCGGCGACTTCACCGGATGGAAGGGATCGGTGGCGCTCTCGCTGCTGATGCTGCCGATCGTCGTCCGGGCCGCGGAGGTCGTGCTGCTGCTGGTCCCCGGCAGTCTGCGCGAGGCAGCCCTCGCGCTCGGCGCCCCCCGCTGGCGAGTGGTCCTGCGCGTCGTGCTCCCGACGGCGCTGCCCGGGCTGGTGACCGGCTCGCTGCTGGCGATCGCCCGCGGGATGGGCGAGACCGCACCCCTGCTGTTCACCGCCTCATTCGCGTTCGGCGCGACCGCCAACCTCGGCGGTCAGATGAACACGTTGCCGGTGCAGATCTTCAACGACATCAGCCAGCCGCGGAGCGCACTCAACGACCGGGCCTGGGGCGCGGCCCTGACGCTGGTGGCGTTGATCCTGATCCTCAACCTCGTCGCCCGCGCGATCGCGCGAAGGAGTCGCATGGCATGATCGGACCCGACACGGACTCAACCACAGACCCCCAAGCTCAGACCAAGGAAGCGAGCGCAATGTCAACCGCCGGAGGCTCGCCGCCGCAGCCGGCGCAGGAGGCCCCCGATCTCGAGGCGCTCGGCGTCAGGGAGGGCGCCGGCCACGCCGTCAACGTCAGAGATCTGCATGCCTACTACGGCGACCAGCATGCCGTCAAGGGGATCAGCATCACGTTCCCGGCCAACGAGGTCACGGCGATCATCGGCCCCTCGGGTTGTGGCAAGTCGACGATGGTGCGCTGCATCAACCGGATGCACGAGGAGATTCCCGGTGCCCGCGCCGAGGGCTCGGTCTCGCTCGACGAGCTCGACGTCTACGCGCCCGGGGTGGACGTGACCTCGGTGCGGCGGATGATCGGAATGGTGTTCCAGAAGCCCAACCCGTTCCCGACAATGTCGATCTTCGACAACGTCGCCGCCGGGCTGCGCCTGACCGGCGCCAAGTCGGAGAACCTGCGCGAGCACGTCCATAAGGCGCTGCGCGCAGTCGGGCTGTGGGGAGAGGTCAAGAACCGCCTCTCCGAACCCGGAATCGGTCTCTCCGGAGGTCAGCAGCAGCGGCTGTGCATCGCGCGCACGGTCGCCGTCGAGCCCGAGGTGATCCTGATGGACGAGCCGTGCTCGGCGCTGGACCCGATCGCCACGCTCCGGGTCGAGGAGCTGATCGACGAGCTCAAGGCCCGGTACACGATCGTGATCGTCACCCACAACATGCAGCAGGCCGCGCGAGTTGCTGACTCGACGGTGTTCATGCTCGATGGCGAGGTGGTCGAGCACGCGCCCACCAACGACGTGTTCACCAATCCCAAGGACGAACGCACCGAACGCTACGTGACCGGAAAGTTCGGGTGAGCTGATGCAAGAGACCCGCCATCAATTCCGCGAGGATCTAAAGGAGCTCGAGCGCCAGGTGCTGGGCGGCCTGGACCTGGTCATCTCCCAGCTCGATCGAGCGCAGGAGTCGGTCAGCTACCAGGACGTCGAGCTGGCCGCGATGGTCGTGGCCGACGATGACCGCATCGACGGGCGCTACCTGGAGGTCCATCAGGGCATCCTGTCGCTGCTCGCGCGTCAGTCACCGGTCGCCGGCGACCTGCGGATCGTGGCCGCGCTGCTGCACGTGATCCGCTGTATCGAGCGGATGGGCGATCAGTGCGTGAACATCGCCAAGCTGGTCCCGCTGTCGGGCTACGAGTCGCCTAAGGATAAGGAGATCCTCGACGCGATCGAGCGCATGGGCCAGCTCGCGCGCTCGCAGGTCACCCAGGCCAAGGAGGCGCTGAGCTCGCGCAGGATCTCGTGCGCCAGGACACGGAGATCAACCGGCTCAACCGGACGATCTTCAAGCGCGCCGTCGAGATCGGCGACGAGATCGACATGCGCGAGTGGGGGATGTTCATGATCCTGGTCGCCCGGTGTCTGGAGCGGATCGGCGACAACACGGTGGACATCGCCGAGCAGGTCGTGTTTGTCGTCACCGGCTTGTTTCGGGAGATGGCCGACGCGTCGACACCGCCGGAGGCGGCTCGCACGAGCTGAGCCCGGCGCGACGCGATAACGCATAAACGCCGCGCCTGCGGGCGAATTGGCGGCGGGCGATGTTTGGACACCGGGCCAATGCCTCCGGTTGGTGGCGATCCTAACTTGTGCGCTGATGAGAGCGCGCCCGCCGCAGATCGTCGCGTTCGGAGGCGGCGGATTCTCGATGGAGTGGGGCAACCCGCTGCTCGATGACCACGTGCTGTCGCTGGCCGGCGTGCCGCGCCCCAAGGTCTGCTTTTGCCGACGGCCAGCGGCGACGCCGACCACTATGTCGTGCGCTTCTACCGGGCGTTTCCGGCGTCGCGCTGCGAACCCTCGCACATCTCGCTGTTCCGCCGTGAGACCGGGGTGGGAGATCCGCGCAACCACCTGATCGACCAGGACGTGATCTACGTCGGCGGCGGCAGCCTGGTGTCGCTGATGGGCACCTGGCGCGCCCATGGCATCGATTTAGCCCTGTACGAGGCGTGGCGAGCCGGCGTGCTGTTATGCGGCGGCTCGGCGGGCTCGCTGTGCTGGTTCTCGCACGCGGTCTCGTCATTTCACGAAGGGCCCGCACGCTGCCTCGAGGGCCTGGGCTTCCTGCCGTGGTCAAACGCGGTGCATTACTGCGATGAGCCCGGCCGGCGAGCGGCGTTTCTGGACGCGGTGGCCGGCGGGATGCCCCCGGGCTATGGCGTCGGCGATGCCGCCGCGCTGCATTTCGTCGGCACCGATCTGCACGAGGTGGTGTGCTCGCGGCCGGGGGCGCGGGCGCGCTACGTGTTCGCCGACGGCAGCGGGGCCGCCACCGAGCGCGACCTGCCGGTCCGCTACCTGGGGGAACTCCCGTCGGTGGCCGCCGAGCTGGCGGGCGCGGGGCTGGTGGGCGGCCAGGCCGTCGCAGCGTGACCGCGTGACGGCGTGATCGGGTGACCGCCCCGCCCCGGCGGCCGTGCGACCGCCTGCGCCTGGGTGCGTCATCCTGGCTGGGAGTGACCGACGCCGCGCGTGACGACGACCGACGGACGATCCTCGCGATGGGCGGCGGGGGCTTCACGATGCAGGACCCCAGCGAGGCGCTGGACCGGCTCGTGCTCACGCTCACCGGGAAACCCGTGCCCAAGGTGTGCTTCCTGCCGACGGCCTCCGGCGACGGTCGCGAGCAGACGACCCGGTTCTACGAGCGCTTCACGGGCTGGCCGTGTGAGCCGAGCATCCTGTCGCTGTTTCACCTTGGCCGAGACCGGATCGATCCGCGCACGCACCTGCTCGCCCAGGACGCGATCTACGTCGGCGGGGGCTCGATGCGCAACATGCTCGCCGTGTGGCGCGAGCATTCCGTCGACGAGGTGATGCGGCAGGCCTGGGAGCGCGGGATCGTGCTGGCGGGGTTGAGCGCCGGGGCGATGTGCTGGTTTGAGGCGGGCGTGACGATGAGCGGCGGCGCGCCTCGCCCGGCCCCCGGGCTGCGCCTGCTGGAGGGCAGCATGTCGGTCCACCTCGACGGCGAGGCCGAACGCCTGCCCGCCTACCGCACGGCGGTGGCCACCGGCGCGCTGCCCGCCGGCTACGCCGTCGATGACTGCGCCGCGCTGCTGTTTCGCGGCGCCTGCCTGAGCGCGTGCGTCGCCTCGCGGTCCGGTGCACGCGTGATCGCCGTCGGTCCCGACGGACAGGGCGGTACGACCGAGCGTCCCGAGCCGGTCTCGCAGCTCGCGGGGGCCGCCGCCGGTCCCCTCCAGGGCGCCGGAACCGGGGTAGAGGCCGGGGAGCCGATTCGCGAGCCCTACGGGGTCTCCGAGCTGCGGGCGCTCCGCGCCGGGCGCAACCGCTGGGACTGACCGCGGCTCAGCGCGTCGAGGACTGGCGGGCGCGCAGCACCAGCAGTGCGGTGGCGACGAGCACCGCCGCCAGGACGAGCACGATCAGCAGCAGCACGTTCCCGCCGCTCCCGCCCGACGGAGAACGTTGGCCACTGCCGGCGGTGAGTGGATGGCCCGAGGCCGACGCGAGCTTGGACACCGCGGTGACGGCCGCCTGGGCCAGATCGGTACTCGTCTTCCCGGCCGGTTTGGGCACTGCTTCCAGGGCGAGGCTGCCGGGGGCTCGCACGCCCGCGATGCCGTAGCCGGCCGCCATCACCACCAGCAGCGGCTGCGCGCCCCGGAAGCTGATCTCCTTGTCCAGGAAGTCGGCGTAGGACTGCGGCTTGCCGAACAGGCTGGGCAGCACCCCGAGGTCGGGTGGGCTGGCGATCAGGGCCACCTTGATCGGAAACCCGGCGCGCGTGGCGGCGTTGGTCTCGGCGTTCAGCCTCGCCTGGACCGGGTTGGCGACCGTTGGGGTGTACGGGTAGAAGACGTTCTCGCCCAGCAGCACATCGCTCGCCGGGTCTCCGTCGGCGCCGGCCAGGGTCGGGAGCAGCAGCGCGGAGCACAGCAGCAGCGAGAGCAGGCCGGCGGCGCGGCGGGTCACGGTCGACATTATCCTCAGCGCCCGTGCCCGCGCAGAAGCCCAAACGGTCGCGCAAGCGTCGCAATCCGGAGAGCCCGCCGCGGGCGGTCGCCTCCACCCGCCGCGAGGTACGGGCACAGCGCGTCGCGCAGGCCGCGAACGAGCGTCAGCGGGCCCGCCGTCAACTCGGGCGCGAGGGCGAGCGCCCAGTCGGCCCGTTCGGGGGTGTGCCCGTGTCCGAAGTGGCGATCCTGGGCGGACTGGTGGCGGCGGTGATCGGTTTCACCGGCAGCGGTGGGCTCCCGCTGGTGGCAGGCCTGATCATCTGCGCGCTCGGCGTGTGTGAGATCACTGCGCGCGAGCACTTCGCCGGCTACCACTCGCACACCGCACTGCTCGCCGGGATCCCGGCGGTGGCGATCGAGGTGCTGCTGGTGGCGCTGTTCGGGGAACCCAAGCAGCGGGCGTGGCTGCTGGTGGTGGTCGTGCCGGTGTTCGGGATCCTGTTCTGGCTGCTGCGGCGCAGGTTCATGATCGCGCGCCAGGCCCGCGTGGCCCGCGCTGCGCGCGGCCAGCTCAGCTGATCCGCAGCGGCTGCGCCGCGGTGTCGCCGGCCGCCTCGGTCGGCGTCGACTCGGGCTCGGCCGTGGTGGCGGGCAGGCTCATCGTGAAGATCGCGCCGCCATCGTCCGCGTTGGTGACCGACGCGGTCCCTCCGTGCTGCTCGGTCACCTGGCGCACGATCGCCAGGCCCAGCCCGCTGCCCTGCCGGCCGCGGGAGTTGGTGCCGCGGAAGAAGCGATCGAACACGTAGGGCAGATCCTCCGGCACGACGCCTTCTCCGTGATCGCGAACGCGGATCCCCTCGGGTCCGACCCGCAGCTCGACGGTGCGGCCGGCGGGCGAATGGCGGGCCGCGTTGTCCAGCAGGTTGTTGATCGCCCGGCCCAGCCGCTCGGGTACGCCGTCGATCTGCACCGGCTCGAGATCGGCCTCGAACCGGATCCCGGGGGCATTGCGGCGGGCGCGGGCGAGCGACTCCGCGGCCAGCCGGTCCAGCCGCACGTCGTCGGTGTCGGGTCCGGGCTGGTCGCCCTGGGCCAGCTCGATCAGGTCGTTGACCAGCGCGCTGAGCTCCTCTGACTGCTCGACCACGTCGGCCAGCAGACGCCGGCGGTCCTCGGGGTCCAGCTCGCCGCCCTCGAGCAGCACCTCGATGTTGGTCCGCAGGCTGGTTACCGGCGTGCGCAACTCGTGCGAGGCGTCGGCGACGAGCTGACGCTGGGCGCGAACCGAATCGTCGAGTGCGTCGCGGGAGCTCTCCAGGCGGTCCAGCATCGCGTTGAAGTTTGTGGCCAGCCGCCCCACCTCGTCGTCGGCATGCACGTGCAGGCGGGAGGTGAGGTCCTCGGTCTCGCCGATGTGCTGCGCGGCCCGGGCCACCTCTCCGAGCGGTCGCAGGACGCGACGGGAGGCCAATCGTCCCAGCGCTCCGGCCAGGGCGATGCCGGCGACGAGCACGAACACGAGCACCAGGCGCAGGCTGGAGAGGACCGAGTCGACACCATTGAGGGGGCGGGCCAGTTGGACCGCGACGTTGACCGTCCGAGTGAAGCCGCCCTCGTGCATCTGGCCCTGGAACGGGAACGTGATCTCCCTCAGGTGGTTGTCGCCAACCTGGAAATCGGACAGGTAGGACTGTCCGCGCCCCCGGGAGATCAGCCGTGTCCGACCGGTTACCGGCAGCGTGAGGTTGCCGCCGTAGCGCTGGATGGTGGTGCTCCCACCGATCACGGCCTGTGCGTACGGCGCCGGCCCGCCGGCGCTGGCGGGGATACCGGGGAACTGCTGCAGCGCGCCCTGGCCGACGTGCTCGACGGCCTGGGCCTGCGCCCGCAGCGAGTCGTCGACTTGACCGCGCAGCTGACTGCGGACCACCGCGTAACAGACGACCACCGCGATCAGGACCGCGATGCCCACCGTGGCGGCGGCGATGATCGACAGGCGTCGGCGCAGCGACACGCGAACTCAGTCTCGCAGGACGTAGCCGACGCCGCGCACGGTGTGCAGCAGCCGCGACTCGCCGCCGGCCTCCGTCTTGCGGCGCAGGTAGCCCATGTACACGCCAAGCGCGTTGGACGTCGGCCCGAAGTCATAGCCCCACACGTTCTCGAAGATCGTCGAGCGGGTCAGCACCTGCCGAGGATGGCGCAGGAACAGCTCCATCAGCAGGAACTCGGTGCGCGAGAGCTCGATCAGGCGGTCGCCGCGGCGGACCTCATGCGCGATCGGGTCCAGCACCAGGTCGGCATAGCGCAGCGTCTCACCCTCGCCGACCCCGTCGCCGGCGCGACGCAGCAGGGCGCGCAGCCGGGCCTGGAGCTCGCGCAGCGCGAACGGCTTGACCAGGTAGTCATCGGCGCCGACGTCGAGGCCGTCGACGCGGTCATCGATCGCGTCGCGCGCGGTCAGCATCAGCACCGGGGTGCGGTCGCCGGCCTTGCGCAGGCGCCGGCAGACCTCGAGGCCATCGAGCTTGGGCATCATGATGTCCAGGATCACCG
>JBPCPC010000176.1:0-6431 GCA_050999585.1 Solirubrobacteraceae bacterium | reverse complement strand
CGGCCGTGGGGGCGCGGGCGGCGGCCGCGGCGGCGCGGGCGGCGCGGACTCTCGCCCGGCCACCGACGCGCAGCCCGCGGCGATGGAGGACGCGCCCGTGGGTGATTTCGCGCCCCAGGAGCAGGATCTCGCCTTCTCGATCGCATATGAGCAGGGCTTCACCCCGAACCCCGAGCATGTGCTCGATCGCGATCCGGACACGCTCAGCCTGCGCGATGCGATCCGGTACATGCTGCGGATCCCCACCAACACGCTGCTGATCATCAGCTCTGCGTTGGGCTACTACTTCTTCGCCGGACTGCAGACGTTCGCGATCGTGTTCGTCCGCGGCCATTATCACGCTAGCCAGGCGACCGCCACGCTGGTGCTCGGGCTGCTGGTTATGGGCTCGTTGATCGGCACGCTGATCAGCGGACCGCTCACCGACGTGTTGGTCCATCGCGGCCGGCTGGATTCGCGCGTGTCGGTCCCCGCGATCTGCTACCTGGGGGCGGGCGTGATGCTGATCCCCGGACTGCTCAGCGGCAGCCTCGGGACGGCGATGTGGTTTGACTTCGTCGGCGCGGCGCTGATCTCGGCCGCCAATCCGCCGCTGGACGCCGCGCGGCTGGACATCATGCCGTCGGGCCTGTGGGGCCGGGCGGAGAGCACGCGAACGTTTCTGCGCTCGCTCGCGCAGGCACTCGCGCCGCTGCTGTTCGGGGCGGTCGCCGACCTGGTGGCCGGCTTTGCGCCTCAGCAGGCACCGGTCGGGACCCACACGCATCGGATCGTCTCTTCGGCGACGGGCACCGGCCTGCAGGTCTCCTTCCTGGTGATGCTGGTGTCGCTCCTGGCCGCGGGGGTGTTCCTGCTGCGCTCGCGCGCCACCTATCCGACCGATGTCGCCACCGCCGGCGCGGCCTGGACTCCGCCCACCCCACCCACCCCGCCCCCTTCGCCCCCTTGGCCCAACCCGGGCGCCTCGCCGCCGGCCGTGTCATAGCGCCGCCGCGTTTCGTCAGCGGCCGAGGCCCCTGGGCTGGTGGCGCCGCGTGGTCGATCTAGGACACATGCGGTAGAGGATCGACCATGCGGGGCGTGGCCGCCTTAACCGGACACAGCTCAGCGGCTGGGCGGGGGTCCGGTCAGGGGGTCCCACACCTGCATCTGTGAACCGGGCACCTTGGGCGCCGTGCCGGTGATCCGGTCCATCAGCCCGTAGAAGCGCTCGATCCCCGGGAACAGAGTCGGCTTGCCGCTGGTCAGCACTGCGCAGGCGAGCGCCCGCTCCGGATCGGCCCAGGCGAGGATGTTGGTGAACCCGAGATGCCCGAACGCGTGTTGAGTGTCGCGCCCGTAGAGGCTGATCAGGCGGGCGCCGAGCATGTAGCCATAGGAGAACCGCGTGGGGAAGCCCAGCGACAGGTCGACCTCCAGGTGTGACTGCTGCGCGAGCGCGCCGCGGATCGTCTCGGGCCTGAGCACACGGACCCCGTCCAGCTCGCCGCCGCGGCGCAGCAGCTCATAGAACCGTGAGAGTTCGTACGCGGTGGTGACGATATTGGCCGAGGGAATGATCGCGGTCAGGAAGCGCGGGTCGTTGCTCGCCGCTACGAGCTCATCCAGCCCCAGGCCGAGCGCCCGGCCGAGCAGCTGCGAGAACGGCGGTGCGGTCGGCGGCCCGGTGACGTAGTTACGGGCGACCGCCTTCACGTCGGCCGGCGCCACGCCGTAGTTGGTCCAGCGAAAGCCCAGCCGGTCGAGGATCTCCCCGGCCAGCAGCTCGCGGAGGTCACGCCCGGTGACGCGCCGCACCACCTCGCCGAGGATGAAGCCGCCCGAGACGGCGTGATAGGCGAGGTATCGCCCGGGCCGGGCGAACGGCTTGGCGTCCCGGAGCGCCCGCACGATGAACTCGCGGTCCAGCGCCCGGTCGAGGTCGAGCGCCTCGCGCGGCAGGTTGGGCACGCCGGCGCGGTGTGAGAGCACCTGACCGATCGTGATCGCGCCCTTGCCGTGGGCGTCATAGCCGGGGATGTAGGCCGCCACCGGATCGGCGATGTCCAGCAGGCCTCGCTCGTGCAGCAGGTGCACGACGGTGGCGGTGATCGCCTTGGCACCCGAGTAGATCAGGATCGGCGTGTCGGGCGTAGCCGCGAGCATGGGAGCGCCGGGGGTGTCCCGGGGGCCGTTGCCGCGGGCGTGGCCGATCGCGCGGTTGAGCACCACAGCGCCCTCGTGACGCACGCAGACCTGAACGGCCGGGTGCACCCCGGTCCGGTACAGGGCGACGGCGCCCCGCCAGATCCGCTCCACCCCGGTGTGGCCCAGCGCGCCGGGGTCGTCCTCGGGGCCGATCGTGATCGCTGACTCGAGGTCACCGGCGACGCGGATCCGTCGGAGCGGGTCGGGGAGGCCGGGGACCTGCGGCAGCACGGGAAACCTCATCGCATCAGAACCCTAAGCCAGCGGATCGGAGAGCCGATCCGGGGTGCGATGACCGCCGCCTGATTCCGACCGTGCCGTATGCGAACATGTGTTCGTACCATGAAGCCGACGATCCTGCATGCCGACCTCGACGCGTTCTACGCCTCGGTCGAGCAGCGCGACGATCCGGCGCTCCGCGGGCGTCCGGTGATCGTCGGCGGTGGCGTCGTGCTGGCGGCCAGCTATGAGGCCAAGGCGCGCGGTGTGCGGACCGCGATGGGCGGCCGGGGCGGGGGGGGGGTGTGTCCGGAGGCGATCGTCGTGGCGCCACGGTTCTCGGCCTACACCGAGGCGAGCCGGGCGGTTTTCAAGCTGTTTCAGCGCACGGCTCCGGTGGTGGAGGCGCTGTCGATCGATGAGGCGTTTCTCGATGTCAGGGGCCTGGAGCTGATCGCCGGGAGCGCGATCGAGATTGCCGCCCGACTGCGCCGCGAGGTGCGTGAGGAGGTCGGCCTGGCGATCACGGTCGGGGTGGCCTGCACCAAGTTTCTGGCGAAGGTCGCAAGCGGGGTGGCCAAGCCCGACGGCCTGCTGTTGATCCCGGCTGGGGGTGAGCTCGGGTTCCTGCACCCACTGCCGGTGACCCGCCTGTGGGGCGTCGGCCAGGTGACCGCGAGCAAGCTCCACGGGCAGGGGCTGACCACCGTCGGGCAGGTGGCCCGGCTCGACGAACAGGTGCTGATCGAGCTGCTCGGCCGTGGCTCGGGGCGCCAGCTGCACGCGCTGGCTCACAACCGCGACCCGCGTCGCGTGCGGACCCGCCGTCGTCGCCGCTCGATCGGGGCGCAGCGCGCGCTCGGCCGTCGGACTCGCGCGCCCGGGGAGCTGCAGGCGGCGCTGATGACGCTGGTGGATCGCGTCGCCCGGAGGATGCGGGCGGCCCGACGGGCCTGCCGGACGGTCGTGCTGAGGTTGCGCTTTGATGACTACGCGCGCGCCACTCGGTCACACACGATCGCGGAGGCGACGTCGCGGACGGCGACCCTGCTGGCGGTGGTCCGCGGGCTGCTGGCGGGAGCGGCGGCGCTGATCGCGCAGCGGGGGCTGACGCTGATCGGGATCTCGCTGACCAACCTCTGCGACCAGGACGCGATCCAGCTGGCGCTGCCCTTCGACCGTGGCTCCGGGCTTGACCGCACGCTGGACGAGCTGCGCAACCGCTTCGGGACCGCAGCCATTTCCCGGGGGACGCTGCTGGGGCAGAGCTCCGACGATTGGGTGCCGCTGCTGCCCGACGACTAATCGCAACCAGACCGCGGGGCCCGGAGGGTTTGCTGCAGCTGCCGCTGCAGGAACCGCCGCTCCGCGTCGCCGGGTGTCAGCTCCAGCGCGCGGCGATAGGCGGCGCCCGCGTCCGCGGGGCGACCGAGGCGCCGCAGCAGCTCGCCCCGCGTCGCGTGCAGGTAGCGGTAGTCGCGCAGCTCGCCGCTGAGCTCGTCGACGAGCGCCAGCGCGGTCTGCGGCGAGCCGGACTCGGCCACGGCGACGGCGCGGTTCAGCGTCACCACCGGCGATCCGGTCCGCTGCTCAAGCTCGGCGTACAGCGCCGCGATCTCCGACCAATCGGGCGAGCGCTGAACCTGCAGCGCGGCGATCGCCGCCTGCAGCACGTACGCTCCTCGGCCGCGCAGCGCGAGCGCCCGCTCCAGCGTGACCTGGCCCGCGTCCAGCTGTGCAGCGTCCCAAAGCGACCGGTCCTGGTCGCCCAGCCGCACCAGCTCGCCGCCGGCGAAGCGCGCGCGTTGTCGCGCGCCGTGCAGCAGCATCAGCGCCAGCAGCCCGTGCGCCTCGGGCTCGTCGGGCATCAGCTCGCAGACCAGGCGGCCGAGGCGGATCGCCTCGCCGACCAGCTCCGTGCGTCCGCCGTAGCCCTCGTTGAAGATCAGGTAGATGACCGCCAGCACCGCCGCCAATCGCTCGGGCAGCAGGCGGTCGGGCGGTACCGCAAACGGGATCCCGGCGAGCTTGATCTTCGTCTTGGCGCGCGAGAGCCGCCGCTTCATCGTCTCCGGCGCGACCAGGAACGCCCGCGCGATCTCGTCGGTGCTCAGGCCGCCGAGTGCGCGCAGCGTGAGCGTGACCTGAGCCTCGGTCTTCAGCGCCGGGTGACAGCAGCAGAACAGCAGCTCCAGGCGCTCGTCCTCGATCACCACGCCAGCGTCGGGGTCATAGGAGTCCATGTGCACATCCTCTCCGGCGCTCTGGGCGGCGTCGGCCAGCCACCGCGTCTTGGTGTCCAGCACGCGCTCGCGCCGCAAGCGGTCGATCGCGCGGTTGCGACCGGTGGCGATCAGCCAGCCGACCGGGTTGGCGGGCGGGCCGTCGTTCGGCCAGCGTTGGGCGGCGATCGCAAACGCCTCGGCGGCGGCTTCCTCGGCGAGATCCAGATCTCCGAGGAAGCCGACCAGCGAGGCGAGCACACGGGCCCAATGCTCGCGAAAGGCCCGCTCCAGCAACGTCGTCAGGCCTCGACGAGCGGGCGGACCTCGACCGAGCCGCCGAGCCGCACCACCGGGATCCGCGCGGCCAGCTCCGTGGCCACGTCCAGGTTGCCGGCCTCGACCAGGTAGAAGCCGCCGAAGACCTCCTTGGTGTCGGCGAACGGCCCGTCGGTGATCAGCGTGTCGCCGTCCTTCATGCGAACCGTGGTCGCGGTCTCCAGCGGCTGCAGCTGGGCGCCGCCCACGCACGCCGGCTCGTCGCGTAGCGCCATGTACTCGTCGTGCACGATCGCGTACTCGTCCGGCGACAGGGCCTCGTGGGAACCAGGCTTGGCGTAGATCAGCAGGGCGTACTTCATCTTGGGCTCCTCTCTCAGGAGGTTGGGAACTTGTCGTCCTGAAGGACGAACGGCCAGCGCCGGGCGGGACAACGCTCAAGGAATCTTCGCGGTTCTCCGGCGTACCGATGAGTTGGGGCACCAACCGCCGGTCTGTGGGTAAACCAAGGGGAGCAAGATGGGCGATGAGCGCACTCAGGTTGAGGTCCAGTCCGCGATCGGCGAGCTGGTCGGCGAGACCATGCGCCGCGCGACCGGGCAGACGATCTCGACGCTGCTGCGCGAAGCGGTCACGATCCCGCTGGGCGTCGCGGACGAAGTCCACTTCGGCGTGCCGCCGCGCCCGTTGGGGCTCGTCGCCCGCCAGGTTGCGCCGGAGGAGCCACCCGCTGTCCCCGAGCCGAGGTCGCCGTTGGATCGCGCGCTGCCGCCCGCGATCCTGCCCCACGCTCGGTACGCCAACCGGACAGACGCGCTCACCTCCGACATCCCATCCGACGGCACCATGACCGCCCGCGGGGTCGCGCGGCTGTACTCCGCGCTGCTGGGAGACGTGGATGGTGTCGCGCTCGTGTCATCGCCGCGGCTGGTCGAGATGGCGTGCCTCGCCTTCAGCGGCATCGACGAGGTGATGGGGTTCCCCTCATCGTGGCCGTTCGGCTACAGCCCGAGGCGACGGGATCGCCAACGCCCACCTGTCATGAGTGCGCGAGCAGCCCGCACTCGAGCAGAAGGCGATCAACCTGGCCGCCAACCCGCACGTGATTCTGACGACCGGTTGCAACGACTGGGAGCGAGGGCTGGATGTCGTGGTCGAGGGCGATGCCATCCGGGTCACCGACGACCAGCCGCTGCAGCGCCTTGCCGACGCGTGGGCGGAGGAGGGGCGGGCGCTGGCAGTACGAGGCGCGCAACGGGGCCTTTCATCATGGCCCCCGGCACCGCGCTCGTATTCGCGGTGGCGCCGGTCAAGGTGCTCGCGTTCGGCAAGGGCACCTTCACCCACACCAGCCACCGATTCTGAGCAGCGCCCGGTCAGGGCGCGCCCACCCGGGTGAGCATCTTCGCCCCGCACCGCGCCCCGACCCGGGCGGCCCCGGGCGGGGCCCCCCCCGGCGCCAAAACAAACACAAACACAACAGAGAACAAACCGACAACACCGTACCTTTTGCGCCAAAGGCAC
>JBPCPC010000019.1:0-19077 GCA_050999585.1 Solirubrobacteraceae bacterium | reverse complement strand
CTAGTCGCCCGCCGGGCGTTCGGGTTCCACAGCCCACACGCATTGATCGCGCTCGCGATGCTCAAACTCGCCGACCTCTGCCCGCCACTACCGCGGTGACACCACCCACGGAAACGTCAGGAGAGGGCATAAAAGGCCACACCCGCCACGGGATCCTCTGAGTGCAGGTCGCTGAAGTTCCACGTTCCGGCCGCGTTGACAAGCTGGGCGCCAAGCCGACCGTCGGCCTGCCAAAGCCGGAACGTCGCACCGTCAGGGTCAGTGCATACCGCCATACGACCTCCCAGACCGGCGTCCCGCGGGGCGGAAATTACGGTCCCGCCATGCCGATCCACCACGAGGGCTGCCGCGTCAGCGTCGTCGACGGCGATGTACGTGTTCCAGGCCGTCGGCTGGTCAGAGGCCGACGCAACCGCCGCCACATCGCTGCCCCCGAGAGTGGCGATCAGATACGACCCCGGAGCCTCGGCCGGCACAGCATCGTGAAATGTCCATCCGAACAGCTCCGCGTAGAAGTGAGCGGCGGCCTCGGGATCGGGCTGCTGCGTGTCGACCCAACATGGCACGCCGTGGGGATAGGTCCTCGCGTCGCTCATCGGCTGCTCCCTGTCTCTCGCTCGTCGGATCCCGGCGGGACTGTAAGAACGATTGCGGTCAAGTTCTGACCGCAAACCCAGCCGGCCCTCGATCCAAGCAGCAGCACGAGCAGTCGAGGCTTGAGATGCAATGGTGGGCATGTCAACAGCCGTCGAGATGGCGCAGCCGGCGGTGTCTCATCAATTGCGGACCTTGCGTGACCTCAATCTCGTGGTGGGAGCTCGCACCGGCCGTCAGACGATTTACGGGTTGATGACCCCCACGTTGCCGTCCTGCTCGACGAGGCGCTGAGCCACGTCGATCACCTGCGCGAGGCGGCGTCATTGATGCCGCAGCTGATCCCGATCCCGAATGACCAACCGACGACTGGAGCGCAATGACCGACCAGCACGCGCACGACGGCGAACCGCCACGCATGCTCACATTCACCAGGAGGGCTCGAGCAGGCTCACGAGCACTCGCACCACCGAGACCCAGCGTTCTGCGCGTCGCCGGCTTTGGGCGCGCAGATGTCCCTGCGGGGGCACCTCAGTGCTGGTGGGCGAACTCCCCCGCGTGCTCGGTGGGATGGGAGTGGACAAAGTCGCCGTGGCTGTGGGCGTGCTCGTGAGTTAGCTGGTCAGCGTTAGCTTCGTCCGCGCCGGGACCCGGTGGATGGGAATGCTGAGTCTGCTCGTCAATCGGCTTCCCCGAACCCGTCTGGGCGACTGAGCTCGGCCGCGCGGCCGCCGCGCACGCTGCGCAGAGCCCGACGATCGCGAAGTGCGCGAAGCTCGTCTCATAGCCGAATCCTCGTTTGATTTCCTGGCGTACCGCGTCGAGGCGGTCTGGGGCGACCGCGGTGACCTTGGCGCATCGGTGGCAGTAGAGGTACTCGACCTCGTCGTCGCCCAGCAGGACGTAGAGGCCGGGTCCGTGGCCGAGGTGGACGTGGCGGAGCAGGCCGTGACCCTCGAGCACCTCCAGGTTGCGGTACACCGACGATTCCTCGATCGAGAGGATGCGGGCCAGGTGAACGGCGGAGACCGGGCCCTTGGCCGCGAACAGGGCCTCGAGGATCAGCCGTCGCGCGGTGGACAGCCGAAGTCCGCGCTCACGCAGCGCGCTGATCGCTTCGGCGAGAGTGTCAAACCTGAGACGTGGAGAATCGGGGGATACTGTCATGGCGCGTCCTCTCCTCCCTCAACCGGCGATCTCGCCGTCTCCTAGATGCGCCGACCAACGTTCTTCGATGTGCCCGAAGTGCCAGATCGCGAGCGCGATCGCCCAGGTGGCAACGAACAGCCCGACGATCACGAACCCGAGGACGTTGATGTTGATGTGCTCAAACCAGTTCCAGAACCCACCGGACAGGTTGAGGTGCTGGGCAATCAGTCCGCCGAGCTCGATCGTGCCGATCACCCACGCGACGGCGACCGACAAGCCGGTGATGGTGATGTTGTAGAACACCTTGCGGACGGGCTTTGAGAACGCCCAGCCGTAGGCGAAGTTCATGAACGATCCGTCGATCGAGTCCAGCAGTGACATTCCGGCGGCGAACAGGATCGGCAGGCAGAGGATCGCATACCACGGCAGCCCAGCTGCGCCGGCGCTGCCGGCGATCACCAGCAGGGCGACCTCGGTGGCGGTATCAAACCCCAGTCCGAACAGGACGCCGATCGGGTACATCTGCTGGGGCTTGGTGATCGTCTTGGTGAGCCGGCCGAAGAAGCGATTCATGAATCCGCGGCTATTGAGCTGCTGCTCAAGCGCCTGCTCATCGAACTTACCGGTCTTCATCTCGCGAAACACCCTCAGGATCCCGAACAGAACCACCACGTTCAGCGCCGCGATGATGTACAGGAACACGCCCGAGACGCCGGTCCCGACCCAGCCGGTGACCTGATGCAGATTGGAGTTGTCGTTCTTCACCGGACCATCGAGCGAGCGCACTCCGAGCGAGATCAGGAGCGCCAGCGCGAACACGATCGTCGAGTGCCCCAGCGAGAACCAAAAGCCGACACTCAACGGCCGCTTGCCCTCGGACATGAGCTTACGGGTCGTGTTGTCGATCGCGGAGATGTGATCGGCGTCAAACGCGTGGCGCATCCCCAGCGTATAAGCGGTCAGGCCGATCCCGACCGTGAACGTCCCCGACACGCCGAGGTTGTAATGACTGGGCGCCACCACCGCGATCAGAGTCAGGAACCCGGCCACGTGCAGGCTCCCCACGACGAAGATCATCATCAACAGCGTGCGTCGCTGGCCACGATCTAGCGATGCCCAAAACGCTCGTGGTCCCGACCGGCGGGGCGCCCCAGCTGTTGCAGCGTCCATGACTCCCGCCTCGTTCAGCGTGCTGCCCCAAGCGGGCTGCACCGGACGACCTACCCTAGCCCGACCAGCCATCAATTGCAATGTACTCCTGATTACTGGCCGATAGCGTTCCCGACAGCGAGAGGGCTTGCCACGCATGACCGTGATCAGCGAGCCGAGCGCGGCGAGGCCGGCGTGCCTCGGCCCGGTTGGCGTGCGCCGGTCAACGCTGATGCCCAGCGACCCGGCCGCGCTGCCGGCCCCGGTGCTCATCACGATTGACGAACTCTGCGCCCGATCACGTTGTGCCCGTAACGAGTTGGCCCCATCTCCGGTGCACCCGCCGGTTACCGTCACCGTGTCGTCGCCCACCCAAGGAAGATGTCCGATGAGAAAGCTGATCGCGGCCCGGATCACCAAGGCTTTGACCGTGTTCGCGATCCTGGCCGCGGGCGCGCTGCTCGCCCCAGGAGCGCTGGCTGCTCCGGCAACCAGCACGCTGGCTTCGGTTGTCAACGCAGCGAACGTCTTCACTAGCCGTGTGTTCGCCAGCGGGAAGCTCATGCATCCCGGGCCGAAGGGGCAGGAGCCGATCTCCCAGCCTGACGACATCACGTCGCTCGGTGGACACATCTTTGTGACGTTCCAGGACGGCGTCGGGCCGCAGGGCGAGGCGAGCCCGACGGGCAACCGGGACAGCACGATCGTCGAGTTCAACCTCCACGGTCACGTGGTTGATCGCTGGGACGTCGTCGGGAAGTGCGACGGGCTCACGGCGGATCCGGCGACCGGACGGATCATCGCCACCGTCAACGAGGACGCCCACTCCAGCCTGTACCTGATCGATCCGGCGATCGGTTCACACCCGGTGCACTACCGGTACGCCACGGCGTTGCCATCCCACGGCGGAACCGACGCGATCGAGCTGTACCACGGGATGATCCTGATCAGCGCCTCGGCACCCGGCACGACCGGCTCGCCGGCGCCGCAGCCGACCTACCCGGCCGTCTACCGGGTCGCGCTCGACGCCAAGCGGCAGGTGGCGACGATCCACGGGCTCTTCTCCGACGAAGCGTCGGCGAAGGTGGCGAACACCAGCGGCGCTCAGGCGGGGAGGCGCCTGCGACTCGGGCTCACCGATCCCGACTCCAACGAGGACGTTCCGTCGTTCGCTGATCGGTTCGCCGGTGACTTCATGCTCACCAGTCAGGGCGACAAGGAGCAGATCTTCGTGAGCGACGCCGGGGGCGCCCACCAGACGATGTCAGCCCTGAAATTGTCGGACTCGGTCGATGACACCGCCTGGCCGTCGGATCACTCCGGCGCGCTCTACGCCACCAACGGCTCCAACACCACGATCGAGAGGATCACCGGGCCCTTCACCCGAGGCTCGGTCCTGGTTGCCGACACACCGTGTGACGCGAGTGGCGCGCCGAGCACCTGTCCCGGTCCAGGATTCCCGCAGAACTATCTTGGTGAGTTGAACCCCAATACGGGTCTAATCACCCCCGTCACCGTGCACGGCGCCGGAGTGGCCCCCAAGGGGATGGTGTTCCTCCCCTGACGGCTGCTCAACAGCCCGCCGAACTAAACGCTGCGCTCGAGTCAGCGACGGCCGCGGAGCCGTTCGGTCGTGCCGATGCCACGCTCTACGACGCCAAGCAGCGTGGACGCAACCGCACGGGGGCAGCCCGATGGCGCGCGCCGCCGCGCTCAGACCAGCTTCAGCGCCAGCCACAGCGCCACCGTCGCCCCGGCCAACGCGGGCGGCACCGTCAGCGCCCCCAGGCGCACGAACTCAGCCAGCGATAGCTCGACGCCCTCGGCGGCGAGCACCCGGCGCCACAGCAACGTCGCCAGCGACCCGACCTCGGTCAGGTTGGGACCGACGTTGACCCCGATCAGCACGGCGAGCACCGGCCCCGCGCCAAGATGGGCGGCCACCGGCACGAGGATCAGCGTCGCGGGCAGGTTGTTGACAATGTTGGCCAGCAGGCCCGCCACCGCCGCGGTGATCAGCAGGTCCCCGAGCGAACCGCCCTCCGGCAGCACATCGCGGATCGCCGAGGTCAGTCCATGCCGGCCGGCCGTGGCGACGATCACCGCCAGCATCAGCACGAAGACGAGGAACCCGGGCTGGATCGAGCGGACCAGTTCGATCAGCGTCACCCGCCCGCCGGCGAACCCCCCGAGCGTGATCGCGACGGCCCCCGCGACCGCGATCCACACTGGCGCCACCGACAGGGCCGAGCTCAGCGCGAAGCCCACCAGCGTCAGCGCCAGCACCAGCAGCGCGTAGCGGGGGAGCGCCGGAGCGGCCTCCGCCGGACCACCCCCGAAGCCCACACCCCCAGCCGCACCACCCCCGAAGCCCACACCCCCAGCCGCGCCACCCCCGGGCCCCGCACCCCCAGCCCCCGCAGCCGCGGTCCGGGCCTCGGAGCGCGGGGCCACTCCGCGCGGCGCCCACCGCGCCAGCGCCACCCACTCGACTGCCACCGCCGCCAGCGTCGGCGCGACCATCAGCAACGCGAAGCGGGTGAACGACAGGCCGCTGGCCCGGAACGCGAGCAGGTTGGTGAGATTGGAGACCGGCAGCAGCAGCGAGGCCGAGTTGGCCAGGTGCACGCACGCGTAGGCATGCGGCTTGGGGTCGGCGCGCACCCGCGACGCGCACACGAGCACGATTGGCGTGACCAGCACCACGGTGGCGTCGAGGCCGAGCACGATCGTGACCGCCGAGGCGACGACGAACACGCCCGCCAGGAGGCGGCGCGAGTCGCCGCGCGCCCCGATCGCCAGGCGCGCACCGACCGCGTCGAATAGGCCCTCGCGGCGGCAGCCCTCGGCGAGCACGAGGAGAGCCGCCAGGAAGCCGGCGGTCGGACCCAGCGCGCGGATCGCGTCGCCGGCGCGACAGGCCCCGATCGCCCCCACGGCGAGCAGCAGCAGCGCCCCGGCCCCCGCCGCCACCCACTCAGAGCCCAGCCACCGGAAGCGGCCCCCGTCAGGTCGCAGCACGGCCACTGCCAGCGCCGCAGCCAGCGCGACGAGCGCCAGCGCCAGCGCCGGGCCGTCAGCCAAGGCGGCCGGGCTCAGCGAGAGTGGGTACGGGGGGAGCGGGCGGAGCGGGGATCAAGCGGTCTTCGTCGATGCCGAGGCCGTCAGGCGAAGCTCGTCGATCGCCTGCTCACGCATCTTGAACTTCTGAACCTTGCCCGTGACCGTCATCGGGAAGGCGTCGGTGAACTTGACGTAGCGCGGCACCTTGTAATGCGCGATCCGGCCCCGGCAGAACTCCCGCACCGTGTCCTCGTCCAGCGACGCGCCGTGGCGAACGACGACCCACGCCATAAGCTCTTCCCCGTAGCGGTCATCGGGGACGCCGATCACCTGCACGTCGGCGATGTCAGGGTGCCCGTAGAGGAACTCCTCCACTTCCCGGGGATAGACGTTCTCGCCACCGCGGATCACCAGGTCTTTGATCCGCCCGACGATGTTCACATAGCCCTCGTCATCCATCGTGGCCAGGTCACCAGTGTGCATCCAGCCGTCAGCGTCGATCGCCTCCGCGGTCCGCTCGGCCTCGTTCCAGTAGCCGCTCATCACGCTGTAGCCCCGCGTGCACAGCTCGCCGGTCTCCCCTCGCCCAACCGTCTCGCCGGTGTCAGCGCGGGCCACTCGGATCTCGAGATGCTGGCCGACGCGCCCGACACTGCCCACGCGCTTTTCGATCGGGTCGTCCACCGCCGTCTGGGTCGACACCGGCGAGGTCTCGGTCATCCCGTAGCAGATGCCCACCTCGCTCATGTGCATGCGCTCGATCACGCGCTTCATCACCTCCACCGGACACGGCGAGCCCGCCATGATTCCGGTGCGCAGCGAGCTCAGATCGAACTCGCCAAAGCGCGGATGGTCAAGCTCGGCGATGAACATCGTCGGCACGCCGTACAGCGATGTGCAGCGCTCGGCTGCCACCGCCTCCAACGTCGCCTCAGGGTCAAAGGCGGGCGCCGGGATCACGATCGTGGCCCCGTGTGAGCTGCAGGCGAGGTTGCCCATCACCATCCCGAAGCAGTGGTAGAACGGGACCGGGATGCAGACCCGGTCCTCGTGCGTGTAGCGGACTCCCTCGCCGACGAAGAAGCCGTTGTTGAGAATGTTGCGGTGGCTGAGCGTCGCGCCCTTCGGAAAGCCGGTGGTGCCGCTCGTGTACTGGATGTTGATCGGATCAGACGACCGCAGCGCCTGCTCGCGTTCGCTCAGCATGTCAGCGGTGACGCCGGAACCCCCGGCGACCAGCTGTGTCCAATCGTCGCTCTCCAGGAACACCACCCGCGCGAGCTCGGGCAGCGCATCGCGCACCTCGGCCACCATCCCGCGGTAGTCAGAGGTCTTGAACGCCGGGGCTGCGATCAGCATCCGGCAGCCCGACTGGCGCAGCGCGTACTCGAGCTCCGAGCTGCGATAGGCCGGGTTGATATTGACGAGGATCACCCCGAGCTTGGCGGTGGCGTACTGCACCAGCGCCCACTCGGCGCAGTTGGGGCTCCAGATGCCGACTCGGTCGCCCTGGCCCAGGCCGGCGGCGATCAGACCCCGCGCCAGCTCGTCGACCGCCTCGCCCAGCTGCGCCCAGGTGTAGCGCAACCGCTGCTGGTGAGAAACCAGGGCGTCGCGATCGGCGAACCGGGCCACGGTCCGCTCCAGGTTGGCGCCGATCGTCTCCTCCAGCAGCGCCGTCATCGTCCCGCCACGAGCATAGGAATCGGCCATCGCCTTCTCCGCCCTTTCTCCGCCCTTGTTTCCGCGGGCGATTCTAGATGGGCGGTGGAAACAGTCACGGACGCGCGCGTCGCTGAAATCGCCAACCACAGCCACCAGCACCTTCGTTGCCCGACGTTGTTCGCAAACCACAGGCCCGTACGCGGGGCGACGACTCACACGATCACAGCCAGCAGACCGGCCGACGTGCCTATCCAGGGAGCACCGGTGAGCCAGCCGCTCGCTGTGACATATGACCGACAGCTTGGCTGTGCGAAATTGAGGGGATGGCCGATCTCGATCCGCGAGGGACGATCGTCGAGCACCTGACCCCACCGTCGGCCGGTGAACTGCCGGTCCGCTCAGAACCGGCCACCGTGGACATCTTCGACACCGACGGACAACTCCTCGCTCTCACGCTGCCTTCTGACCCGACGAGCCCTGAATGCGGTCGCGGTGTGAGCACAGACATGACTCAAGCGTGTTCGGTGAGCCAATTGCGCCCGCTGAGCGTCAGCCGCGCCTCCCAGAGCGGGCAACGCTCGCCCGGCGCGAGCCCGCTGCGCTAGCCCCGTCTCGCGGGGATTCCAGAGCGGGCAACGCTCCCCCCGCGCGAGCCCGCTGCGCTAGCCCCGTCTCGCGGGGATCTAGTGTCGCGTTTGGGGAATTCGCGAACGAGCAGCTCTCGCGAGTGGATGGGCGTGGCTGGGGCCGCGCGTCCAGGTAGCCGGATCCAGGCAGCCGGATGACTCGGGCGCGGCCCATTCCGGCGAGGCTGCCACCGAAATTTCAAACCGGGCACTGATATGGCGCCGCCCGCCTGGAGTTCAGATCCCGAATTTCGAGCTAACACATGCGATCGGCGCCTCCGCAGGTATCAGCACCCTCGCTGCGCGCCTCAAGGGTTGGGGGCCAGTTCCGTTGCTGCGGGAACCCCGTCCGCCGCCGCGTCGGGAACCCGATCCGGCTCGGCGTCGGGGAGGCCCGCGGGCCGCGTCGGGCTCGGGCGGCAAGACCCCGTTCCGGTAGGCCCTCAGCAGGTCGCGGTGGGTCAACCAGCCGACCACCACGTCGTCCGCCTCGGCGAGCACGGGCAGACCATCGTCATCGGTCTCGCCGAGCGCGATCACAGCGGTCTCCAGCGTGTCGCCGACCCGCAGACGAGGCGCCTCGCGGAGCAGCGCGAGGGCCGTCACCGTCTCGGTCGGGTCGCCGTCGCCGCCGCCTTCGCCTTCGCCTTCGCCTTCGCCTTCGAGGCTCAGGCGCTGCTCGACGTCACGTACGGTCACCACGCCGAGCGGTCCTCCCTGCCCGTCCGCAACCGGCAGCGAATCGCTGCGCTCGGTCGCGAACCGCTTGATCACGTCCACCAGGGCGCGGCGGGAGCGAGCGGCTGTGGGGGGCGCCCATCGCCGCGCCCACCTGGATGCGACCCATCAGGCGCGGTGTCGGCGCATCGATGTCGATCCCGCGCCGACGCAGCTTGAGCGTGTAGATGTTGTCCCGGGTGATCGCATTTCGCCAGCCCGGTGGCGATCACGATCGCGAAACATCAGCGGCAGGATGACGTGGTAGTCGCCGGTCAGTTCGAAGATGATGATGATCGCGGTGATCGGCGCGCGCGCACCCGCCGCGAACACTGCGCCCATCCCGACCAGCCCGTAGGCGCCGGGGGCGCGGGCGATGTGTGGCAGCAGGTCGTGCGCGGCGTCTCCGAACGCGGTGCCGAGCATCGCGCCGATGAACAGCGATGGCGCGAACACGCCTCCGGAGCCGCCGATCCACATGGTCAGGCTGGTGGCGAGGATCTTGGCTGCCATCAACCCCAGCAGCGCGATCAGTACATAGTGGCCGCCGACCCCGGCCTGCAGCACCGGATAGCCGACGCCGTACATCTGCGGCAGGACCAGCAGCAGCAGTCCGAGCAGCACCCCGCCGGCCCCCGGTCGCAGCCAGTCCGGCAGCCGCACCGCGCGGCAGAAGCGGCCAGCGAGGTCCTCACCGGCGTACAGGATCTCAACGAACGCGAGCCCGACGAGCGTCGCGACCACCCCCAGCAACGCATCGAGCGCCAGCTCGACCGGGGAACCGACGCCGAGGCCGGGCAGATGCAGGAACGGGCCGCTGCCGAAGGCGGCGCGGCCGATCGCGTCCGCGGTGACCGAGCTGAGCACAACCAGCCCGAACGACCGCGTCTCGAAGTTGCGCAGGATCAGCTCGAGTGCGAAGAACACCCCGGCGATCGGCGCGTTGAACGTCGCCGCGATGCCCCCCGCCGCTCCGCAGGCCACCAGCAGCCGCAGCTGGGACTCGGGGCGGCGAAGCGCCTGGCCGAGGAGCGAACCCAGCGCAGAGCCGATCTGCACGATCGGCCCCTCGCGCCCGACCGAACCGCCCGAGCCGATGCACAATGCGGACGCCAGCGACTTCACGATCGGAACCTGCGGACGCAGCCGACCCCCCATCCGGTTGACGGCGAGCATCACCTCGGGAACGCCGTGGCCGCGCGCCTCGGGAGCGAAACGACTGACCAGCGGCCCGTAGATCAAGCCGCCGAGGACCGGAGCCAGGACCACGAACCAGATCCCGGGCCCGGGCACGTTGGGATTGAGCGCGTGGCCGGCCGAGCTGTAATCCCGGTGGCCGCTGAACAGGTAGGTGAAGCCCTTGATCAGGTAGCGAAAGGCGATCGCGCCCACCCCGGCCCCGGCGCCGGTCAGGATCGCGAGCACCGTCAGGCGGCCGCTGTCACCGATACCACCCCGGGTGCCGCGACGCAGCGAACGCTTGAGCGGTGACGCATGCAGGCGCTTCCGAAGCTCGTCCACGCGTTCGAATTCAGGATTGCGTCCGCCACCCCCGCCCCCCCGCGCCGCGCCCGGTCAGGCCGCTGACCGGTTTGCTGCCGAGCCTGACCGGATACCTCCTAGCCATGGCCGGATCTCGATGACCGTGTGTCACGTCCTGCGCGAGGATCCTGACCTCGCCGAGGCGATCGATCCGGCACGCCGCGAGCGCGCGATCGGCGCCTGCGTTGCCCGCAGCGTTTGGATTCCCCGGGGTCGCTGGAGCGTCTCGAGGGTCGAGGGTCTGAGCGAGGGGATCGGCCTGCTGGTGCTGCAGGGTCTGCTGCTGCGGTCGGTGGGGATCGAGGGACGCTTCGGGGCCGAACTGCTCGGCGAGGGCGACCTGCTGCGCCCCTGGCAGGGCGAGGACGCCCAGCCGACGCTCACGCTGACGACGGGCTGGCGAGTGCTGGCGCCGGCCCGAGTGGCGCTGCTGGACGAGGCCGCCGCTCGCCGCTTCGCCGACTTTCCCGAGCTCACGGGCCGCTTGGTTGCCCGCGCCCTGGATCGGGCCCGCAACCTCGCGATCAATATGGCGATCGTCCACCAGGCGCGGGTCAACACCCGGCTGCAGATGCTGTTCTGGCATCTCGCCGACCGCTGGGGACGGGTGCGTTCCGAGGGCGTGATCCTGCCGCTGGCGCTGACCCATACGGTGCTCGCCGATCTGGTCGCGGCCCGCCGGCCGACGGTCACCACCGCGCTCACCGAGCTCGCCCGCCAGCGATTGGTGCTGCCCACATCGGACGGCTGGCTGCTCTCCGGGGAGCCGCCGGGAGAGCTGCTGGAGTTGCAGGAGGTGGTCATACCCGCCGTCTGCTCTGGACCGCCGCCTGCCCCGGACTACGGCCGATGATTGACAGGTTCCCCGCACCGTGAGGCACACGTGCTGTCGAGAGAGCTGGGAAGCGAGGCCCTAACCCGTCCGCCGCCGCGGATCGGCGCGCCCGCGCGCGCCTAGAGCCTTCGCGTCCTACTTGGCCACGACGACGGTTCCGTGCATGAACGGATGGAACTGGCAAACGTAGGAGTAGGTGCCGGGCTTGCCGAAGGTCACCGTCGCACTGGCGCCGGGCTTGATCGTCCCGCTGTCAAACCCGGACCCGCCCGCCGTCGCGGTGTGAGCGGTCTGGTCGTGGTTGGTGAACGTCACCTTGGTACCCGCCTTGACCACGAGCTTGGCCGGGTGGTACGCGTAGCTTTTAATCGCGACCGTGACCCGACCGGACCGGGGGGACGTGGCCGGCGCAGTCGCCGGCGCAGCGGACGGCGACGCCGTGGAGGACGCGGCCGGTGCCGGTGCCGAGGACGAGGACGCGGCGGATGACGAACTCTGAGCGCTCGAGCCACAGGCGGCGATCGTCAGCGCGGCGAGCGCTGCGCTGACGATCGAGATTGAACCGCTGCGCATGTCCTGTCTCTACGAACCGTCCACGGAATCGGATCAGCGGTGATCCGCGACGATCTCGGTTTCGTAGAAAGAGGTGCACCGGGGGCGCACACCTCGGACCGAGATCACGAATAAGGAGTTTTGATGAGCGAACCGACCACCCACGAAGACGACCGGACTACCCCGGGCGTCGTCGAGCAGCTCGCTCGCGACGACGTCGAGCGCAAGCGGTTTCTGAGGATGGCGGGCAAGCGGATGGGTGCCGGCGCGGCCGCCACCGCCCTGGGGGCGTTCATCGCAGCGTGCGGCAGCTCGTCCAGCTCCAGCTCGAGCTCTGCGGCCGCCACGTCGACCTCGAGCGCGGCCGCGGGCACGACCAGCTCGTCGAGCTCCGCCGCCGCCTCGCCCGACCTGGCGATCGTCAACTACGCGCTCACGCTCGAGTACCTGGAGTCGCAGTTCTACGCCAAGGTGATCAAGAGCGGGCTGTTCAGCGGCAAGAACCTCTCGGTGATCAAGAGCTTCGGCGCCGAGGAGACCCAGCACGTGATCGCGCTGAAGAAGGTCGCCGGCAGTCTCGGCACCCCGGCCGCCGAGCCGACCGGCAAGTTCCCGATTCACAACGCCGCGCAGGTCACCAAGCTCGCGGCAGCGGTCGAGAACCTGGGCGCCGCCGCCTACCTCGGACAGGCGGGCAACATTCAGAGCCCGGAGATCCTGGCTGCGGCCCTGTCGATTCACAGCATCGAGGCGCGCCACGCCGCGACCCTGAATCTGTTGCTGATGAAGAGCCCGACCCCGGATGGCGCGTTCGCCAAGCCGATGTCGATGAGCCAGGTGCTGGCCGTCGTCAAGCCGTTCATCGCCTGAGCGGCGACCGACCCTTTCGAATCGAGGTAACAAGATGACCCATCCCGATACCCCCAGCCCCGGCCTGGAAGCCGTGGAGGTCCACGGCGTCACGCGCTCCAGCTTCATCCTCAAGGGCGCCCTTGCGGCCGGCGCCGTCTACGGCGTCGGCGCGATCGCTCCGTTCGTCGGCACCGCCCTGGCGGCCAGCTCTGACCTCGCGATCCTCAACTTCGCGCTCACGCTGGAATACCTGGAGGCTGACTTCTACCAGTCCAAGGGCAAGTCGGTCGGCCTCAGCGGTCAGGCCAAGTCGATCGCGAAGTCGTTCGGCGAGGAAGAGGCCGCGCACGTCGCGGCGCTGACCAAGGCGATCACCGCCAGCGGCGGCAAGCCGGTCAAGAAGCCCACGTTCGCGTTCCCGGTGACCAACCAGGCCAGCTTCCTCAAGCTCGCCTACGTGCTCGAGAACACTGGCGTCGGGGCCTACAACGGCGCCGGTCCGGCACTGAAGAGCAAGGCGCTGCTGGCCGCCGCCGGCTCGATCGTCCAGGTCGAGGCCCGTCACGCCGCCACCATCGGCCTGCTCACCAACATGTCGCTCACGCCCAACGGCGCGTTTGACAAGCCCCTGAGCAGCAAGCAGGTTCTTGCCAAGGCTGGCCCGCTGATCAAATAGACGGGCGCAGGGCGCAAACCGTGAGTGCGCGACCCGCCGGGTCCTCCTCCCCGCGCGGGTCGCGCTCTTGCCGCCTCTAACCTCGTCCTTCGTGGACCATCTCTCTTGCTCCGAGTCGCTGTGAATCGCCGTCCCCCCCGTCCCGACCTGCACGCGCTGGCCGACGAGGACCTGATGGCCGACGTCCAGGACGGCGACGCGCGGGCGTTTGAGGTGATCTTCGACCGCCATGGTGACGCCGCGTTCTCACTCGCCTACCGCATGTGCGGGCGCCGGGCGATGGCCGAGGACGTCGTCCAGGAGGCGTTTCTGTCGCTGTGGCGCAGCGGGGCGCGTTATGACCGGACTCGCGGCAGCGTGCGCTCCTGGGTCCTGGGCGTGGTCCACAACCGCGCGATCGACCTCTTCCGCCGCGATTCGGTGCGCACCAGCAAGGACGTCAGCGACGAGACCGCGGTCGAGCGCATGCCCGCGGCTGACGATACCCAGGTCGAGGTGCAGCACCGCGACGATGCGACTCAGGTCCGCGGTGCGCTGCAACAACTTCCAGAGGATCAGCGCCAGGTGATCGAGCTCGCCTACTTCGGCGGCTTCAGCCACAGCCAGATCGCCGAACTACTCAAGCTGCCGACCGGAACAGTCAAGGGACGGATGCGACTCGGACTGACCAAACTGCGGTTCTCCCTGGGTGATCCCTCGGGGGCGCTGTCATGACTGGGGTGCACGGATGACCGACGGGAACCAGATCGACGAGAACCGCGAATGCGGGGGCGACGTGGCCGCGTATGCCCTCGGCGCGCTGGAAACGGCCGAGCAGGAGCGCTTCGGTCTCCATCTGGAGACATGCGTCGTCTGTCGCGATGAGCTGGGCGCGTTTCAGCAGGTGGTCGACGTGCTGCCGATGAGCGCTCCTCCCTACCCGGCGCCGGCGAGTCTGCGCCGTTCGCTGATGCACGCGGTCGACAACGAGTCGCGGCTCGATCCTGCCGCCTCTGATCGCCGCAACGAGCGGACGCGCCCCCGCCGGCGGCGGTTCACGCTGCCCCGCCCGGCCTTGGCGTTCGGCGCGGCGCTCGCGGTGGCGGTCGTCGCCGTCGTACTCGCGCTCGGAGGCTCCTCCTCCTCCTCCTCGGGACCACGCCCGCGGGTGATCGACGCCCAGGTCACCGGCCAGGGAACGGCTTCGCTGCAGTTGAGCAAGGGCCATGCCGAGCTGGTCGTGCACCGCTTCGCGGCGCCGCCGGCCGGCCAGATCTACGAGGTCTGGCTGCAGCGGGGCACGAGCACGACACCCGCGAAGGCCCCCCTGTTCGACCCCACCGGCCAGGGCGACGCCAACGTCGACTTGTCCGGCGACCTGCGGGGTGTCTCGCACGTGCTCGTTACCCGCGAGCCGGCCGGTGGCACCTCCAAGCCCACTCACCCACCCGTGATCAGCGCTGAGCTGACGTAGCCTGTGATCAGCGTGCTCGCGCTGATCCAAATCGGTGCCCGCCCCGTAGAAACGAGCGCGCACCGGAAACGCAACTGAAACGGAGACCCTCAATGGTCGGACTCGACAATCCCCTTCACATCGCCATGCTGCTGGTCGTGGTACTGCTCGTCTTCGGCGCCAAGCGTCTGCCCGAGATGGGCAAGTCCCTGGGCGAGGGCCTGCGCGGGTTCAAAGATTCCGTGAGCGGAGAGCACCCCGCCCCGAGCATGCTCTCCGAGATGCACGCCGCTGCTCCGGCCGAGACCGAGACCAAGACCGAGACCGAGGCGGCCGCGGAGCGCGCGAAGGAGCCCGTCGCCTAGCCGACCGTGGATGAGGCCGCCGGTCGCGCGATCAGCGCCGGCGGTTTCGACGGCGGCGCAAACCGGTAGAACCGCGGCACAGTCATGCGGATCGCGATCGTAGGAGCCGGAGTCTCAGGCCTGGTGGTCGCCCATCTACTGGGCCGTGACCACGACGTCTCGGTGTTTGAGGCGGAGGACTACGCGGGGGGCCACACCAACACCGTGCGCGTCGACACGCCGCACGAGACCCACCAGGTTGACACCGGGTTCATCGTCTTCAACGACCGCAACTACCCGAGCTTCGAGCGGCTGCTGACGCGGCTCGGGGTCGCGTCACAGCCGTCGACGATGACGTTCAGCGTCAGCGACGGCCGGGGGGACTTCGAGTACAACGGGAGTTCGCCCAACGGCCTGTTCGCCAAGCGCGCGCACCTGGTGACGCCATGGTTTCATCGCATGATCGCCGACTTCGCGCGGTTTAACCTGGCGGCGCGGGAACTGCTGCGCACGCGCGACGACGACGCCACCCAGCCGTCGCTCGGGCAGTGGCTTGAGCAGCAGCGCTTCAGCCGCCCGTTCATCGAGCGACTGATCGTGCCCCAGGCGTCGGCGGTGTGGTCGGCGGACCCGCACCAGATGTGGACCTTCCCGGCCCGCTTTTTGGCGGAGTTCTTCGACAACCACGGGATGCTCTCGGTCCGCAACCGGCCACAGTGGCGCACGGTGCAGGGCGGGTCCGCGCGCTACGTGGAGGCACTTCTGACCCGCTTTTCTGGGAAATTGTTTTTGGGCACGGCAGTCCGGAGTGTCGCCCGCCATCGCGACCACGTGGTCGTGAGGCCAACCTACGGCGATCCGCAGCGGTTTGACCAGGTCGTGCTCGCGACCCACTCCGACCAGGCGCTGGCGCTGCTGAGCGACGCATCGGATCGCGAGCACGCGGTCCTGGGCGCGATCCCCTATCAGGCCAACGAGGCCGTGCTGCACACCGACGTGCGGATGCTGCCCCGCCGTCGCCGGGCGTGGGCGAGCTGGAATTACCACCTGCTCGATGCCCCCGGCGACCGCACGACCGTCACTTACCACATGAACCGCCTGCAGTCGCTACGCGCCGAGCGCGAGTTCTGCGTCACGCTGAACCGCACCGCTGAGATCGACCCCGCGCAGGTGATCCGCCGGATCCCCTACGCGCATCCCGTCTACACGGCCGCCGGCGTCCACGCGCAACAGCGCTTTGCCGAGATCAACGCCCGCGATCGCGTCCACTTCTGCGGCGCTTACTGGGGCTGGGGCTTTCACGAGGACGGCGTCGTCAGCGCCCTGCGAGTGGCCGAGCGGTTCGGAGCGCGGCTGTGACCGCCAGCTGCATCTACACGGGCACGATCCGCCATCGCCGAGCGCAACCGCACAACGAGTTTGAGCACCCGATCGCGCTCACCTACATCGACCTGGAGGAGCTGCCCTCGCTGCTCGGCGGCCGGCTGCTGGCGCGCGGGCCGGGGTCGCTGCGCTTTCGCCGCCGCGACTACCTCGGCGGGCGGGCGGGGGCCGATTCGCTCGACGTCGCCGTGCGCGACGCGGTCCAGCAGCAGACCGCCTGGCGGCCCGACGGTCCGATCCGGCTGCTCACGCAGCTGCGTTCGTTCGGCCTGTGCTTTAACCCGGTGAGCTTCTATTACTGCCTGGACCACGCGGGCCAGCGGGTGCGATGCGTGCTGGCCGAGGTGACCAACACGCCCTGGGGTGAGCGGCAGAGCTATGTGCTCGACGAGACCGATGCCGGCGTCATCCGCGGGAGCTTCCCCAAGCGGTTGCACGTGTCGCCGTTCATGGGCATGGACCACGACTACCGCGCCCGCGCCGGCACTCCGGCCGACACCCTCTCGGTCCACATCGAGAGCCGGCGCGCGGGCCAGACCGCGTTTGATGCGACGCTGTCGCTGCGGCGCCGCGAGCTCACCCGGGCGGCCGTGGCCCGCCTCAGCGCCCGCTTCCCGTTCGCGACGCTGCGCACGCTGGCGCTGATCTACGGCCACGCCGTCGGGCTCAAGCTGGCGGGCGCCCGCATCCATCCGCATCCCGACGCGGCCACCCGATGAGCCGCTCGCAGGTCGTCTGCTGGCGACTGGCGGCCGCGCTGCTGCTGCGCCAGATCCGCGTCGGCAGCCTGGTGGTGGTCGACGGCGCCAAGCGGCGGCGTTTCGGCCGCGGCGCCCCCGCGGCGACGATCCAGCTGCACGACGTGCGCTTCTGGAGGATGCTGATGCACGGCAGCCGCGGCCTGGCCGAGTCCTACTTCCAGGGCATGTGGGACTCGCCGGACCTCGTCGCGGTGATTCGCCTGGCTGCGCGCAACGCCGTGATCATCGATCGGGTACGTGCGCTCACCGCGCCGCTGTGGACGCCCCGCCAGCGCTTGCGCGCCGTGCTGCGGCGCAGCACCCGGCACCAGAGCCAGAAGGACATCGCGGCGCACTACGACCTCGGCAACGAGCTGTTTGAGCGGATGCTGGACCCGACAATGATGTACTCCTGCGCGCTGTTCGAGCGCGAGGGGATGACGCTGCAGGAGGCCTCGGTGGCCAAGCTCGAGCGCGTCTGCGAGCGGCTGGAGCTGGGGCCCGACGATCACGTGCTGGAGATCGGGACTGGCTGGGGCGGGTTCGCGATCCACGCCGCCTCCACCCGCGGCTGCCGGGTGACCACGACCACGATCTCCCGCGAGCAACACGACTACGCCGTGCAGCGGGTAGGCGAGGCCGGGCTCGCCGACCGCGTGACGGTGCTGATGCGCGACTACCGAGACCTCGACGGCTGCTACGACAAGCTGGTCTCGATCGAGATGATCGAGGCGGTGGGCTGGCAGCACATCGGCACCTTCTTTCAGTGCTGTTCGGAGCTGCTGACCCCGCACGGCGCGATGCTGCTGCAGGCGATCACGATCGACGACCGCGCCTACGAGGTCGAGAAAGCCTCGAAGTCGTTCATCAAGGAGTACATCTTCCCGGGGGGGTGCCTGCCGTCGCTAGAGGTGATCAGCCGCCACGTCGCGCGGCGCACCGATCTGCAGACGGTCGGCCTGGAGGACATCACCTCCAGCTATGTCGAGACGCTCAGACGCTGGCGCCAGAACGTCGTCGAGCACGAGGCCGAGCTCGCGGCGCTCGGCTACGACGAGCAGTTCCAGCGGCTGTGGACCCTGTACCTCGCCTACTGCGAGGGCGGCTTCGCGGAGCGGCGGATCTGCGATGTGCAGCTGCTGCTGGCCAAGCCGCTGTGGGCGGTCCAGGCGCGACCCGGAGTGCGCAGCGCAGCGATCGCTGCGACCGGCTGAGCTTTAGGCGCCGGCGGTCTGCGAGCGCTGTTGCGGGCGCCACCGCATCGTTCTCTAGCTCAGAGGGTTAGCTATCGTCGGACGGGCCCGCAGGAGCGATGGTCAGTTATCTGACATACGAAGCAACCGACTGGCAGCCGCTCCCGCAGAACCGTTCATAGCGTCTTCACAACGTAGACGCGCATACGTCAACGTTCGGAAGGAGCAGTTTGTATGACTGAATTGAATCTTGAGATGGTCGACACCGATGGTGCGATCCGTGAGGCTGCCGAGGCAGTAGAGGGTGACACCCGCATGAGCTTCCTGCGCAAGGGTGCACTGGCTGGCGGCGCCGCCGTCAGCGGTGGCGCGATCCTCAGCGCGCTGGTTCCCGGTGCCGCGATGGCCAAATCCAACGCGGGCGCTCCGCCGTCCAGCTTCGGCGCGGGTGACATCGGCATCCTGAACTTCGCGTTGACGCTGGAGTACCTGGAGTCGGCGTTCTATAACGCCGCGTCCAAGAACCATGTCGCCAATGGCGACCGGCAGCTCAACCACCTCCTGA
>JBPCPC010000016.1:0-4959 GCA_050999585.1 Solirubrobacteraceae bacterium | reverse complement strand
CTAGTCGCCCGCCGGGCGTTCGGGTTCCACAGCCCACACGCATTGATCGCGCTCGCGATGCTCAAACTCGCCGACCTCTGCCCGCCACTACCGCGGTGACACCACCCACGGAAACGTCAGGAGAGGGTTCAAAACGGGGAGCTTAAGCCAGTTGTGGCACAGGTCTTCCCGTTTGACCGCGCGCCCGATGCCCACCGTTTCATCGCCGAACGGCGCAACATCGGCAAGGTCATTCTCGTCCCCTAGCGGCTAGGAACCCTCGTCTCAACCCGCGGCAAGCTGCACTTTTGAGCACAGCAGAAGCGCCCGAGAAGCCGCGGTCCCGCGTGGACCTGCGACGTTGGGGTCGATGGTCATCTCGGCCCACAGCAAGCCGGCGAATTTCACGAGCGACCGCGACGATCACGACGGCGCAGCGCTTGCCCTGGAGCGTGAGTCGGTGGCGTTGAAGGAGGCGGATCTGCGCCTGCCACGCGGGAGCGCTCGGTCTGAACCCTTGTGGCGGGCGGTGAGAGCTTGTCACTGATCCCGTATCCGGAGCTGGTCGCTGCACATCTGGATAAGCGCGGTGGTAACTGGAACGGTCGTCGCGGATGTGGCGGGAGTCTTAGGTGGGCTGTGGAGCGGCGGTTTGACTGGAGGTTGGGCAGGGAGAGATCATCTCGGCCGCGAGCGACTGGACTACAGTCCGTCCTGAAATGGTTTCGATTGCGCCGCCTCGTGGTGGCCGCCAGATCGCCATTCGTCTGGAAGCGGTTCAGCACCCGTTCGAGGCGCCGGCACGCGATCCGCTGGCGCAATCGCCGCTGCGTCTCTGTTGCGGCGTAGATGAGCTTCTCAACGAGCTGGGCGCGAGGCGGCTCGATACCGTGACCGGTGCGGTGCTCGTGCTCCCGGTGGACGAGGTCAGGCCGGGGTTGGATGAGCAGCTGAGGCAAGCCCTCAGGGGGTACTGCCAATTGCGTCTGCGCGAAACCGATAACGAGCTGACTGTTCGCCAAGACGCGCAGCGAGCCGTTGGCGTCGGCGCGAGCCTGTTCGTTGCGGGAATCGTGGTGTCGACGATCGTGACGCGGAGCTCTGCGCCTGAACTGGTCCAGATCCTCGGATGACGGTCTGGCGGTGGTGGTCGCTTGGATCGGGGCGTGGTAGCCCCTAGACACGCTCATCTTCTACACCCGCCCGTACCGCCGCACGAAGAAGGTGTTGCAGGCGCTCAGCAGGATCGAGGTGACGGTCGAGACGGCACCCTGAGCGGGTTTCTGGCCAGCCGGCGTAGATGGCACCGCGACTGTTCGTAGGCGGCCGAGGTGTAGGAGGCGCCGGACACCCCGTCAATCTTCGCGCTCTGCGCCGAGATTGCTTCTTGGCGCAGCTGCGGGACAGCCACCTGGTCGATCTGCTGGGAGTGTGGATCGGTGATGTCGAACTTGACGATGGAGACGTTGGTGATCCGCGCTCCTGACTTCGTGACCTTCACCTCGACGTCCCCATATTGAAAGCTGATGTCCTGGCCGATTGCCGACTTGGTCGTCGCTTTCGCCGTGGAGGCGCGGCGGGGGGTCGTGGCCGACGTCGCCTTTGTCGACGTGGAGGAGGAGGTGACCTGCGCAGCCGTTGTGGCGGCCGCAGCCGTTGTGGTGGCCGCAGCCGTTGTGGTGGGCGCTGCTGCGGAGCCTGAGGAGCCGACGATGGCAGAAGGGGTTGAGACCGTGTTGTAGGACAACACGCCGAAGGTGCCGACAACGGTTCCAGTGAGGACGATGGGTGCGCGTTTCATGATGGCGAGACGATGTCTTTCTAGGAGGCGAAGGTTTCGTGATGGATGCGATCCATGGGGACACCGAGTGCTCGCACCGCCTTACCGACTGAGGCGGTGAACCCGGTCGGGCCACAGATGTAGACATCGCGGCGCGCGATGTCGGGGATAAGCCGGGATAGCGCGTGCTGGTCGAGCGTGACTCTGCTTCGCGGCCCGATCAGCTCGTGCAGTCGTCCGCCGCGCTGGCGGAGGAGAAGCCGTAGTTCATCGCGGAGGATGAGATCGTCGGGATGGTGCGCGCGGGCGAGCATCACGACGTCGACGTGCAGGGGCATGTCATCAGCGATGGCGCGCAAAGGTGTGATGCCGACACCGGCGCCGATGAGCGCGACCCGGTCGCCGCGACGCGCATCAGGGGTGAAGGCGCCGTAGGGTCCTTCGATCGCCAACCTAGTTCCCGGCGCGAGATGTGCCAGCGCGCCGCTGTGATCTCCGAGGTCCTTGGCCGTGAACCGCAGGTACGGCGGGTCGGGAGGGCTGAGAGCAAGTAGGGATGAGCCTGCCACCAGTGGCCGCGGCTGAGGATCCGCCACTGAAAGAACTGCCCTCCGGAAAGCGGCAGCCGGCTCAAGCAGCGGCCCCTGCAGATAACGGAGACCACTCCCGGCACGATCGGCTCAACCGCCACCACACGCAGCTGATGCACCAGCGTTCGCCACAGCGGGAGCAGAACCCGGAAGGCCAGCACGGTCCCGGCCGTCATGATCCACAAGCCGGTCCAATACGTCCGGGCGGGCGGATGACCGACAAACGATGCACCGGTCGCCAGCTGATGCGAGAAGGAGAGAGCGAGCGCCAGGTAGGTGTACAGGTGGACCGCCCACCACGTCTCCTAGCGCATCCGGCGACGCGCGATCCGCGCCGACGTGAAGCCCGCGACCAGCAGCAGAACAAAGGCGACCGTGGTCGCCAGAATCCCGGCGTAGGTGGAGATGAGCACGCCGAACTCGTGGAGCAGTCCGGTCCGAGCGCCCTGCGCATAGCCAGCGGTGATGAGCACACCATGGGCCGCGATCAGCACCAGCGCCCATGGCAGGACCCCCTGAGATCGGTCCGCCTCGTGTGAGAGCTTCGATGATCCTGGAGAATGGATCGAAGGAGCAATCGCATGTCGCGACGCAGGCACACGCCGGAGCAGGTCGTTCGCAAGCTGAGGGAGGCCGACCGGCTGCTGAGCGAGGGCAGCGAGCTGCCCGAGGTGCTCAAGCACTTGGAGATCGCCGAGGCGACCTTTCACCGTTGGCGCAATCAGTACGGCGGGATGAAGGCCGACGATGTCAAGCGGCTGAAGGAGCTCGAGGGCGAGAATCTGAAGCTCAAGCGGATCGTCGCCGATCAGGCGCTGGACATTCAGGGGCTGAAGGAATTGTCGGCGGGAAACTTCTGAGCCCGGCCCGGAGGCGTCGTGCCGTCCTGGCTTTGCAGGACCGGCTCGGGTTCTCTGAGCGTCGGGCGTGCCGGCTGGCGGGGCAGCACCGCTCTACCCAGCGTCACGTCGTGGCTGTGGTCGCAGATGACGCGGTGTTGCGGGCTGAACTGCGGGCGTTCTCGCGCGAGCGGCCGCGGTGGGGATACCGCCAAGCGCATCAGCGTCTGCTCGATCAGGGCTGGAGCATTAATCGCAAGCGGGTGCAGCGGCTGTGGCGTGAGGAAGGGCTGCGCGTGCCGGCCAAGCGTCGCAAACGCCGCAGGCGCGGGGACTCCACCGTTCCCGGGGACCGGCTGCGGGCACAGCGGCCCGATCACGTGTGGGCGTTCGACTTCCAGTTCGACGTGACCGAGGACGGCCGGGCGATCAAGCTGCTGTATGTCGTTGACGAGTTCACCCGCGAGGCGCTGGCGATGGAGGCCGAGCGCAACATCGACGGTGACAAAGTCGTTGATGTGCTCGACCGGATCATCGCCGAGCAGGGCCGCCGCCCGGAGCTGGTGCGTTGTGACAACGGGCCGGAGATGACCTCCCACGCCCTGCGGGACTGGTGCCGTTTCAGCCGGACCGGCGCGGCGTTCATCGAACCCGGCTCGCCGTGGGAGAACCCGTTCGTGGAGTCGTTCAACAGCCGCGTCCGCGACGAGCTGCTCGCCGTCGAGGTGTTCAGCTGCCTCACCGAGGCGAAGGTGATGGTCGAGGACTTCCGCCAGGACTACAACGCGTGCAGGCCGCACCGGGCGCACGGGATGATCACCCCGACCGCATTCGCGGCCGGCTGGAAGACCGCCCACGAGGCGGCGCCCGCCAACGCCGAACTGCGCCGCCGCTCCACATCGGCTCCGTCCGACGCCGGCGGCAGCCCTACCCTGCAGGAACCAACCACCCACCAGCTCTCACAGCAGGTGGACCGATGAACGGGGTCCGGCCACCCAAGGCGCAAGCCAACGGTGCCAGCGTGTCAGCCGATCCTGCCCGAGTGTCCGTTCCACGACGGGCACCCGACCGGCGAGGAGCACCGTGATGAGTAGGAGATAAGCGCCGACGAGCCCGGCCATCCGCCCGCCAGCCGTCAGCCCGCCGCCGGCGGGCTCAGACCACTCCACGTCTCGGCGCTGATCCCCAATGCGATCGTCGCCCCCAACCCCAGGCCCACCAGGAGGCCAATCGCGTCCACGGCCCGCGGGGCGGGCCGCCGGGAACGCGTCCCCGTCCGGCCGCCGCGAGGAGTGAGGAACGATCGGCGAGGTGAAGCGGAGCGGGGCCGTAGGAGCGGCGGCTCCGCGGGCGGTGCGGGTAGAGGAGTTTGCTGCGTGCTGAGAGTCTCGGCGCCCTTCTGCGGGAAACCCGCTAGGAAGAAGTAAATGAGTCGGAGTAGTCCCTGCACTCGCGACGAGGGCCGGCGATGATGCCGGCCCTCGACACGAATCGTGGGGGGTTAGCCGGCGTAGCCCCCGGAGGGCGGGCCACCGCTGCCGCCAGGACCACCCGGCATGACGTTGTAGGAGCTGTCGAGATGGACCTCGACCTTCGTGCCATCGGGCTTCGTGACGGTCGTCTCGAAGCCTGATCCCGAAAAGTCGGTGGTGACAGCACCCGCGGTGCCGCTGCCCACGCTCTTGACGGCGGCGGCCTGGGCCTTGGCCGCCGCGGCGCCGGTTACAGGCTTCTCGGCGTCCTCATGCGTGGCGGTTCCATGAGCCAGGCC
>JBPCPC010000301.1:0-29587 GCA_050999585.1 Solirubrobacteraceae bacterium | reverse complement strand
CGGGCGGTCATTTCTCGCGGGAGTGCTGGTTTTGGCGGGGGCGGCTGGGTGCGGAGGCACGAAGCCCCCCGCCGCCCCCACCGCCGCCCCCAGCCGTCCGCACGTCCGCCTCACCGCCGACCGGAGTGCAATGGGGGGACGCTCCCGGGTCGCCCGGGCGAGAACCCAAACTCAAATCCCAGCCCCACACATCGTCTCCGACCCGATCCCGTTCGGAGCCACGCGCAAGGCTCAGATGACGGCCTATGTCCGCCGCCACTACGGCAGCTTCATGAGACCGACGTGGCGGCTGATCCACCCGCACGTGATCGTGATCCACTACACCGAGGCCAGCTACAGCTCGACCTTCAACACGTTCGCCGACGACGTGCCCGACTCCGAGTTGCACGAGCTGCCGCAGACCTCGGCGCACTTCGTGATCGACACCGACGGCACGATCCACCAGCTGGTGTCGCTGCAGACGATGGCGCGCCACACCGTGGGGCTGAACTGGACGGCGATCGGGATCGAGCACGTCGGCTACAGCGACGCTCAGGTGCTCTCAGACCGCCGCCAGATGATCTCCAGCCTGGCGCTGGTGCACTGGCTGCGCTGCCGCTACGGGATCGCGGTCCGCAACGTGATCGGCCACAACGAGAGCCTCTCCAGCCCGTATCACCACGAGGACCTGGCGTCGCTGCGCACCCAGACGCACAGCGACTTCAACCGCCGCGACATGGGCGTCTACCGTGCGCGGCTGCGCCGGTTCGGCGGCTGCCAGAATGCTCGATCGTGATCAGCGAAATCTCTCGGGTGGCGGTGGTGGGAGCGGGCTTCATGGGCTCGGGGATCGCCGAGTCGACCGCCTCGGCAGGCGTGGACGTCACGATCTATGAGCCCGAGCAGGCGCCGCTGGTGCGGTCACGGGAACGGCTCCACACCTCCGTGGACCGCGCGGTCTCGCGCGGAAAGCTGACCAGCGGGGACGCGGAACGCCTGATCGGACGGATCGCCTACACCAACGACCTCGGAGATCTCGACGGGGTCGACGCGGTCATGGAGGCGGTCACCGAGGACCCGCGGGTCAAGGGCAAGCTGTTCGCTTCGCTGGACCAGCAGCTCCCCGACGCGAAGTTCCTGGCGTCGAACACGTCCTCGATCCCGATCGCCGAGCTCGCCGCCTGGACCCAACGGCCCGAGCGGGTGATCGGTCTGCACTTCTTCTCCCCGGTCCCGGTGATGAAGCTCGTCGAGGTCGTCGTCGCGCTGGACACCGGCGACCCCACGGTGTCCGCTGCCGAGGCGTTCGCGTCCAGCATCGGCAAGCAGCCGATCCGCACCAAAGACCGCTCCGGGTTCATCGTCAACATGCTCCTGGTTCCGTACCTGATGGCCGCCGTGCGGATGTACGAGGATGGGTTCGCCAGCCGTGAGGACATCGACCAGGGCATGCGCCTGGGTTGCGGACACCCGATGGGACCACTGACCCTGTGTGACTTCATCGGCCTCGACGTGCTCTATGCCGTCTGCGACAGCCTCTACGAGGAATTCAAACGGCCCGAATACGCGCCGCCGCCGCTGCTCAAACGGATGGTCGTCTCCGGACACCACGGCCGCAAGGCCGGCCAGGGCTTCTACGAATACTCCTGACGCACGGCGATCCCGACCGCAGCGGGTCCGTCACAGCAACGGGCCGCCACGGGTTACGCGTCCGCCCGCCCCCGCGTGCTGCGCGTCGACGCCACCGCCTGAGTGCAAGCCTGAGCCTCAGCCCGGCCCGGCCCGATCGTCCTTGCGCTGGCGAGGTTTTCAGAGCGGGCACGGCGCTTCTCAGCTGAGCCCGTCACGATAGCCCCGCATAGCGGGGCCCGTGGAGCGGCGTCGCCCGCGGGCGGCTCTACCCGCTCTGCAATCCTCGCTGTGACCGGAGGACCCGTGGCGGGCGCGAAGGCCACCGACTTTCGGTGAGCAAACAGGTCGAGGTCGACCGGCTCCGCTTTGAGGCCCCGCATCCCGACGCGCGACTACGGGCGCAGACTCTGGCGCCCTAGGGTGAGCCGGCCCGGCCGGCCATGACCGGGGGCTCATGCGGCGGCGCTTGCCCGGCCGGGACCTGCGGCGCCAGCTGGCGATCGCGCCCGGCGGCCAGGCCGATGGCCAGCTCGGGCACCGTGAGCGCCAGCAGCAGGATCAACGGCGGGGTCCAGGAGTGCGCGAGACCATGGATCGCGCCGACCGCCAGCGGCGCCAACGCGGCCAGCACGTAGCCGACCGACTGGGCCATCGTCGACAGCCCCTCGGTGGTGGCGACATCGCCCGCGCGCAGCAGGATCAGCATCAGCGCCAGCGGGAATGACGCGTTCTGTCCGAGGCCGAGCAGCACCGTCCACAGGTACGGAGCCGACATCGGCGCCAGCACGATCCCGAGCAGCCCGGCCGCGGTGAGCGCGCAAGAGCCCACCACCAGCGCGCGTTGGTCCCGTGCCCGGCCGGCCAGGCCGGGAACGGTCAGGGCGGTGATCACGCCCACGCCCATCGTCAGGCTGAGCAGCAGTCCGGCGTGAGCCTCGCTGGCGCCATGACTGCGAAAGATGCTGGGCAGCCACGCCAGCGTGGCGTAGAAGCCGCCCGACTGCAGCGCGAAGAACAGCGTCACGGCCCAGGCCAGGCGCCGCCGCATCAACCCTCGCGCGACGGCCCGCCCCGGTGATTCTGCGCTCGCGCGGCGCTCGGCGCGCGGCGGCGCGTCGCGGCGGATCAGGGCCGGCAACCACGCCAGCGTGGCCAGCGCGACCGGGATCGCCCACACCGCCAGCCCGGGCTCCCAGCCACCGCCCAACGCGTCGGCCAGCGGCACCGTGACCCCGGCGGCGAGCGCGGCGAAGCCGATCAGCGAAACCGAGTAGAGCGCCATCGCCGTGCCGGTGCGGTGCGCGAAGTCGCGGCGCACCAGCACCGGCAGCAGCACGTTCCCGGTAGCGATCGCGGCCCCGGCGAGCCCGGTCCCGAGAAACAGGAAGCCGACGCCTCCGATCAGGCGCAGCAGGATCCCGGCCAGCAGCACACACATCGCGCCCGCGAGCGACGTCCGCAAACCGAAGCGGCGCGCCAGCACGGGGGCGAGCGGCGCCAGCAGGCCGAAGCAGAGAACCGGCAGCGTGGCCAGCGCCCCGGCCCAGCCCGACGACAGCCCCGTCCCGGACTCGATCCGGTCCAGCACCGGACCGATGCTGGCCGCGGCCGGACGCAGGTTGATCGCCACTAGCATCACGCCGCCGACCAGCAGCGCTGATGACAGCCGGGGGCGATCGGTGCGTGCCTCGTCCACGTTGACAAAGCTAATGGTCAGGGCGCCGGCGGAAGCGATCAAGTCTGCGCGGCCGCGGGTCAGCACGTCCCGGTCGCGCTTCACCGGGTGGCGTCCGTACAAGCATCGGTGTTGGCCGAGGTCGACGGGCCCTTCGTGACGAATCCCGATCGACGGACCACCAGATAGGCGCTGCACGGGGTCTCATTGATCGACGAGGCCGCGGTCGCCGGGCGATCGCCGTCCCGCGGCTGCTGTGAACCGGTCCGATCGACGCCTTCTTTCAGCGGCGCTTCACCGCCGGTCAGAATCGGCGGTCCGCGGGCGAACTTGAGCCGCCGTCGCTACGGTCACGCGCATGGCCTTCACGCGTGCAGACATCGCTACCTCGGCGCTGCGCCTGCTCGACGACGGGTATGGGCTGTGGCTGGCGTCCAACGGCGCCGTACTGAGCGAGCTGCAGCTGCAGCCCTGCGGTGTGCCGGTCACGCCCCTGGACTTCCTGGGACCGTACGAGCGCGCCTGGAAGCTCGAGGACCTGATGCGCGTCTACAACGTGCTCAACGCGACCGCGTTCGGCCCGAAGAGCATCCCGTTGCAGAATTGGGTGATGATCGACCTCGGTCTGCTGCCGTCCGCCTTCCTACTAGTGACGCTGCCCGCTGCCCAAGCCGCCGCGGCGCTCACCGATCCGCGACGCTCCGCGGCCGAGCGGGCTCGGATCGGCGAGGTGCTGCCGGCGGTGCTGGCCGAGGCCGAGCGACTGGGCTACGCCGGGCCGATCCCGGTCGCCGGCTACTGCGCCGCGCCGACACCCCGCCGGGACGCGTGGGTCGGCTGGTCGCTGTGCTCGGCGATCCCGGGGCTGGGTAGCACCGCCAAGGCCCTGGCCCTCGCGGTCTATGAGGCGCGAACGCTCACCGGGGTCGCGCAGTTCTATGACCCGGCGCTGCGGGTGCACCGCAAGTTCGGGCCGATGCGTCTGCTGGCGGCGGTGCTCGACCTGCACCCGGTGAGACACACGATGGCCTACCGGACCGACGTGTTCGCGCCCGAGACCGAAGGGGCGACCCCGACGCTGATGCTGGACCCGCGTGATCTCGGGGCCCAGCGTGCGCTGCAGGCCAAGCTCGACGCCGGAACCCATGAGCTCTTCATCCTGTCCCCCGGCCTGGTCGATGACCGGGTCCCGATCCTGGAGCGATGCTGATGTCGTCCCGCCCCCGCAACTTCGTGCTCGCCTTCTCGGGCGGTCTGGACACCTCCTACGGACTGGCGGTGCTGGTCGACCGCGGCGAGCGCGTGACCACGGTGACGGTGAACACGGGCGGCTTTGACGCCGCCGAGCTGAGCGAGATCGAGCAGCGGGCGCAGGAGCTGGGCGCGATCGAGCACATCGTCATCGACGGACGGGCGCGGCTGTACGAGCAGTTCGTCTCCTACATCCTGAAGGCCAACTACCTGCGCAACGGCGTGTACCCGTCGTGCGTGGGCGTGGAACGGATGCTGCAGGCCGAGGAGGTCACCCGCGTCGCCGTGGAGCGCGGCGCGGACGCGATCGCGCACGGCTCCACCGGCGCCGGCAACGATCACGTGCGGTTCGACGCGGTTACCAAGGCACTCGCGCCAAGGCTTGAGATCGTCGGACTGATCCGCGACGAGGCCCACACCCGAGAGGAGGAACGCGACTTCCTGGCCCGGCGCGGTCACCCGGTCTCCGAGATCACCGCCCGGTACTCGTTTAACTCCGGCATCCTCGGCACCACGATCGGCGGCAATGAGACCTACGGCTCCTGGGAGTATCTGCCCGAGGAGGCATGGCCGACCACGAAGCCGATCGCCGAGGCTCCGGACCAGCCGGCCGAGCTGGTGCTCAGCTTTGAGCACGGACTGCCGGTCGGCTTTGCGCGACTGAGCGGCGCGGTTCTCGACGCCGGCGACACCGCGATCGGCGTGCCCGGATACGACACGCTGGCGGCGCTGAACCGGCTCGGCGCCGAGCACGGCGTCGGGCGCGGGATCCACACCGGGCAGACGATCATGGGGATCGTCGGCCGGCTGGGCTTTGAGGCGCCGGGGATGATGACCCTGATCGCCGCCCATCGCGAGCTCGAGCGGCTGGTGCTGACCAACGCCCAGCAGACCGTCAAGGCTTCGCTGGGCACGACGTTCGGCGACATGCTGCACGAGGGCCGCTACTACGACCCGCTGCTCTCCGACATCCGGGCGTTCCTGGACAGCTCCCAGGAGCGCGTCACCGGCGAGGTGCGCGTGCGGCTGCACAAGGGCAACGTGATCGTGCTCGGCTGCCGCAGTCCGCACAGCCTGCTCGACGCGGGCCGCCGCCTTGGCTCCACCTACGGACACGGCTCGACGCTGTGGACCGGTCCGGATGCGCGCGCGTTCGCGCACGTCTACGCCACCGCCGGGGTGCTGGCCAAGTCAGCACTTGACGGCGACAGCGCGTAGCAAGCAGAAAAGGTCCGATATGTGCCCTTATGTCGACCGTCCGAAGAGATGAGCTCGTTCTGGATGCAGGACGTGGCGGCCGACCGCATCGCGCGGCCCGCCCTGACCGCCGACCGGACGGCCGACGTCTGCATCATCGGCGGCGGCTACACGGGGCTGTGGACCGCGTATGAGCTGCTGCGCGCCCAGCCGGACCTCGACGTCGTCGTCCTCGAGGCAGAGGAAATCGGCTTCGGTGCCTCGGGCCGTAACGGCGGCTGGGTGATCGGCGTGCTGGCGGGCGATCGCGAGACATGGAGCCGGCGCGGCGGGCGCGAGGCCGTGATCGCTCAGGATGCGGCGATCCGTGCCACGGTCCCGCACATCGGCGAGGTGGTCGGCGAGGAGCGGATCGACTGCGACTTCGTGCACGGCGGGACGCTGCGCGTTGCCGAGGACGGGCTCCAGCGCGCCCGGCTCGAGGCCGAGATCGCCGCCGAACGCGCGTGGGCCACCGGACCGTCGGACTTCGTGCTGCTGGAGCGCGACGAGCTGCGCCAGCGCGTGAACATCCCGTCCGCGGTGGCGGGACTGTTCTCCCCCCATTGCGCCCGGATCCACCCGGCCAAGCTCGCGCTGGGGCTGGCCGCGGCCGCGCAACGACGAGGCGCGACGATCCTCGAGCACTCCCGGGTCACCCAGATCGCCCCCGGGCGGGTGAGCACCGCCGCCGCGACCGTGCGCGCGCGCCACGTGATCCGCGCGACCGAGGGCTACACGGCGAGGCTGCCGGGGCTGCGACGCGCGCTGTTACCGATGCGCAGCTCGATGATCGTCACCGCGCCGCTGTCGGACGCGACCTGGAGCGCGATTGGCTGGGACGGAGCGGAGACGCTGCACGACTCGCGCTACCAGTTCATCTACGCCCAGCGGACGCGCGACGGCCGGATCGCGATCGGCGGCCGCGGCAAGCCCTACCGCTATGCGTCGGGCTGTCGCGCCGAAGGCTTCGCCGACGCCTCGGTGGCGCGCGAGCTGCGCGCACGTCTGGTGGCCCTGTTCCCGATGCTGGCCGACGTGGCGATTGAGACCTCCTGGCAGGGCGTCCTCGGAGTGAGCCGCGACTGGACCCCGGCGGTCAGCTTGGATCCGGTGACCGGCCTGGGCTGGGCCGGGGGCTACGTGGGCGACGGGGTCGCCGCCTCCAACCTCGCGGCGCGCACGCTGCGCGATCTCGTGCTGGGAAGGCGGTCGGCGCTGACCGCGCTGCCGTGGGTGGCTCCGCTGGGACGCCACTGGGAGCCCGAGCCCCTGCGCTGGCTCGGCGTGCACGGCGTGTATCAGCTGCTGCGCCGCGCCGATGCCCAGGAGCAGCGCACCGGCCGGCCATCCCCGTTCGCGGTGCCGGCGCGGATGCTCGGCGCGGCGCGCTGAATCCCCGCCGGGGACTACGCCGCCGGGGACTACGCCGTCGGGGGATTAAGTCGTCGTCAGCAGCCCGAGCGCGCGGGCACGCCCGGCCGACGTCTCGGCCCGGCCGCTGTCATTCGGCGCGGGCATTCACCACTGCCTGGGCGCGACGCTGGCTCGCATCGAGGCGCAGGTGATACGCGGCGCCTCCCCGATCTGCAGCTCGCCGGCGAGCCCCAGCATCGCCGGGGCATCGTTGCCCACAGCGACACGCAACGCCGGTCAGTGCGCCACGCACGCGCACGCGCACGCGACGATCCCCGTCAGCAGAGCCTCCAGCGCCACCAGTTCGGTGACACTGATCGACTCGCTCGTTTGGTGGGGAGCCTGCCCGCCGCTGGCGACGGCGACGACGTCGGTGGTAGCCGCGAAGTAATTGGCCTCGAGCGTCGCGTGTCCGTCCTGGAGCGTGAGCTCGACGCCGTCGATCGCCTGCGCCGCCGCGCGTACCAGCGACAGCGCGCGCGAGTCCGGCGCGCCGGGCAGCGGCGGCACCATGCGACCGCAGTCGCGCGCCCACTCATAGCGAGCCCCCCGGGCGACGCACACTCCGGCGACGATGCGCTCGATCGCCTCGCTGGTGCGCTGCATCTCGTCGACCGTGTATCCCCGGACCTCGCCTCGTAGGTACGTGACGTCGGGCACCGAGTTGGTCGGCGTCGCCGCCAGCGCCGCCCGCACGACCGCGTCACCGGCCGTAGCCACCGCCCCCGGAGCACCGGAGGCCCCGGGAGCGCCGAGGCCGCCGGACCCGCCGGGGCCGAGCCGGTCGATCACGGCACCGCCGATGATCGCCGCGATACTGACGCTCCCACCACCCGGCCGGCGGCCGAGCGGCAGCGCCGCGACGATCTCGCCCGCGACCGCGATCGCGTTGATCCCGGCCTCCGGGTTGGCGGCGGCGTGGGCGGCGCGTCCGTGAACGGAGATCTCGAATGTCGTCTGCCCGAGCGCGCGGGTGATCACCGTGCCGATCGGGAACGAGCCGTCGACCGAGAACGCGCAGTCGATCTCCAGCGAGTCCAGGTCGAGCAGGCTCGCGCCCATCCGCCCCGACTCCTCGCGGCAGGTGAACGCGACCACCACCGAGGGGCGTCGCTCGACGGGCAGCCGTAACACGGAGCGGCACAGCCGCATCGTCGCCGCAACCGCCGATTTGTTGTCGGCGCCGAGGATCGTGGCTCCGGCTGACCGGATCACGCCGTCGTCGCCGAGCGCCGGGCGGACCGGCTCCTCCCCGGACTCGACCGTGTCCATGTGAGCCACAAACAGCAGTATCGGTGCCGCCGCGGCGCCCGGCACACGCGCGATCAGGTTGCCGGCGTCCGAGCCGTTGCGCGCGCCGGCGTCGTCGAACCGCGCCTGAACCCCGTTATCGCTCAGCCAGTCGCGGATCTGCTCCGCGAGCGCCCGCTCGCGTCCGCTCGGCGACGGGATCGCCGCCAGCTCCAGGAACAGGTCGGTGATCGATCCATCCCGGGTCAGCACGCCGGCGCGACCTCGTTGCTTGCAATCGCACACACCGCGAGCGCTCCGCCGGACGTCACTGAATGTTTGATCAGCCATCCGTTGCGCTGCAGTGTGGCGCCGAGTACTTCGCACGTATACATCTGGACCATCTCGTTCTCGCCGTAAGACCTGCGAGCTAGCCACAGACGGGGAAGGTTCAACGGATCGCTCGCGAAATCGGGGACCTCGACGATCAACATCGAGACCACCAGGCGAAGTCGCTGCAGGAGCTGATCTGCATCATCAATCTGGCTGAGCACGTGAATGAGTAACGCGACGTCCAGATCCGACGAAACGCCGTCCTCAAGGTCTCCTACCTCAAAGCGTGCGTTGCTCGGCACGTGCTGTGCTCGGGCCTCTGCGATGGCGTCCGCATCGCGGTCGATCCCAATGACCTGTCGAGCATGAGGGGCCGCCATCCGAACGGTGCGACCGACGCCGCACCCGAGGTCGACCACCACCGCATCCTCGGGCAGCCAATCCTTGAGTAGCTTCGAATTCAACGCCAGTACGTCGTTGGCGAACCGCTCGCCCCATAGTCGTCCGGCATTTTCAGATGCCAGGCGCTGAGTGACCCAGGCGGCATCGAGAAGCAGCGTGAGGACACGCTTCGTTCCCAGAACCCGCCGCGCCAGACGCTCGATCCGGTAGGCGACGGCGGCTCCTAACCACCGCGGCTTGTGGCGACTCCATCTCAGCGCGGCGGCATCCACGCGATACGTCATGGCGCCCGGTTACCGCCCATCGTTCTCGAAGGCGATGCTACGAGCGACAGCGGGTCGCCGAGCAACGCCGGCGGCGCCGCCGAATACCCGGACGCCCAAGTCCTGCATACGCGTGCTCTGTGGACGCCCCACCACCAGGCCTGCTCTGACGCCGGCTCTGGGGGAAACCACAAGCGGTCGAGCACGAGTGCAGATGGATCGCCGTTGGCACCGCCACGGCCCAGGAATAAGGCATGACATCCAAATTCGCGAGCGAGTTCCAGCGTTCCCGGACAAAGACTCCTGTCGTTTCCGCCGTATGGCAATGCCAGTCCGGGGAGCCAATGCGTGAGCTGTTGCAGGACCTTCATCGACTCCTTATACGAGAGCTCAAACAGGGCGTCCTCGATCTCTGACAGTGCCCAGTGATGCTCGAGATGCGACGCGAACCACACTGCTCCGAGGCGATCCGCAGCCTCAAGGTCATCACTAGTCGCGGTTCTCCCCTGGAAGCTCTCAAAGCTGTGATCTTCGACATATCCGCCACGCAGCTCTGCAATGAGCTGGGCGCCGGCATCGACACTTAGCGGCACGTCGTGAGGCCATCCGCCGCGGCCGTGGACTGCGTCGTAGGTGCGGACGACGGCCAGATCCGGGTTTCCCGCGAGCGTCCCGGTGTTCACGAACCAAAGGCACGCCAGACCGCGGCGCGCGAGAATCGGCGCCGCTGTCTGCACGATCCCCGCCCAAGCGTCATCAAAGGAGATCAGCGCGGCGTTGGGCGGCAATTCTCCAGCGCCACCGAACTGAGGCAGCCACGAAGGATCGATGAACTCAAAGCGTTCGCCGATCCAATCGAGTTGGCGCTCAAAGACGGCCGTCGAGACCGAGCTTCGGGTCAGACGCTGAAAAGGCGACGGACTATCCGTGACGTCATGGAAGATGAAAATCGAGAGGCCACCGCGCAGGTAGGTTCGAACCCACGACGAGTGCATCTCGGCAACAGGGCCCAGATGGCTCGCGGCGAGACGAACCGCATGCCGCGCCATGCGAACCGTAGAACGACTGGCGCTGTTACCTCTTACGCTCGCGTTCGGTTCTCTGACTACGTCCGACATCTGTGCAGGACGCTGGTTCGTGGTGCTCGCCCCGCCCGCAAATCCGTCAGAGAAAGTAGCCTCCCAGGCTCTCGATGCGATCTTACGAGCCGGGGAATTTAGCATCGAGCCCGGTCATCGAGCACGCCGCCAGGATGATTGGGCGCCGGCGTCGAGCTCCTCGATCGCAGCAGCGTACTTCGCCGCGATCGGCTTGCGCTTGAGTTTCATCGTCGGGGTGAGCTCGTCCCCGCCGGGCAGCCACTCGTCGGAGTAGCGTCGAGCTCGCGGGCGCAGGCCGCCGCCGCACCGGGACCGAGCAGAGCCACGCTGTGGGCCGGCCGTCGCCGATGCAGATCGCCTGTCCGACCAGAGGGTTGCCGGGTTTCAGCTGTTCCTCGATGTTCAGTGGCGACATGTTCTTGCTGGCGGCGTTGATGATCAGTTCCTTCTTGCGCTCGACGATCCGCACATGGCCGTCATCGTCGAGCGCAGCGATGTCGCCGGTGTGCAGCCAGCCGGCGTCGTCGCGCACCTCAGCGCTGCGCCGCGGCGGTGTCACAGGGATAGAACTCGGTCCGATTGGACAGCATCAGGCCGACGGTGTCACCGCGCCGAGACCCAGCGCGGCCAGGCCCGCCGCGCGGCGCTGGACCTGCTCGGCGTACGCGCGCCAGGTCAGGGTCCCGCCGGTTTTCGAATACCGTGTCGATGGCAAGCGGCAGACGCAAGCCCGCGCTCAGGCACCCATCCCGGTGGTCGTCCAGCGCTCGAACGCGTGGACCCAGGGCGGTTCCCAGGCCCGGTCGCACGGCATCGAGCCGGCGCGCACCTGCTCGAGGATCGCGTGCGCGTTGGCCTTGACATCGTCATAGGCCCAGAGGTCGAACGCGAACGTCATCGAGCGCCGGTCCCGGGAGCGAAACAGCGTCTTGACGTGAGTCTCGAAGCTCACCGGCTCGTCGTCGTGCGGCAGCGCAACCGGGGCTTCCTGCTCAGGCTCAGCGGGCGCGATCGCCGAGATCCGGCTGCCCGGAGCGCCCGCCGACGTGCCCCAGTCCCAATGGGGCATCGGCATGTGCTCGGGTGGGTGAGCACCTGCCTGCGAGTTCTCGACCGCCAACCGCGATCCCCACTCGATATAGGCGCTGAAGGCGGAGCGAAACTCGGGGTCGTTCGGCAGCCCCGCCTCCTGGGCCGAGCGCAGGATCAGCTGCACCCAGCGGGCACGCTTCTCCTCGGTCAACCCCTTGCCGACGTGCTGGGAGATCATCCGCGTGTAGCCACCGTACTTCTCGCTGTAGGCCTTCGGTCCGCAGAAGACCTCGCCCAGCCACCTCGCCACGCGCTCGGGATGGTCGGCCGACATGGTGGCGAACAGCGGCGCCAGCAGCGGATCCTGCGGAACGTACTTCTCATAGAACAGGCGCGTCATCCGGGTCAGCGCGGGCAGGCCACCGGCCCACTCGAAGACCGTCGGCTGATACCCGTCCCGTCCACCCCCGGGCAGCGGGTCCTTGAAGTCGACGTACCAGTGCATGCCGCTGCAGAACGGCTTGTTCTGCGAGCGGCCGCAGCGACACAGCGCAGCGTGCTCCAGCGAGGCGCCCTGGTTGCGCACCTCGGCCGCCGCGTCCCCGTCCAGCAGCGCGATTGCGCCGGTCACCCGGTACGGGCCGTCCTTGGAGACCTCGATCGCCGGTGGGCGGGTCCCGTGACGGTCGACCTCAGCGCGCATCTCGACGCCGTCGATGGCGTGCGCCAGCGCCCCCGACGGGCAGTCCCGCACGGCGCGGATGATCTCGTCCATGCGACCGCCGCTGGGCGCGACGAACGGCTCCACCCCGGCCCGGAACGCGGTGTTCAGGCGGTCGGTGCAGAACCCCGAGTGCTGGCACAGCCCGCGGTTGTCCAGCACCGTGACCTGCTGGCCGAAGTAGGTGTCCCGGCGGTCGGGCACGCGCGCGGGGTCCTTCTCGGCATGGAATCCGACCTCGGCGTGAGCGCCGTCGCAATACGGCTTGTCGGCCGACTGCCCGCAGCGGCACAGCGCCAGCTGCGGCGTGACCGGCAGCTGCTGGCCGAGCCAGTCGGTGAGCCTCGGGACGTTGGTCACCAGGTAAGGGCCGTCGGTCTGGCTCTGGATCGACGGGGGAAGCTCGCTCTGCAACTCGGCGAAGCGCTGTGCGAGCGCGGCGCGGTCCTCGTCCCCCGGCGCGGCGTGGCCGGCCAGCTGCTGCAGCGCGGCAGTGGCCTCCTGGAGCTCGGATGGCAGCGCCGTCTTGGCGCGCAGGCGGGTGGCGTCGAGCGCCAGCTCCAGCAGCGGGTCGCCGTCCGGATCGTGCCCCCGGGCCGCGTCGGCTGGGGCCGCATCGGCCGGGCCCGCGTCGGCCAGTTGACCGAGGCGGGTCAGCGCATCGCCGAGCGGCCGCACCACCGACCGCTGCAGTCGCGGGGCGACGTCGTCGGGCGCATCCGGCGGGTCATCGCGCAGCCCCTGGGCGCGGCGCCACAACGAACCCAGCGCGGCGAGCATGTCGGGGTCTGAGTTCATCTCTACCTCCAGGCTTACTCTCTTCAAGCGATGTCTGAACCTGAAGACAATATATCTGAACATGAAGACACCTCTCCGGTGGCTCGCGCCGGCGAGGCGCCCGACGGCGACCTCGTCGACGCCGCGATCCGACGTTGGGGGCTCGAGCGGCCGGACCTGGACCTCGACGCGATGGCGGTGATCGCCCGCCTGGGCCGTGCGACCGCCTACATCGACGCTGGCATCAACGCCCGCCTGAGTGAGTTCGGACTCAGCCGCTCGGCGTGGGACGTGGTCGCCAGCCTGCGGCGCCAGGGCGAGCCCTACCGCCTGTCCCCGACCGCGCTGTACGTCGGACTGATGCGCAGCTCGGGGGCGATCACCCACCGCCTGCGCGGGCTCGAACGCGCAGGACTGATCGTGCGTGTCCCCGACCCGCACGACGCCCGCGCGATGCTCGTCCAGCTGACGCCCCAGGGTGTGGCGCTGACCGATCGGGTCGCGCCGCTTCACCTCGCCAACGAACGCGCCCTGCTGGCCGCGCTCGACGAGCCCGAGCAGCGCGTGCTCGCGAACATCCTGCGCAAGCTGCTGATCGCGTTTGAGTCCGAGCAGCCGGTGCCGCCACCCAGCGGCCGCGGCGGCCGGCCCGCCCGTCCGCGCAGCCCATAGCCTGTGGTGGTGGCCCGTGTGCTCCCGTTCGATCCGATCCTCGAGGCTCGCCGCCAGTGGGACGCGAACTGGGGCGCCGCCGCTACGCCGAGCATGGCTGCCGTGACCTCGCTGATGCGCGCCCAGCAGATCGTGCTCGCACGCCTCAACGAACTGCTCGAGCCGCTGGATCTGACCTTCCCGCGCTACGAGGCGCTGATGCTGCTGCTCTACAGCCGGGCCGGGCGGCTGCCGCTGGGAAAGATCTCTGATCGCCTGCAGGTGCACCGCGCGAGCGTCACCAACGTCGTCGCCAAGCTGGTACAGAGCGGCTACGTGACGCGCGTCGGTCACGAGCACGACCGGCGCGCGGTCCTGGCCGAGATCACGCCCGGCGGCCGGCGCGTGGCCAGGCAGGCCACGCGGCTCTGCAACGAGGCCGCGTTCGGCACCGCGCCGCTGGACGCCGAGCGCTGTGAGGAGATCTTCGCCCTGCTGGAGCCGCTGCGCCGGCACGCCGGCGACTTCCTCGCGCCGCTGCACTGAGCGTCGGGGCGCCCGCGGACCCGTGGCCACCGCCGGTCGGGGGTTGCGCGCACCGCAGAGGTATGCGACCTTTCAACTATCTGATGGCCACCTTCGCCGGAACCCCAGTCAGCTATGAGGAGTGGCGCAGCGCCTACGGGCTCAGTCCCAAGCGCGACGTGCCGTTCACGACGCTGTCGGGCGAAGAGATCGCACCGCTCTACACCGAGCGCGACCTGCCCAAGGGCATCGGCGGAGCGCAGGACCCGATCGGCCTCCCGGGTCAGTATCCGTTCACCCGCGGTGTCTATCCCTCGATGTATCGCGGCCGGATGTGGACGATGCGCCAGTTCGCCGGGTTCGGCACCGCCGCGGAGACCAACCAGCGGTTTCACTATCTGCTCGAGCACGGGCAGACCGGGCTCTCGACCGCGTTTGACATGCCGTCGCTGATGGGCCATGACTCCGACCATCCGCGCTCTGAGGGCGAAGTCGGACGTGAGGGCGTGGCCGTCGACACGGTGCTCGACATGCAGACCCTGTTCGGCGGGATCCCGCTCGACGAGGTCACCGTCTCGATGACGATCAACGCGCCCGCGGCGATCATGCTGGCCTTCTACGTCGTTGCGGCCGAGCGCCAGGGGATCCCCACCCAGAAGCTCGGCGGGACAATCCAGACCGACATCCTGAAGGAGTACATCGCGCAGAAGGAATGGTGCTTCCCGGTCGACCCGGCGATGCGCCTGGTGATCGACATGATCGAGTGGTGCGCCACCGAGATGCCGCGCTGGCATCCGATCAGCATCTCCGGCTACCACATCCGCGAGGCCGGATCGACGGCCGCCCAGGAGCTCGCGTTCACGCTCAAGGACGGGCTCACCTACGTCGAGCAGGCCGTGGCCCGGGGCGTCGACGTCGATGACTTCGCCCCCCGGCTGTCGTTCTTCTTCAACGCCCAGATCGACTTCTTCGAGGAGATCGCCAAGTATCGCGCGGCGCGGCGCATCTGGGCGCGCGAGCTGAAGGAAACGTTCGGCGCGCGCCGGCCCGAGTCCTGGCGGATGCGTTTTCACACGCAGACCGCCGGCGTGTCGCTGACCGCCCAGCAGCCGCTGAACAACATCTTCCGCACGACGGTCGAGGCGCTCGCCGGAGTCCTCGGCGGCACGCAGTCGCTGCACACCAACTCCTATGACGAGGCGCTCGCCCTGCCCACCGAGCAGGCGGTGCGGATCGCGCTGCGCACCCAGCAGATCATCGCCCACGAGACCGGGGTTACGAACACGATCGACCCCCTCGGCGGCGCCTACTTCGTCGAGTCGCTGACCGACCGGATGGAGGAGCTCGCCTATGAGTACTTCGCCAAGATCGACGAGCTTGGCGGGATGGTCGAGGCGGTCAAGCGCGGCTACCCCCAGCGCGAGATCGCCGACGCGGCGTTCCAGCTTCAGCAGGAGATCGACGCCGGCCAGCGCACGGTCGTGGGCGTCAACCGCTTCACCGAGGGCGACGAGCAGGCGACCGAGCTCCTGCGCATCGATCCCGCGCTCGAGCGTCAGCAGATCGATCGCGTCCAGGCGGTGCGCGCCGATCGTGACGACGCCGCGGTCGCTAACTGCCTGGACGCGATCAAGCAGGCCGCCGGAACCGATCGCAACCTGATGGGACTGCTGGTCGACGCCGCCCGCGCGCACGTCTCCGAAGGTGAGATCGTCTGCGCCCTGCAAGCGGTGTGGGGCGACTACCGCGAGCTGCCCGTCTTCTGACCGCTCGACCGCTGACGCGCTCGCGCGGGGCGGCCGCTCAGCGCGGCGCCATGCGCAGCGCTCCGTCGAGCCGGATCACCTCCCCGTTGAGCACCTGGTTGGCGACGATGTGCATCGCCAGCGCGGCGTATTCCGACGGGTCGCCGAGCCGCGCCGGGTGTGGCACCGAGGCGCCGAGCGAGTCCCGCGCCTGTGGCGGCAGGCTGGCCAGCAGCGGCGTGTCGAACAGACCCGGGGCGATCGTCACCACGCGGATGCCGACACTCGCCAGGTCGCGGGCGATCGGGAGCGTCATCCCGACGATCCCGCCCTTGGATGCCGCGTAGGCGGCCTGGCCGATCTGGCCCTCGTAGGCGGCAATCGAGGCGGTGTTGATGATCACCCCGCGCCCTTCCTCGATCGGCTCGTTGCCCGCCATCGTGGCCGCCGCCAGGCGGATCGCATTGAAGGTCCCGATCAGGTTGATCTCGATCGTCGTGGCGAACTGCTCCAGCGCCATCGGCTCGCCCTTGCGCAGGACCCGGCCGGGCGGACCGATGCCGGCGCAGCTGACGAGCACGCGCAGCGGCGCCAACCCGGCGGCGACGCTCACCGCGGCCGACAGCTGGTCGGGATCGCGGACGTCGGCGGCCGCGAACGAAAAGCGGCTGGCGTCGACGCAGCTCTCGGCCTGCGGCAGGTCGGCGATCACGACCTGCGCGCCGCCCGCCCGCAGCGCCTCCGCCGTCGCCGCGCCCAGGCCCGACGCGCCGCCGGTGACCAGCGCCGATGCGCCCTCGAGCTTCATGACGGCATCCTGTCAGCGATCGCGACCTGACGTCAGCGTGGTCGATTGTGGCTGCTATTTCGCTTTTATCGACTATCCCCAAGCGCCCGGCCCCGGATCCAGAACCCTCGGCACCTGCGCCCGGCGCGCCGTTTCCGATCAGGCGCTCGGCACGCAGCCCCGCTGGGGCCTAAAATTCCCTGACGTGGAAGGCGATCGGCTGAGTGCCGTGCAGACACCCCTGAAGGACCGCTACCGCAGTGAACCAGAGGCGGCGCTGGTGACCCTGGCCGCGGTGGGCGATCTCGGCGACGGAGTCTCGTGCTCGGTGCAGACCGGCCGCGCGATCGCCGAGGCGGGGCTTCACCCGGCCACCGGCGGGGACGGATCGCTGCTCTGCTCGGGCGACATGCTGCTCGAAGCGCTGGTGGCGTGTGCGGGCGTGACCCTGCAGGCGGTGGCCACCTCGCTGGGGATCGAGCTGGCCTCGGGCAGAGTGCGCGCCGAGGGAGATCTCGACTTCCGCGGCACGCTCGCCGTTGACCGCGATGCACCCGTTGGGTTCAGCGCGATCCGCCTGGCGTTCGAGCTGGACACGGACGCCGGCGAGGAGCAGCTGGCGACGCTGAAGAAGCTCACCGAGCGCTACTGCGTCGTCTACCAGACCCTGGCCTCCGGTCCCGCGCTGGAGACCTCGCTCAGCGTCGCCGCCTGACCGGCGCAGCGGTCTGAGCAGCCGCGGATGGAACAAGAGACCCAGCTGGCCCGCGGTGAACTGCCGGGGCTTGACCGCGCGACGATTCACCCCTACGTCGACGCGACCCCGGGGCCGGTCTACTACCAGCGGGTCGCCCATCCGGTGGGCCTGGAGGCCGAGCGGATACTGGGCGAGCTGGAGGGCGGCCACACGTTGCTGTTCCCCTCCGGCTCAGGCGCGACCACCGCGCTGGTGCTCGGACTGCTGGCGCCGGGCGCGACGGTCGCCGTCGCCGACGGCGGCTACTGGGGCACGGTCGGGCTGCTGCGCTCAGAGCTCGGGCGCTGGGGACTGAACGTGGTCACGTTTGACCAGACGTCCACCCCGCCCGCGGCGGACCTGGTCTGGCTGGAGCCGTGTTCGAACCCGATGCTGACGTTCCCCGACCTCGAGGCCGCGACGGCGGCGGCGCACCGCGCCGGCGCCCAGGTCGTGGTCGACAACACGGTCCTGAGCCCGATCCTGCTGCGCCCGCTCTCCTACGGCGCCGATTTCGTGCTGCACAGCGCGACGAAGATCCTCGCCGGCCATCACGACGCGCTGATCGGGGTCGTGAGCTGCGCACGCGCCGAGGATCACGCGCGCCTGGCCGCGTTCCGCGCCGCCTCGGGCATCGTGGCCGCCCCGGATCCCGCCTGGCTGCTGCTGCGAGGGATGAAGACGCTGGCGCTGCGGGTGCCACGCCAGTCCGCCGGCGCGCTGGAGCTGGCGCGGCGGCTCGCCGATCACCCGGGGGTGCAGTGCGTCCGCTATCCGGGGCTCGGCAACGACGTCGCGGCGCGGTACGTCGAGTCGTTCGGGCCACTGCTGTCGTTCGACGTCGCCGACGGCGAGCGGGCACTCGCGGTCGAGCGGGCGCTGCGGCTGATCGCCAACGCGACCAGCCTCGGCGGCGTCGCCTCGACGCTCGAGGCCCGCGCCCGCTGGGAGGGAGAGCGCGTTCCGGCCGGCCTGCTCCGGCTCAGCGTCGGGCTCGAGGATGTCGAGGATTTGTGGGCCGACCTGACGCAGGCGCTCGCCTGATGGCATGCAGCATGCATGACGTGACGACCGGCCTGTGGCTGTGGCGAACCGAGCATCCCGACTGGACCACCGACAGCGGCTGGGACCCCGGGGTCAGCTCGACGTGCGCTCACTGCGGCGGCGAGGTGATCCTGATCGACCCGCTCGCGCCGCCGCCAGAGGCGGCTGACGTGTGGGCGCGAATCGATTCCGCCCCGCCCACCGTCGTCCTGATCCTCAAACCCGATCATGTTCGCGACGTCGATCTGTTCGTGCGCCGCTACGGCGCGCGCGCCCTCGGCCCCAGCCTGTTCTGGCGCGACGACGTCCCGCGGGCCGCGATCGAACCGGTCGACCCCGGAGACGAGCTGCCCGGCGGCGCGATCGCGCTCTACGACGGCCGCGGACGCAACGAGACCCCCGTCTGGCTGCCGGGCCAGCGTGCGCTCGTGTTTGCGGACGCCCTCACCGCCCCGGGCGGCGAGCTCCGGATCTGGAACACGGCCTGGTTAGCGGAGCGGACCCTTCCAGCGCTGCGGGCGCTGCTCGAGCTGCCCTTCGAGCACGTCGTGGTCTCGCACGGTGAGCCGATTCACGATCGCGGCGCCTACGAGCGCGCCCTGCAGACCGCTCCGTGGTCACCGTAGCCGTGGGGCCGACCGTCGGCCCCCACCGCACCTCAGCTGACGCGCTGAGGCTCTCTGACGATGCGAAGGTTGTCGGTGCTGGCCTGCAGGCGGTCAAACGCCGCTTCCAGGTCAGTCGACGGACGCTCGGTCGACCAGTGCTTGCCGATCTGCTGAACCTCGCCGGCCGCCTCCAGCGCGTGCAGGCGCGACAGCACCTTGGCGTGGTTGAGCCCGGCGGCCTTCGCGATCCGTCCGGTGGAATGCTCTCCGGGCGGCAACTCTCGCAGCACTCGCTTGAGCTTGTCCTCGGACTGGTTGGGGCGCGGCTTGCGCGGCTGGCTCTTCGGCGGCGGGGTGGGCTCCGGAGTTGCCTCCAGTGCCACCGGAGCCGGGAGCGTCTCGCCAAAGCGAGCCTTGCAGGCGGGGCACATCAGGGCCGGCTCTCGGCCCTCGGGGTGAACGACTTCAAAGGTCCGCCAGCGGCGGCCGGTGTGGCAGACCGCGCAGCGGCGGTCGGTGTCCTCGGGTGCGATGAGATCTCCAGTGGTCATTGGCGCGTCAGCTCTCACGATAGACGGTGCTGACGAGTTGCGATCGCACCAGGTCTCCGCGATCACAAAATAGCCCCGTCAATCGTTGGCTCAGCCAGCGATTTGCTGGGCGATGAGCTGGTCACCTCGACCCGTCCACAGCAAGCTGATCCTCGTCTAGTGAGGCGACTGCTCAGCGGGTGACGACGGCGTGTAGGCCGGTCGGATGCGGGTTGGCGTCGGGGTCGGGCTCGGGCCCGATCGGCGCCTGCACCAGCAGCGAGAAACCCTGGAACGGACCGAGGGCGAGATGAAAGCTTGAGAGCGCGTCGACGGCGGTCTCCCCCTCCCAGCCCTTGAACATGTCGGTCACCCGTGAGTGTGGGACCAGCAGCTCTGATTGCACGGTCCCCCAGATGTCCTCCCCGGAGAAGTTCAACGCGAGGACATGCTGCTGGCCCGACGGCAGCTCGTGCAGCAGCACGAGCATCGCGCGATGTGACACCGCGGGCACATCGAGCTGGTCGGCGAGGTGGATCTCATGCGAGCGGCGCACGTCGAGGATGCGGCTGAGCTGCGAGGCGAAGCTGTCGGGGTCACGCAGCTGATCGGGCAACGTGCCGTAGAGGCTGCGCCCCGACGGCAGACGTCCCCACCGGGTGCGCTGTGGTTCATCGATACCGATCAGATCGTGGGCGCCGCGGTTGATCCAGCGGGTGTCGCCGTCCACGATCAGGTCGCTGACGGAGTCGGGATCGATCGTCAGCATGCCGGCCAGGTCCCAGCCCGAGAGCGCGAACACCCCCGGCTGGAGCGCGTTGAACATCGCCAACAGCAGGTGCGCGCGCTTGATCTCCTCGGCCTCGGCCTCGCCGATTTCGTTCAGGCTGCGGTACCCGAGCGCGGCGCTGATCACCGACGCGGTGGTGCAGGCGATCCCGTTGGTCGTAAACGTCCGGTTGTAGGGCGCGGCGTCGCCGGTGAGATGGCTCACGAGCTCTGAGCGGATCAGGACCGCGAGATCACCGCCCTTGATCACCTTGTCGCGGAAGATGAACTCGTCGTCGCCGTGTCCGGTGGCGAAGTGCACGAGCTCGTGGGTCAGCTCGTCGTGGTTCTGCAGGCCGTGGACCAGCGAGACGGGCGCGACGCCGAGGTCGCGCGAGAGTTGCAACGTCAGCCGCAGGAATGCGGTGTCCGCCATCACCAGCGCGTGGTGATACGCCGGGCGGTTGACGAAGTCATAGGACAGGTCGGCGCCGGACTCCGACATGTTCCTAATGTCGTCGATCGTCAGGTTCAGCTCCTGGAAGGAAAAGCCGCCCATCTTGCGCACCATGCTGGCGATCAGCTGGTTGGCGGCCTCGGAGAGCGGATGGCCCTCAGACCATGCCGGCGCGCCCCCGGCGCTCTTCTCCACGCCGAGAAACCCGTTCGCGTCCAGGCGCAGCGCGCCCGACCCCAAGTCGGCCAGCGCGTGCAGCGCGTCACCGATTACGAGCCGCATACCCGCGAAGGAGGGATCCAGCCAGTTGATCGACGGCTGGCCGTCCTTGAAGTAATGCAGATAGACCCAGCGGCGCTCCGTCCCGTCGACCCCGGTGACGACGCGCGTGGCGCTCCAATTGGTCTCCTTGACTCCGCCCTCGTAAAAGATCACGCGCTGCAGCCGACCGATGATGTAACCGGCCTGCTCGAGGCTGTTCTCCGCTTCAGCGGTGAGGTTGATCGAGTCGCGCCCGGCCGGCACGTCGGGGAGCAGACCCCAGTCCTCGCGGGGGATCGACACCATGTGGTAGATCCCGGGATAGTCGGCATAGCCCATCTCGGCCAACCGGAAGTCCGCGCCCTTCCCCGTGTGGCCCGGGACGATGTCGTCGATGATCACGCTGTCGTGCGCCTCGGCCATCGCGCACAGTTCGCGGAAATCGTGCTCGGTGCCGAACTCGGGATCGACCTGCATGCTGATGCGATCGAAATGCCCGTCCACCGACGGCGTCTGGCGCCACCCGTCCAGGCCGCCGGCCTTCTTGACCGGGCCGGTGTGGACACCGTCGATCCCGATCCGCGTGAACGCCTCCCACAGTGACGGCTCTGCCAGGCCCGACAGGAACGACTGATCGGGGCGAGTGACGAACGACAGCGGATAGGCGGTGAACCACACCCCGGCCCGTTTCACCGCCGCATGGGGATCGGGGTGCGCGAATGGGTTCTGCAGCATGTTTCCCGACCCGGAGAGCTGTCTGGCCAGCTCGTTGGCATCGTTCAGCATCGACTCCGCGATCAGCCAGTCGACGTAGCCCTGGTTGCTGGCAATCGGCTCTCCCTCGGCCTCCTTGGGCGTCCGGGCGATGCGGCGAGCACTGGGACGAAGCCGCCGGGGACGGGCCGGATAGAACTGCTCGTCGTAGGTGATCTCGCTGGGCTCATGGTCAACGGACTCGTCGTTGGGCCCGGCGGTGAAATCGACTGTCGTCATGGTGCTGAGCCTACAGGGGGTGCGCAGCTCACAAACGCAATCCGAACACGGCCGCGAGACTGTCGGATCAGCGGTTCCGAGCCGCTGGGATCAAGCGTCTTGCGGTTGCGTCAGTCCGCGCAGCAACGCACGCGCAGCGGTCTGTTGGCCGGCCAGTTCGACGCCGCGGGCGCGCAGACGAGCGATCACGGGAGGGGCGATGCTGCCGAGAATCAGGTCGGCGAGCACCGGCGCATCCAGGTCCGGATCGAGCTCGGCGACCAGTGCGCGGACGTGCAGCGTCAGGGCTCCGGCGACGACGCCGGCGCTCGCCGAGGATGCTGTCTCGGCCGCCAGGACGACCTCCAGGTCACCGTCGAGCATCGCCAGCAGCCCGTCGACGAACGCTTCCAGCCGTAAGCCGGCGGGCGCCCCCGGTCCGAGCGGCGGCGGCCCGCTCAAGAAGGCGTCCTGAAAGCCGCGCATGTGCTCATCGAGCACCGCGGCGGTCAATCCCGCCCGGTCGCCGAAGCGACGGAACACTGTGCCCTTGCCCACGCCGGCCTCGACGGCGATCCGGTCGATCGAGGTCGCCGACAGACCCTCGTCGCGCAGCAGACGGCGGGTCGCGGCGAGGATCCGCGCCCGGTTCGCGGCCGCGTCGCGGCGCTCGCCGCGCAGATCCACCATCGGCAGCTGCGGGCGCTTCGCCGGAGTGGGCACGGACACCATTCTAGTAGTAACGGACTAGCGGTCCGGTTGTTTGCTAAAGTCGCGACTCAAGCGGACCGTTGGTCCGATTTGGCATTCGAACGGAAGGCATCAGATGAGCGTTCACGAGCCGGGCCCCACCACAGACGCCGGCATCACCGGTAGCTGGAGGGTCGATCCCACGGGAGGCCACCTGCAGTTCAGCGCCAAGGGGATGTGGGGGCTGGCCAACGTCAAGGGACAGTTCTCGTCCTATGACGGCACCCTTCAGGTCGATCAGAGCGGAGCTGCCCGGGGCGAGCTGACCATCGCGGCGACCAGCCTGGACACCAAGCACACCAAGCGCGACGCGCATCTGCGTTCGGCTGACTTCTTCGACGTCGAGCGCCATCCGACGATCCGCTTCACCCCCACGGCGGTCGCGACTGCCGAGGACGGTCTGACCGTCACCGGCGACCTGGAGATCGGTGACAAGGTCGCAGCACTGCAGTTGCCGGTCACCGTCACACCGCTGCCCGACGGCGGGTTGCGACTCCACGCGTCGACGAGCGTCACCCGCGACAAGGTCGGGCTGACCTGGAACAAGGGCGGGATGATCCGCGGGGACGCGCACCTGGATGCCGAGCTCGTGCTGAACCCCAGCGTGTGACCCCAGCGCCAGACGCTCGGCGCCTGACCGCCGCGGTCAGGGCACCGCCACCGGTTGGAGTGCGACCGCGCCCCGCGTGGGATCAAGCTCGGTGGCCTGGGAGACGCCCGGCGGGGTGATCGTGTCGAGTACCTTGGGCACCGTCGCGGGGTCCAGTGCACAGATCGGACTCGTCCCCCCGGCGGCACAGACGCCGAACGCATAGGGCTGCGGCGTCGCGGCGAAGGCGCGCGCGCGATCGGAGCTGAACCCGTCCTGGCCGGCCAGCGTCACGGTGAACGCCCACCCCGGCCCGACCGTTCCGAAGCTCGCGCGGGGCACGACGATCGTGGCGGTCCGGTTCGCGTGGTCGATGACGAGTTGTGCTGAGCCGAGCGAGTTGCCCGCAGGATCGACCCAGGAGACCGGCGCGAAGCCCTGAGCTTCGACCAGCTCGCTCCAGGCCCCAGCAGGGGCGAGCGTGTAGTTGCGTGACGGATAGGCGGCCCGGGTCGAGGTGTTCGACGCGGCTGGGTCGTGCGCATAGACGTCGAGCAGCTGGGCCCCGAACGGCGCGCCGAACGTGTCATCGAGGTTGGCGAGCGTGACCGAGACGTAGACATCGCTCGTCGTCTGCTTGACCTGCGCCCCGGTCAGGTCAAACGCCCCCGGGTGGAAGTCCGCGGCGGTCGGGTAGACGTAGGTCCCGGGCCCGTTGTCGTCCCCGGCCGGATCGGTGACCGTGAGCACCGAGGTCCCCGGGATGAAGAAGTCGGTGACCGAGAACTGGTCATAGCCGGTGCTGGCACCCAGTGCAGCGGTCACGATGATCGTCGTCGAGCCGAAGTTGCCGGGCACCGACAGCGACCAGTTGCCGGAGGCGTCGGCGGTCGTCGAAGTGGTGCCGGTGGTTCCCGACGTCCCGGCACCCTGGGCCACCACGTTCGCACCGGGCGAGGTGGTCCCGCTCACCGCGACCGTGTCTGAGTTGATGCTCGCGCCAGGCGCCGGACTGGTGACCGACAGCGGCAACGTGCCGGGCATGCCGTGGGTGACGTAACGCCGGGTGACGATCGCCGGGGTTTCCAGGCTGCGACCCGCGCTGAGGTCCAGCGCCAGGCGGGCGTACTGGGCCTGCGCCCAGGTCAACGGGCTGGCGGAGCCGGCGGGCTGCCCGTCGTTGAAGCCGATCGACGCCGTCGCCGGGTCGCTGCCGTACGGCGATGCGGCGAGGTCCGGGTCCTCCCAGACCTGCTCGGGCTCAAGACCCTGCCCCGAGGTCATGCTGCGCATTGCGCTCAGCAGCCCCAGCGCTGCCGAGCGGTCTCCGTCGGCGAGGTCGTACTCGCCCCGTTCGCCGGAGAGCACGGGCCACAGATGACCGGTGCCGATGTCAGTGGGTGGCCACGGGGCGCCGGTCACGGTGCAGCTGGTCTGGCTGGGCTGGTAACAGTCGCCGTACCCGTCGGCCGATCCCGCGGCGGCGGACGTGCCGTATCGGTAGTAGCCCGGGCCGCTCGGCGTCTGGACCTCGATCTGCTTGTCGAGCACCCCGACCGAGGCCAGGACGTCCGGATCGTCGGCGGGGAGCACTCCCAGGCGCACCAGATCGAGGAAGCCGGCATCGACCACCTCGCGCTGATCAACCGTGAGGCTCCCGTTGCCCAGGCTGTACGAGATCGCCGCGTTGGGATCCCCGGTCTTCGACAGGCGGATGAAATAGCGCGGCGCGTCCGGACCGGTGGTCGTCACCGTCCAGTTCTTGATGTTGCGAGCGAACTCGTCGGCCGTCGCGTGATACAGCGTCGCGCGGGCGGGGTCCCCGTTGGCGGCGGCGATCTTCGCGGCGGCGGTCAGACCGGCGATCTCGGCCGCGATCGTCGATGGGGAGTAGCCGGTCTGCTCCTCCCAGCGCTCAACGCCATCAGACGGGCCGTGAGCGACCAGGAAATCGGCCGCCGGGATCACGTGTTTGACGTACAGGTCGCCGCGCCGCGCCAGGCCCGACTGCCAGGCCATCAGAATCGGATACGAGGTTTCGTCGAGCTGCAGACCGCCGGTGTCCGGTGCCGCCATCCCGTTCAGGAGCGAGTTCCGCGGAATCGAGCCGTCCGCCAGCTGCTGGCGATCGAACAGGAACAGCGTCGCCGCCTGAGCGGTGCGCAGATCCCCGGCGACCAGCAGACTCGTGAACGCCTCGTACAGATCCCGCGCGAACACCTCCCGGTAGGACCCGAAGTAGGTCGGCAGGCCGTTGGTGTCATTTCCGGCTGGCACCGACTGCCCCCACGGGGAGGCCAGTCCGGCGGCGATCGCCCCGGGGAATGTCTTGTCCTCGCTCGCCTTGACGACGTTGAGCGACTCGTAGTACTCCTGGACGGCGGCGCGACCAAGCTGCAGCGAGGGCGGACGCAGTCCGGAATCGTAGGTCAACCACTGACGCTCGTAAGCCGCGAGCACAGGCCCGAAGGGTTGTGCGAGCGACGCGCCGGCCACCGCCGTAGCCGTGCTCTCGGTGGAGCCGAAGCCCAGCGCGAGGTCGACGCTGTGGCCGCTGGACAGCGTCACCCCGGCCGTCAGGGTGACGTGGCCGTCGGGGGCCGATGTGTAGGGCGTGAGCTGATGGTTGGCGTCGAGCATCGACAGTCCGTCGCTGGCGCTTCCGGCGTAGCCGACGCTCGCGCTCGAGAATCCGTGCGAGGACTGCAGCGCCTCGAAGGTCGGCACGGCATAGCTGCGGTTGACCGCGTCGGTGGTCGTGTTCGGATTTGAGGCCACCAGCACCGGCTGGCCCCCGGCGCGGGCGACGGTCGCGGTATTGGCGCCCGCGTTGCTCGGGCCGCCCCCGCCGGTGCCACCGGCCAGCGGATCGAGTCGCACGTAGAGCCGATCGCCGGCCGGTCCCGCAAACTCGGTATGCATCAGGATTGCGGCTCGGGCCGGATCCGCCGCGTAGGTCGTGGTGATCCGGTAGCCGTGCGCGGTGTTGGTGGCGACGACCGTGCAGGACATCCCAGTCGGGTCGGGCACCAGCGTGTAGGTCATGTCGCGGGTCTGCAGGTCGGTGAAGCTGTGCCCATCGGAGACGAGGTACTGGAGGGTGTGAACGTTGGTCGCATCGACCGTCGGCCAGTAGACGTCGGACAGCACGCCGTCCGCGACGGTGAACCAGACCTTCGACCTCGTGTTGCGAGCCGTCCCGACGCAGTCCTTGCGAGCCAGGTCGAAGTAGCTCTGAGCCCCGGGGGGGCCGGGAGCGGTCGTGGCCGAGACGGCAGCGGAGGCGCCGGACGTCAGCACCAGGCTCGCCCCCAGCGCACATACGGCGAGCACCAACTGGACGCGTCTGATCACCGCTCTCCCCTCCTCTCCTGATCGAGCGCATGACGCGCGCGACCAGTCAAGGCTATTGCCCCCGTCAACCCGCACCGCAGGCGACGCGAGCTTCCGTGAAAGCGCCGCCGGGCGCGCGGTGGCTACCATTCTGGCCTGCCTCTCGTGCGTGTCTCGCTGTTCATCACCTGCTTCAACGACACGCTCTTCCCGCGGACGGGACAGGCGGTCGTGGAGCTGCTGGAGCGGCTCGGCCATCAGGTCGAGTTCCCGATCGAGCAGACATGCTGCGGCCAGATGCACGGCAACTCCGGCTTCCAGGACGAGGCGACCACGCTGATGCGACGCTTCGTCCGGATCTTCGGCGCCGCCGAGGTGATCGTCTCCCCGTCGGGGTCGTGCACGGCAATGGTCCGCGAGCAGTACCCGCAGCTGGCCCAGCGCACCGGGGACGAGGGATTGCTGCGCGAGGTGCACGCGCTGGGGGAGCGGACGCACGAGCTGTCTGAGCTGCTCGTCGACGTGCTCGGCGTCACCGATCTCGGAGCGGTGTTCCCGCACCGGGTAACCTACCACCCGACCTGTCACTCGGCACGGCTGCTGCAGGTCGGCGACAAGCCGTTGCGGCTGCTGCGCGCGGTGCGGGACATCGATCTCGTCGAGCTGCCGGAGGCGCTGGAGTGCTGCGGCTTCGGGGGAACGTTCGCGGTCAAGAACGCCGACACGTCGACCGCCATCCTGACCGACAAGCTGCGTCACGTCCTCGACACGCGGGCCGAGGTCGTCGTCGCCGGCGACAACTCGTGCCTCATGCACATCGGTGGTGGGCTGTCGCGGCAGCGCGCCGGGGTGCGGACGATGCACCTGGCAGAGGTCCTGGCATCGCGATGAGCGCCCGGCTCGGCTTCCCGGCAAAGGCCCGCGAGGCGCTCGCAGACGCACAGCTGCGCCGCAACCTCGGCAAGGCGACATCGACGATCCGGGAGAAGCGGGCCCAAGTGGTGTCCGAGGTCGGCGACTGGGAGGCCCTGCGCGACGCCGGCGCGGCGATCAAGGCGCAGGCGCTGGCGACCCTGCCCGAGCAGCTGGAGCGGTTGGAGGCGGCGGTGACCGGCGCCGGCGGCGTCGTGCACTGGGCGCGCGACGCGGCGCAGGCCAACGCGCACGTCGCGCGGATCGCGCACGAACGCGGGATCGACGAGGTCGTCAAGGTCAAGTCGATCGCCACCGAGGAGATCAAGCTCAACCAGGCACTCGCGGCGGAGGGGATCACCGCGCACGAGACCGACCTCGCGGAGCTGATCGTCCAGCTCGCCGACGACACGCCGTCGCACATCCTCGTCCCGGCGATCCATAAGAACCGCGAGGAGATCCGGCGGTTGTTCGAGCGCACGATCGCGCCAGGTCAGTCACTGACCAGCGACCCGCCGGCGCTCACCGAAGCCGCGCGCCACTTCCTGCGCGAGCGGTTCATGCGCGCGCGCATGGGCGTCAGCGGAGCGAACTTCGGCGTCGCGGAGACCGGAACGATCGTCGTCGTCGAGTCCGAGGGCAACGGGCGCATGTGCACGACCCTGCCCGAGGTGCTCCTAACGGTGATGGGCATCGAGAAGGTGCTCCCGCGCTGGCAGGACCTCGAGGTGATGCTGCAACTGCTGCCGCGCTCCTCGACGGCGGAACGCATGAACCCGTACACGTCGCTCTGGACCGGAGTGACCGAGGGCGACGGTCCCCAGGAGTTCCACCTGATCCTGCTCGACAACGGCCGCACCGATGTCCTGGCCGACGAGGTCGGTCGCCAGGCGCTGCGCTGCATCCGCTGCTCGGCGTGTCTGAACGCGTGCCCGGTGTACACGCGCGCGGGCGGGCACGCGTACGAGTCGGTCTACCCCGGTCCGATCGGGGCGATCCTGACCCCACAGCTGGAAGGCCTGGATGAGGCCCGGACGCTGCCGTGGGCATCCTCGCTGTGCGGCGCTTGCTACGAGGTATGTCCGGTCAAGATCGACATCCCGAGCGTGCTCATCCACCTCCGCGGGCGGGTCACCCGCGAGGTCACCTCGCGGCGCGATCCCGAGGCGGTCGCGATGGGTCTCGTTGGCCAGGCGTTCCGGACCCGTGGCCGCTATGAGGCCGCTCAGCGGCTGGCCCGGCTCGGCCGCGGCCCGCTCGGGAAGCTGGCGGCGCTTCCACGCGGTCCGATGCAGAGCTGGACGTCTGCTCGGGATCTCCCCGAGATCCCGGCGCAGAGCTTCCGCGATTGGTGGCGGCAACGATGAGCGACGACGCCCGCGCCGACGTGCTCGCCCGCATCCGCGCGGCGCTCGGGCCCGACCCGGAGATTCCGGAGATCCCGCGACGCTACGTGGCGGCCGGGGCTCGGGCGCCGACCGGCGACCAAGCGCTCGTCGATCGGTTCGCACAGCGCGTCGCGGACTACCGGGCTGATGTCCACCGCTGCGACGAGGCCGAGCTCCCGAGGCTGCTCGGCCGGCTGCTGGCGGGCGAGCGCACCGTGGCCACCCCCGACCTGGCCGCCGCGCTGCCCCGGTCCCTCGATCCGCTCGGCGATGATCCGGCGCTGCACCACACCGCGCTCGACCGGCTGGACGCCGTGCTCACCGGCTGCGCGACGGCGATCGCCGAGACCGGCACGATCGTCCTCGACGGCGGCCGCGACAGCGGCCGGCGAGCCATCTCACTGATCCCCGACCATCACGGCTGCGGCGTCGGCGCCGACCAGGTCGTGGCCGATGTGCCCGATGCGATCGCCGTGCTCGGACC
>JBPCPC010000277.1:0-8578 GCA_050999585.1 Solirubrobacteraceae bacterium | reverse complement strand
GGCCAGAGGGCCGGCACGGCGTCGACCCGCTGCCGCCGCCGGCCGCGCCGGCGCTCACACCGGCCGAGCCTGCGCTGGTGGTGTGGGTCGGGCGACTGCTGGCGTTGTTCGTGGTCCTGTACGGCATCCAGGGCACCTACGCGCCGGAACTGGCCGGCCGCGATGTCGCGCTGCAGAACATGGTCTTCCTCTACGTGCCGTTCGCGCTGCTCTATCAGCTGCTGCGCGGCCTGGAGTTCAACCGGCGCCTGCTGCGGGATTGCCTGCGCGTGATTGTCGTGCTGGCGCTCGTGTTCTCTTTGATCGGCTTCTACGAGTACGCCACCAAGACGATCATCCTCAACCCCAAGCTGGTCGTGGCCAACGACCTGCACACCTACTTCACGGTCAACTCGGTGTTCTTTGACCCCGACATCTTCGGCCGTTTCCTGGCGCTGACGATTGTCCTGCTGGCCGGGCTGCTGCTCTACCCCCGCTCGCAACGCGAACAGGGGATCACGGTGGCGGCGCTGGCCGTTCTCTGGGCCTGTCTGGTGCTGACGCTGTCGCGCTCCAGCCTCGGCGCGCTGCTGGTCGGCCTGGCCGTGCTGACCGCGCTGCGCTACAAGCCGTCGCGCGCCTTGGTGATGGCCGTCGTGGTGATCGGGCTGGGCGCGGGCGCCGTGGCCGCATCCCCGACGACGTTCGGACTCAACCAGGGCATCAACGGCGCCTCCAGTGGCCGCGGCGGTCTGGTCAGTGGCGGCCTGTCGCTGTTCGTCGACCGGCCCGTGTGGGGCTACGGCTCGGGCTCCTTCGTCAAGGAGTACCAGCTCCACCATCGCCATTCCGCGTCGACGCTGTCGGCGTCGCACACGATCCCGGTGACGATCGCCGCCGAGCAGGGCCTGATCGGTGAGCTCGCCTACGTGGCGCTGGTCGCGGTCGCGCTATTCTGCCTGCTGAGCCGCGCCCGGGGAGACCCGGTGCGCTCCGCGGTGGCGGCGGCGTTCGCGGGCTTGGTGTTCCACACGATGCTGTACGCGGACTTCCTCGAGGACCCGGTGCCCTGGGCGTTGCTCGGGTTCGGGGTCGCGCTGGCCAGCCGTTCGGCAGCACCGGACGCCATCGCGGAGCCGGTGCGGGCCGCGGTGCTCAGCGGCTGATCGGCCTGCCACCCTCCGGCCGGCCACCCTCCGGCCGGCCGCCCGCCGGCCGGCCACCCTCCGGCCCGGCGCCCGCCGGGGGGAGCCTCGTCGCCCCCTGGGCGACCTTGAGCAGCAGTTCGTGCAGCGTCGCGCGCTCGGAATCGTTCAGCGGCGCCATCAGCTCCTGCTGGGCCTCGCCTGCGAGTCGGCGCGCCCGGGCGAGAATCTCTCGGCCTGGGTCGGTGAGCTGGACGGCATGCGCGCGGCGGTCACTCGGATGCGGCCGGCGCTCGACGAGCCCATCCCGCTCGAGCTCGTCGATCGTCGCGACCATCGTGCTCGGGTCGATGCTGATTGCGCGCCCGAGGTGCTGCTGTGTCGCGGGCCCCTCGGAATCCAGCGCGTTGAGCACTGCCCACCGGCGCGTGGTCAGCCCGACGACGGCGAGCTGCGCGTCGAACCGACGCGCGGCGAACAGCCCCAGCCGCCCGATCAGGTAGCCGGTGTAGCGGCTGGCCATGCCGGGGTGCAGGATCAGTGCGGGCTGCTCGATCGGGGGCATCGGGTTCATAGAGATTATCGCGCTGGGAAATTGTTTGTGCTACAAATGATGCGCTCGATCCACGAACCCGGAGCCCGCCCAAGATGACCTCCATGACCCGCTGGGTGCTCGCGCACCGCCGAATCGTCGCCGGACTCTGGATCGCCATCACGCTGGTGGGGATCGCGACCGTCGGGCAGTCGACGAAATCCTTTAGCAAGCAGTTCAGCGTTCCGGGCCGTCCCGGCTACGAGACCAACAACGCGATCCTGAAGACGTTTCATCAAGGCGGTCGCGATGCCGCGCTGCTTTCGGTGGTCACGCTTCCGGCCGGCACGCCGGCGACCTCGCCGGCCGCCCGCTCCGGTTTGCGCGAAGCGCAGGCGCGCCTGCAGGCGGCGGTCCCGGGATCGCGCACGGCGTCGTTTGCCTCCACCGGCTCGCGGGCATTTCTGTCCGCCGACGGCCGCACGACGTTCGTGCTGACCTACGCGCCACCTGGCAACGAGGCCTTCGGCACCAACACCAAGGCGGCCAAGCGGGCCCAGGCGGCGCTCGCCGCGACCCGGATCGCCGGCCAGCCGGTGCGGGTCACGGGGATCGATGCCCTGCAGAGCCAGACGGGCGGCAGCGGCGGACCGGGGGTCCTGTTGGAGTCGGTGTTCGGAGGGCTGGGAGCGCTCGTGGTGCTGGCGTTCGTGTTCGCTTCGCTGTTGGCATTCGTGCCGCTGCTGATGGCGATCGTCTCGATCATGTCGACGTTCCTGATCCTGTGGGGGGTGGGCTCGCTGACCAGCGTCTCGATGATCGTCGAGTTCCTGGTTGCCCTGATCGGCTTGGGGGTGGCGATCGACTACTCGCTGCTGATCGTCGTGCGCTGGCGCGAGGAGCGCGCGCACGGCCACGAGGGCGAGGAGGCGGTCGTCCGCGCGATGCAGACCGCCGGGCGGGCCGTGGCCTTTAGCGGCACCACGGTCGCGATTGGCCTGCTGGCGATGATCGTGCTGCCGCTGCCGTTCCTGCGCTCGATCGGGTACGCCGGGATGCTGATCCCGCTGGTGAGCGTGATCGTCGCCACCACGCTGCTGCCGATCGTGCTGCTGAAGGCGGGCAACCGGCTTGACTGGCCGCACGTGCGCTCCGATGACAAGGCCAGTCGCTCGTGGACGCGCTGGGCCATCCTGGTCGTCCGCCGGCGCTGGTTCGCCGCCGGCGCCGCGGTCGTGGTGCTGCTCGCGCTGGTGGTCGCCGCCACCGGGCTCAAGCCCGGCCAGGCAGACGTCAACACGCTGTCCAAGAGCGGTCCGGCCCACGCCGGGCTGCAGGCGCTCGAGCGTTCGGGCATCGGCCCCGGCGCGCTGGCCCCGATTGAGGTCCTGGCGCCGGCCTCGCGCGCACAGCAGACCGCTGCCGCGCTGGCCCGAGTCGACGGGGTCCGTGCCTCGGTGGCCCCCGGCGGCCCGCAGTGGCGGCGCAACGGCACCGCGGTGCTCGACGTGTTCGCCACCGCTGACAGCTCCTCGTCGAACGGCGTGGACACGGTCAGGCGCGTCCGCACCGCGGCCACGACGCTCGGACCCGCCGTGCGCGTGGGCGGCGTTGGCGCCGAGAACATTGACTTCGTGGACGCGATCTACGGCAGCTTCCCGCTGATGATCGCGCTGATCGCGGTGCTGACGTTCCTGCTGCTGGCGCGGGCGTTCCGCTCGCTGCTGCTGCCGCTCAAGGCGGTGCTGCTCAACGGGATCAGCGTCGCCGCGGCGTGGGGGGTGATCACGCTGGTGTGGCAGCAGGGCCACGGGTCGAGCGTGATCTGGGGGATCGCCGCCACGCACTCGGTCGATGCCTGGATCCCGTTGATGGTGTTCGCGTTCCTGTTCGGCCTGTCGATGGATTACGAGGTGTTCATCCTCGCGCGGATGCGCGAGGAGTACGACGCGACGGGCTCCACCAACAGCGCCGTGGTCCGCGGCATCGGTCGCACCGGACGGCTGGTCACTAGCGCGGCGCTGATCCTGTTTCTGGCGTTCGCCTCGATGGCGTCGGCGCCGGACACCACCGTGAAGGTGTTCGCCACCGGCCTGGCCGCCGGGATCATCCTCGACGCAACCGTGATCCGGGCGCTGCTGGTGCCCGCGATCGTGTCGCTGTTCGGACGCTGGAACTGGTGGCTGCCCGAGCGCCCGGCGCGGCTGCTGCGCGTCGAGCCCTCGCTGCCTCCGACGTAAACGTCGAGGCGACTTCAGCTACACCCGGATCAGGGCGATGATCGCTGCATGGCGGTTGCGATCCGACGTGAGAGCCTCACCGCAAGCGGCAACCACTTCTCCTGCTCGATGACTGCAGTGCTGCTCGCCCGCGTGCATGCCTACGGCGGCGTGGAGGCCGTGCAGGAGGTCCTGGAGCTTGCCGGAAGCGCTCGCCGGCCACGACGCCGGTAACGAGCTGTTGATCGCCGTCGGGCGGCGACTGCTGGACTGCATGCGGCCGGGCGACGCCGTTGCTCGCCTCGCCGGCGATGAGTTCGCGGTCCTGATCGACGCCACCGCCGCCGGCGACGCGACCGAGGTCGTGTGCGCGCGGCTTGCGGAGGCGTTCGCGGAGCCGTTCACGGTCGCAGGTCAGCGGCTGGCGCTCGCCGCCAGCATTGGACAGGCCGTGTTCCCCGACGACGCCAACGATGCCGAAGGGCTGCTCAGCACCGCCGACGCCGCGATGTTCGCCGACAAGCGAAAGCGCAACGGCGCGGCTCCCCGCTGCAACGAGCCGGTGCGCTGACGGCTCACAGCGGCGTTGTGTAGGCGCCGCTGATGCCGCCGTCGACGAGGAACGATGTCGCGTTGACGTACGAAGACTCATCGGAGGCCAGGAACAGGACCGCGTTGGCGATCTCCTGCGCCTGCGCGAAGCGCCCCATCGGCACGTGCACCATCCGGCGCTGGGCCTCGACCGGATCGGACGCATAGAGCTCGCGCAGCAGCGGCGTGTCGACCGGGCCGGGGCAAAGCGCGTTGACGCGCACGCCGCGCCTGGCGAACTCCACGCCGAGCTCGCGAGACATCGCGAGCACGCCGCCCTTGGATGCGGTGTAGGCGATCTGAGAGGTGGCCGAGCCCATCATCGCGACGAACGAGGCAGTGTTGATGACCGAGCCCCCGCCGTTCTCCAACAGATGGGGGATGCCATGCTTGCAGCACAAAAAGACGCTGCGGAGGTTCGTCGCCTGGACGCGCTCATAGGCCTCGAGCGCAGTCTCGATCACCGAGGCGTCGTCGGTCGGAGAAATGCCCGCGTTGTTAAACAGCACGTCGATCCGCCCGAACGCCTCGCGCACCCGCGTGTACAGGTCCGCGACGGTCTCCTCGGAGGTCAGGTCGGCGGTCAGCACCAGTTCGCCCACGTCATGGGGGCGCACGTCAACGCCGACGACCGTGGCGCCCTCGCGCGCGAACACCGACGCGGTCGCTGAGCCGATCCCGCCGGCCGCGCCCGTGATCACGCACACCTTGCCGGCCAGTCTCATGTGGTGGCGAAGAAGATCGACTTGACCTCGGTGTAGGCGTCCAGCGCGTGCGGTCCCAGCTCGCGACCGTAGCCCGACTGCTTAAAGCCTCCGAACGGGGTGGCGACCCGCACCGAAGTGTTGGAGTTGATCGACACCACACCCGCCTCCAGTGCCCGGGCGACGCGCAGCGCGCGCGCCCCGCCACGGCTCCAGATCGAGCCGCTGAGTCCATAGATCGTGTCGTTGGCCAATCGGACCGCCTCCTCCTCGTCGTCAAACGGAATCACCACCGCCACGGGTCCGAAGATCTCCTCGCGCGCGGGCCGCGTCGCGGGGTCGACCGGGCACAGGACAGTGGGGGCGAACCAGTACCCGGGCCCCTCGGGCGCCGTGCCACGGAAGGCGATCGGCGCGACGTCATCCAGGAACGACGCCACCCGTTCGCGGTGCCCGGCCGAGATCAGCGGCCCCATTTCGGTGTCGGGATCGCGCGGATCACCGACCCGCAGCGAGGTCACGGCGCTCTCCAGATGGCCCATGAACGCGTCCAGCACGGGGCGCTGAACAAGGATCCGCGAGCGCGCGCAGCAATCCTGGCCGGCGTTGCCGAACACGGCGCCGGGGGCCGCGGCTGCGGCCGCCTCGAGGTCCGCGTCCGCGAACACGATGTTCGGCGACTTGCCGCCGAGCTCGAGCGTCACTCGCTTGGTCGTCGCCGCCGCGCCTGCGGCGATTCCTCGACCGACCTCGGTGGAGCCGGTGAACGCGATCTTGGCCACGTCGGGGTGGGCCACCAGCCGAGCGCCGCACTCAGAGCCCGGTCCGGCGACGACGTTGAGCACGCCCTCGGGCAGGCCGGCGGCGAGCGCCAGCTCGGCGAACCGCAGTGCGCTCAGGGGGGTCAGTTCCGAGGGCTTGAGCACCACCGTATTACCCGCGGCGAGTGCCGGTCCCAGCTTCCAGGCGGCGATCGTCAACGGGAAATTCCAGGGAACGATCAGGCCGACGACACCGAGCGGCTCGCGCACCGTCCACGCCTGCCCGCCGCTGGCCGGGATCGAGTCGCCCAGCAGCCGCTCGGGGGCGCCCGCGTAATACGCGAACACCTGAGCGACCATGTCCATCTCCCCGCGCGCATCGCCGATCGGCTTGCCCGCGTTGCGTGCCTCGAGCAGCGCCAGTTCGTCGCGGTTCTCGGCCACGGCGTCGCCGACGCGCCGCAGCACCGCCGCTCGGTCGCCCGGCGACACGGCCCGCCACGCCGGATAGGCGGCGCGGGCGCGGGCCACCGCGGCGTCCACGTCGTGGACCCCGGCGCGCGGGATCTCTTGGAGCACCGCCGCGGTGGCGGGCTCCAGGACCGCCAGCGTCGCGTCAGGCGGGCTGGGCATCCGGATCGACGACGGTGACCCCGTCGTCGGCGAACTCGATCGTCTTCACCGGTCCCTTGAACGTGTTCTTGGCCGAGACCAGGTACCAGATCGTCACCGCCGCCATCAGCCCGATCGTGACCAGCGGGGCGTAGTTGACGGCGTTCCAGGTGAAGCCGTTCTTGAAGTACACGCCGGTCGGCCCGGTCGGCAGGCAGAAGATGATCACGCACAGCGCCACCCATATCACCGCGATCGGATTGATCCACTTGTACTTGGACCCCAGCGTCCACGGGCCCGGTTGGAACCGGTCGCCCATCCGCCAGCGCAGGAACACCGGGATCGTGTAGGCGATGTAGAGACCGATCACCGCGATCGAGGTGAACGCGAAGAAGGCCACCGGGTACCCGGAGGAGTTGGGGAAGAACGCCGGGATCGTGATCACCAGCGCGAAGATGCAGACGAACAGCACGGCATAGGTGGGGGTGCCGTTGGACCCCAGTCGCCGCCACAACCGGTGTCCGGGGATCGCGCCGTCGCGCGAGAAGGCGAAGCTCATCCGGCTGGCGCTGGTCACGCACGCCATCCCGCAGAACAGCTGGCCGATGGTGGAGATCAACAGCACGCCCTTGGCGGCCGCCGAGCTCAGTGCGGTCTCGAGGATCGCCACCGCCGGGAAGCCCGCGGTGCTGATCGTCGAGATCTTCGACTTCTGCACGGCGAAGGTCAGTGCCAGCAACAGCATCCAGCCGATCACCGCCGAGTAGAACACCGACCGCCAGACGCCCTTCGGCGCCGACTCGGCCGCGCCGTGGGTCTCCTCGGAGACGTGCGCCGAGGCGTCGTACCCGGTGATCGTGTACATCGTCAGCAGGAACCCGAGCGGCAGCACGTAGAACCAGTACATGCTGTGACCGAAGCTGCCGAACGCCCGCGTGCCGAACACATAGGAGAAGCTCGCGTGGTGGCTGGGCACCGCGATCAGCAGCACGATGATCACGGCCACACCGAACACGTGCCACCACACCGAGACGCCATTGAAGATCGACACCAGGTGGCCTGAGAAGACGTTGATCAGGCCATGGAGGAGCAGGATCAGCGCGAACAACACGAACGTCACATGGGCGGCGTAGTGCACATTGGTGGACGCGAAGTTGAAGATGAAGTGCAGGTTGTAGAGGCTCAGCAGCGCGCTCAGGAAGCTGGCCGCCGCGTAATCCACCGAGGCCACCACCGCGATCAGCCCGATCAGGTTGAACCAGCCGGTGAACCAGCCCCACCCGGCCCCGCCCAGCCGCGAGGCCCAGTAGTAGATCCCGCCCGCGGTCGGGAACGCCGACGCCAGCTCGGACATCGAGAAGGCCACGCACAGGATCAGCAGGCTGATCACCGGCCAGCCGATTGAGATCGCCACCGGGCCCCCGTTGTTGAACGCCTGCCCGTAGCTGGTGAAACAGCCGGCTAGCACCGAGATGATCGAGAACGAGATCGCGAAGTTGGAGAACGAGCTCCAGCCGCGCTTGAGCTCCTGGGCATAGCCCAGCTCGGCGAGTCGCTGTTCGTCGGCGCTGAGAGTCTCCGTGGTACTGCTCATCCGGTCCTCCTGGGGAAAGGTATGGTCGCGCGTCCTTATCGAGGTCGCGGCAATCTACGCCCGCCCGCACGGCTCGTCAAGGGCCGCGCGGACAGGTCAGCCGGTTGGCAGCAGCCCGGCGAGGATGTGCTCGGTGCCGCGCGCGTGCTCGGCCATCTCGCGGGCAGCCGCCGACTCGTCGTGGCGCCGGACCGCTGCGACCAGGCGGCGGTGCCCGGCGTTGGCGGCGTCGAGCACCTCCGGAGGGTGCGCGATGTGGGAGATCAGGCCGCTCATCGCGCCTTCGATCTCGGTCGTCATCGCCACCAGCCGCGGGCTGCCGGTGATCTCGGCCAGCCCGACGTGCAGGCGGATGTCGAGCTGCCGGTAGCTCGGGAAGTCGTGCAACTCCGCGTCGATCCCGGCCACCAGCTCGTCCAGCACATCGGCCTGGGCCTCGGT
>JBPCPC010000187.1:0-29538 GCA_050999585.1 Solirubrobacteraceae bacterium | reverse complement strand
CGGTGGCGGTGCCGTGGCGGCCGGTGCGAGCGCCGGCGGCGGTGGTGCGGTCGCGGCTGGAGCAGGCGCATCCGCCGGAGGCGTCGTCGTCGGGGGTGGAGTCACCGTCGCCGGTGGTGCTGGTGGCGTGAGTGCAGTCGCCACCGGCGGTCTGGCCGGGGTTGCCACCGGTGCCGCCGGTACCGCAGCGGTGGCGAGCGCGCCCGTCGCGGCCGTGGCGACCGGGCTCACCGTCGTCGGTGAATATGCCGCCTCGGTCGGTGTCAGTGGACTGGGCGCCTCGGGAGTGGTGGCGAAGATCCTCACGGTGGCCGCGATCGCGACCGGTGCCGCCTCGGTCAGCCACGTCAGCGTTTCGGCGCCTGGCCCGATTCCGAGCCGCTCGATCGCACCGCAAACTCCACCGTCGTCAGGCCTCCCTGCACCCACGCCGGTCGCTTTACCGCTGGGGACTGGGACGGGGCCTGGAGTAACCCTCAGTCCGGCTCGGACTCCGACACACGCGGGGTCGGGGGTTACCCCTGATCCAGCGCCCGCTCCTTCGACTTTGACCTCGACGCTGACTTCGACCTCGGTGGGTTCGGGGTCGACCTCGGCTCCAGCTTCGACTCAGACCTCGGCTTCGGGCGGTTCGGGAGTGATTCCGACCTCAGCACCGGCTCCGGCACCGGCTCCGGCTGGTTCCGGCACCACTTCGACCTCGACCTCGACCTCGACTCCGACTTCGGCCTCGACTCCGACTCCGACTCCGACTGCGGCCTCGACTCCGACTTCGGCCTCGACTCCGACTTCGGCCTCGACGTCGAGCTCGACTACGACCTCAACCGCGGGTTCGGGGGGGTCGGACGCAACTCCGACGCCGACTCCGACTCCAGCGCCGACGGATTCGACTTCCACTCCGGCTCCGGCCCCGACGGGCTCGACTCCGGCTCCGACTCCCGTTTCGGCCCCGGTAGATTCAGCCCCGGCAGATTCAGCCCCGGCAGATACGGCCCCGGCAGATTCGGCCCCGGCAGATTCGGCCCCGGCTTCAACTTCGACCTCGGCTTCAACTTCGACCTCGGCCTCCACGGATTCTGGGGCGACCGTGGCGGCGACCACTGATCCGGGAGCTTCGGCGGCTGCCCCGACCCCACCGGCCGACGACAGCTCGAGTTCCGCCACGGCCACGAGTTCCAGCGACCCGACCGCTCCTCCGGACGCGGCCTCGGACCCCACCGGCGGGTCACCGTCGGACGCAGCTCCGGTTCCGGTGGCGGCAACCGCAGTCTGACCAACGTCCGCGCGGACCGGAGGCGGCGTTGGGCGGACCCGTCGGGCGGCTAGAAGGCTCCTAAAGAGTCCGAGCCATCAGAAAAACGCACATTCCACCGCGACCGTTTACCGCGGAGACGCGCTGGAGGGCCCCAGAGGGGCTGAGGATCGGTTGGCGATTGTGGCGAGCTGCCCGTCGCGGGGGGGGAACGGCGCGCAACGAAGCCGGTGGTGGCTGTGGTGCGCGCCGCGGGAGTGATAGCGCGTCGCCGGGGGATTACCCAGCTGTTACCCGGGGGATAGGCGGGGGGTTTGAGCCCACGCTGGGCGCCTGGGACTGACGATTGGTTCAGACTGCCCGCTGAGGGGGTGTCGCGCAAAGCGACGTCGTTGTTTGAACGTGATGACCCAAGCATCCGGTTTCAGCGCCGCAAAACCGAGGGTGTGTCGTCTGGGGTGCACTATACGGTCGCTCACTTGACACACCCCCTGGCGTAGCGGGGTGCCGCACCGCCCGCTCGGTCCTGGGCGGGCAGCTGCCGCCGTCCACGTGGCGATCGGGCGTCGGGCGTCATCACTACCTGCTAACCCGTGGCCAGCCCTCAACAGCCACACATTCCGGCGCCTTGCGCGACACCCCCTCAGCGGGCAGTTTGAACCAAACGACGCCGCGGGGTGCGCGGACTGGTTGAAAAACCTGACTACTTCAGGGCCATCAGGCGTCTTCGGCGGCGGGGCGAAGGCGAGCCCGGCGCTCAGAAGAGGCGGCGATCAGGAGGCTGAGCTCGAACAGCACGTACAGGGGGAGGGTCTCTAGGAGCATGGTGATCGCGTCGCCGGGCAGGACGGCCGCGATCGCGCAGCACGCGAGCACGGCGTAGCGCCGGTTGCTCCGCAGCTGGGCGGGCGTGACCAGTCCGGCCCGGGTGACGGCGATGATCGCGACCGGGATCTGGAATAGCAGCCCCATCGCGAGCAGCACTGTGGCCGCGAATTTGTAGTACTGGTTGGCCTGGACCAGCACGTTGAACTGACCACTGTTGAAGTTCTGGAAGAAGTGCAGCGCGGCCGGCAGCACGACCGTGTAACCGAAGGCGACACCGGCGCAGAACAGTACCGGGATCGCCGCTGCGACGGGAAGCATGTGCCGGCGCTGCGCGGGTGAGAATGCCGGCATGAAGAACCCATAGGCCTGCAGCAGCACGACCGGCAGCGACAGGATCAGAGCAAAGATGAGCGTCACCATCAACGTGCTGGTGAACGGCTCGCCGATGCCCAACGTGACCGGCCGGTCGCCCTGGGGCGCGGCCGACAGCGCCTTGACGTCCTTGTTCAGGCTGCGCTGGACCTTGGTCAGCGACGCGGCTGCGGTCGGGTTCTGCGATTGGCTGCGCAGGATCCCGGCGACGGTGCCGACCTGCTGGGCGACGTCGCGGGCGCTGCGTTGCACTGAGTACGTCGCCCCCAGGGGGCCGTGGCCGTCGCGCACCTGCTGCTGCGTGTTGTGCGCCAGGGGCTGGTTGACCAGGCGCAGCAGCTGATGGTTCTGCCAGAAGCAGAAGCCGAACGCGACCGCGACGGCCAGCAGCGAAACAATCAGCCGCGCCCGGAGCTCCTCGAGATGATCGACGGCACTCATCCGCGAGTCGTGACCCGCGGGCCTGAAGGCGGCGGCCGCGATGGCGCCGGGCATCTGCATCAGCTGACTCTTGGATCGCCGGGCCGGGCGGGCTAGGCGATCGGCTGCGCGGGGACGCGCTCGACGGCCGGGACGGTCTCGGGGAGAGGCGCCGGGGCGGACTGCAGCGCGCTCAGCTCATGGCTGGAGGACTCGCCACTGACGGAGTCCTTGAAGCCGCGCAGGCCGTCGCCGAGTGACTTGCCCATTTCGGGCAGGCGCTTGGCGCCGAACACGAGCAGCACAATAACCAGCAGGAAGAGGATATGGATGGGATTGTCAAGTCCGAGCATTCGATCGATCTCCGATCAGTCAGGTTTTTTGTGGTGACTGTTGCTACGGAGCCGACCGTGTTCCGGATCATCCGCGACGGGGTGGTCGCGGGTCTGAGCTCACCCGTCGGGGTGGGTCTCGTCCGACGTTGCGCCTGCCTGCGACTGCTGCTGCGGTGTTGCCTCGGGCTTTTCCACGTGCCCCCCGAACTCGGCACGCATCGCCGACAGGACCTTGTTGGTGAAGTCGCCGAGCCCGCGGGACTCGAAGCGCTCGTACAGCGCTGCGGTGATGACCGCGGCCGGGACGCCGAGGTCGATCGCCGCGTCGACGGTCCAGCGCCCTTCGCCGGAATCAGAGACCCGGCCGGCGTAGTTGTCGAGCTGGGGGGAGCCGGCCAGCGCGCTAGCGGTCAGGTCCATCAGCCACGATCCGATGACCGAGCCGCGCCGCCACACCTCGGCCACCTCGGCGACATCGATGTCGTACTGATACGCCTCCGGCTCGCGCAGCGGCGTCGTCTCCGCATCCTGCTCGGCGGGCGCCTTGAGGCCAACATCAGCGTGCTCGATGATGCTCAGGCCCTCGGCGATCGCGGCCATCATCCCGTACTCGACGCCGTTGTGGACCATCTTCACGAAGTGCCCGGCGCCGCTGCGCCCGCAGTGGAGATAGCCCTGCGTGGCGGTCCCGTCCTGTCGGGTCCGGCCGGGAGTGGGCGCCGCGGTCGACTCACCCGGCGCGATCGTCTTGAAGATTGGATCGAGATGGGCGACCGGCTCGGGCTCGCCGCCGATCATCAGGCAGTAACCACGATCCAACCCCCAGACGCCGCCACTCGTGCCGCAGTCGATGTAATGCAGTTGATGCTCGGTGAGCGCCTTGGCCCGGCGGATGTCGTCGCGGTAGTACGAGTTGCCGCCGTCGATCACGATGTCCCCGGCATCCAGCATGCCGGTCAGCTGATCGAGCGTGCCCTGGACAATCCCTGCCGGCACCATAATCCACATCGCCCGAGGCGTCTCGAGCTTGCTCACGAACTCCTCGAGCGTCGTCGCACCTTCGGCGCCCTCACCCTCGAGCTGCTTGACCGCGTCGGCGCTGACGTCATAGACGACGCAGCGGTGTCCATCGCGCAGCAGCCGCCGGACCAGGTTGGCCCCCATCCGTCCCAGTCCGATCATCCCCAGTTGCATCGGCGTGTCAGTTGGCATGCTCAGTCTCCTCGGGATCTCGGTTGGCTACGGCGACCAAAGCCCAGTCGGCTCCAAGCACACGGTACCGCCGCCACCGCCGCTCAGACCGTCGCCGTCGCGGCGCGGGCGGTCAGCGCCCGTCGGGGAAGGCGTCGCGCAGCGCCAGTTCCGTGGACCAGAAGGCAAGCTCCGGCCACGGGATCTCGGCGGGGTGAAACGCGCGCACCTCGATGGCCTCGGGCGTCGTCCGCGGCTCCCCGATCGCCAGCGCGCGGTAGACGATCAACACCACGCGGTCCTCGCCGCGCGAGTACACGCCCACCAGTGGGCCGAGCTCGATCGCCAGACCGAGCTCCTCGTCGATCTCGCGGCGGGCGGCCTCGGGCACCGACTCGCCGAGCTCGACAAAGCCACCGGGAAACGTCCACCGTCCCTGTCCGGGAGCAAAGCCCCGGCGCAGGAGGATCACCTCTCCCCGGTCGGTCACCGGGATCACGCTGGCCACCGGCTTGGGGTTGTAGTAGGCGGAGTAACCGCAGTGCGAGCAGGCGATCTGACGGGGGAACTCGACGTCCGCCGGCTGCCCGCACCGCGGGCAGAAGCGAGCCTCGGCGAGGGCAGGGTTCAGGGATGCTTTCACCCGGTCGATGCTAGGACTCCGACGGGACGCAGGGCCTGCGGTGCTGCCGCCGCCGCGGTCCGCTATCTTGCCCCCGTCAGTCGTGCGGGTGTTGCCCGAGGAGGAGGACGAGGATGAGATCAGTCTTGGCCGCGATGGCCGTCATCGGCGGGTTGGCGATGGGCGCCTCGGCCGCGCAGTCGGCGTCGGCTCCGGCCGACTACGCCCAGACCGCTCGGAACATCATCCCGTCCGGGGAGCCGGGCACGTTTCCGTTCCCCGCCGGGGCCAGCACCCAGGCTCAGATGTACAACGCGCTGACACCGCTGTTTGATCGCGTCACCGATGCGGACCTCCTGACCGACTTCAAGTCCGAGGCGTTCGGCCTCGGCACCGACGGCCCCGGCACGCCGGAGCCCGTCCCGTACCCGGGGGTGACGATCATCCGCGACCGCTTCGACGTCCCGCATGTCACCGCGACCACGCACGACGGAGGCGTCTGGGCGTCGGGCTGGATCGCCGCCGAAGATCGCGGGCTGCTGCTGACCCAGGCGCGCTATGACTCGCTCGTGGCCGCCATCGGCGCGCCCGGTCTGAGCGCGATCGGGCTCGTCGAGCACCTCAAGAATTTCGTGCCCAGCGCCCAGACCGAGCGCGTCGTCTCACGCCAGACTCAGGTCCTGCTGCACGCCGGCCCCGAGGGTCGCGACGTGCTGCACGACATCGACGTCTACGTCACCGGGATCAACGCTTACCTGACGGCCACCCACTCGACGCAGGCGCCGTTTACGCGCAACGACATCTACGCCTTCAATGCGCTCAAGGACCAGTTCTTCGGCGAGGGCGGCGGCGACGAGGCCAACCGGTCGGAGTTTCTCGGTGGGCTCGAGCGCCGCCTCGGCGTCAACCGGGGCTACAGCGTCTTCAACGACCTGCGCCAGAACGTGAACGCCGGCAGCCCGACCACCGTCGACGGGACCTTCAATTACGAGCACGCCCCGAGCAAGCCGGGCGCGCGGGGGAGCGTCGTCCTGGATCCGGGCAGCTACCGGGCAACCCCGGCCGTCGCGCCGGGCGTCGCCGCCAGCCTGCCGCAGATCGAGCCGCGCCCCAACGCGAGCAACGAGTTGATGGTGGAGGCCAAGTACTCCGCCACCGGTCACCCGCTGCTGGTCGGCGGTCCTCAGCTCGGCTACTTCTATCCCGGCCTGACATTCGAGATCGACATGCATGCGCCCGGGCTGGACTGGCGCGGTGCCACCTCCTCGCCGTTCCCGGGTTACATGCTGATCGGACGTGGCCCGGACTTCGCCACGACGCTGACCTCGGCCAGCGCCGACGACACCGACCAGTTCGCCGAAACGCTGTGCGGCCACAGCACCACTCGCTACCTCTATAAGGGCAAGTGCCTGACGATGCAGCCGTTCAACGCCGGCACGCTCAGTGGCCAGCCGGTCAAGTTCATGACCACCGTCAACGGTCCCGTGGTCGGCTACGCCCGAGTCGGCACGCACAGGGTGGCAATCGCGTCCAAGCGCGCCAGCTACGGCAAGGACGTGCTTGATCTGCTCTTTAACCGACGGCTGTCCGACGGTCAGGTCAACAGCCCGCAGTCGTTCATCAAGGCGGCCGCGCTCACCCCCCAGACGTTCAACTCGTTCTACCTCGACGACAAGCATGTCGCGGAGATCACCACGGGTCTGCTGCCGAACCGTGCTCCGGGCACGGACCCGACCCTGCCCACGGTGGGCAACGGCAAGTACGAGTGGCGTGGCTTCCTCTCGACCAAGGGTCACCCGCAGGGGATCGATCCCAGTCACACGCCGACCAAGGGCACGATGGTCAACTGGAACAACAGCGCCGCCCACGGATTCGGTGCGGCCGACGACGAGTGGGGTCGCAACGGTTCCGCGGCCCGCGTGGTGTTGCTCAACCGCGACCTCGCCCAGCAGCGTCGGAACGGCAAGTGGACGCTGGCCGGCGTCGCCTCGGCGATGAACGAAACCGCCACCCAGAACGTGCTGGCGATCGAGACGGTGCCGCTCCTGGCCAGGGTGCTCAAGGGCTCCCGCGCTCCCAACCAGCAGGCATCGAAGATGCTCTCGCTGCTGGTCGCCTGGAACCGGAGCGGGGGCAGCGTGCTGGACCGCAACGGCGACGGGAAGGTCGATGACCCCGGGGCGGCGATCATCGACTCCGCCTGGCCGAAGATCGCCGACGCGTTCATGCGGCCGGTGATCGGATCGCAACTGGGCGAGCTGAACTCGTTGTTCAGCCAGTTCGACGCGCCCCCCAGCGGCCAGTACAACGGCTGGTATCAATACTTCGATCGCGACATCGGAAAGCTGCTGAAGCTCCGGCAGCCGCAACCGTTCGCCAACAGCTACTGCGGCGCCGGCAACCTGCACCGCTGCCGGACCTCGCTGTGGTCAGCGATCGCGTCGGCCGGCAGGCAACTGGCCAAGGCGCAGGGAACTCCGACCCCGCGTGCCTGGAGGACGAGCGCCACCGCCCTGGACATCAAGTTCGCGCCGCTCAACGTGTTCACGATGAGCTACACGAACCGTCCGAGCGGGATCCAGCAGGTGATTTCGTTCAGCGGGCACCGGTAGTCAGAGCCCAGCGGAGACCCTCGGCCGCCGGATGATCCGCCAGCGGGAATTCTGCCGTCCGGGCGCCGCTGGCCGCCACTTCCGTCAGCAGCGTCGCCAGTTGCGCTGACGCGCTGGCCCACGAAAAGCGCGCGCGGACCGCGGTGTGAGCCAGCGCGCCGCGCCGCTCGCGCTCGTGCGGGTTCTCCACCACCTCGCCGAGGGCGGCGGCCAGCGCGAGCTCGTCGCCGGGCTCCACCAGCCAGCCGGTCTCCCCATCCGCGATGATCGCCGCCGGCCCCGGCGAGCGAGTGGCGACGGCCGGCAGCCCGCACGCCATCCCCTCGACGATCGCCTGCCCGAACTGCTCGCGCTCAGAGCACAGCACCACGGCCTCGGCGGCGGAGAAGAAGGCAGGCAACTCCTCGTGCGTCTGCCAGCCGGCGAGAAACACCTGGGCGACGCCGAGGCGGGAGGCGATCTGGGCTGGATGCTCGCCTTCGCACTCGCCGGGATGGCCGCCGACCAACACCAGCCCGGCGGGGCTCTGCAGCCGGTCCTGCGTGCGCCCGAACGCGCTGATCAGCCGGTCGAGGCGTTTGACCTCGGTGAAGCGACCGACGTAGAGCAGAATCGTCCCGGACGCGAGCGCGCTGACATCGGCCTCGTGATAGCGCGCGCTCCCCGGCGGTTGACCCGCCAGCCAGCCCCGGGGCCGTTCGACGAGTACGCGTTGCCAGAAGCTGCGGCGGTCGACGGCGTCAGACCTGAACAGATCGACGTCAACGCCGTTGGAGATCGCCGCCACGCGCTCGCGCGGCACGTCCAGCTGCGCAATCGCCCGCTCGGCGCCGGCCGGTGCGACGACCAGGGCAGCGCACTGCTGAGCCCAGCCGCGCATGCGCCTGGCCCACCGGGCGGCGTAGGTCCAGTCGGGCGGATCGGCTCCGGCAATCCGCTCGAGCATCAGCAGCTCGGTCCCGTGCAGTTGGCCGACGACCGGGACGTGCGGCGCGACGCGGGCGGCGGCCTCGTTGAGCGGCGTCAGATGGTGCAGGTGCAGGACGTCGGCCTCGCGTGCTCCCGCCCGCTCGAGCTCGCGCGACCAGGCCGCGACCTGCAACTCGTACTCCGCGTCGTCGAGCATCGCGAAGACCCGGTCAGGCGCACCGATCCGGTCCTCGAAGGATGGATGGAGCGGCGCGCTGCCTGCGCGGCCCACGAACCGCTGCGGCGCCCGGGTCGCCAGCGCCGCATCGAAGTCAACGGCACGCACATCCCCGTAGAACGCTCGCGCGTTGCCGTGGCCGCCTTGATCGCTGCGCGACCCGGCCAGCAGCGTCACCCCGCAACCGCTTCTCCGCAGACCGCGGGCGAGCGCGCGCGCCGCATGCGCTGACCCTCCGCGCGGGGAGAAGATGATGGCGGAGAGGACATGAGGCATCGAGACTGCGACCGAGTATGACCATTTTGTGAACGCGCGGCAGTTGGCCGCACCGAAGCGATCCCCGCCGCCGCGCGGCTAGCACGCGTCGAACACGATCGCGGTCACGATCGGTCGTCCATCGAGCAGATCGGCGCCGTGCTCCTCGCGCGGTCGGTTGCGCAGACGGCCGCCCTGGACCAGCGATGCCGAGCCGCCGCCGTCGAGGTTCAGCGCGTCCGTGGCGCCGAGCTTGACCAGAGCATCGGCGAGCTCGCCGAGCGCCATGCCGGCATCGTGCCGTGCCCGTCCGTCGCACGCCACTGCCAGCAGCCGCTTGCCGGCGACCGCGAGCGCGGCCCGCGGAAAGCGCCCGCGGGTGATGTCGGAGTCGAACTGATGGGCCGCCTCGGAGAACCCCTCGTGATCCTCTCCGTCGACCAGTACACGCCGACCGCCGGCGACCAGGAGCGGGCCCGCCTGCAGCAGATCACCGCGCAGAGCGACGCCGAGCCGATCGCGCCGCGCGATCCGCAACACCCCCTCGTCGATCTGAACGCATGCCCGCACCTCACCCCACGGCGCGTCGAACGCCACCGACGGGCGGACCTTGCCCGCGAGCTGTAGCTGGCCGAGCGGGACGCAATCCGGTCGCACGAAGAAGCCCCCGACGATGGCGCCGCGAACGTCCTGGGCCGAGCACCAGCGCACCAGCGGCATCGGCTGTTCGAGCACCACTACCCGCGGCTTGACCGCGTCACGGTCATAGCTCGCGACGTGCAGCGTCGTCCGCGCTCCGTCGCCCAACGTTACGCGGATCCGGCTGCAGCGTGAGCGTCGCCACGGCAGCAGGTCCACCGATTGCAAGCGACGCACTGGAAGCGAGTTCGGGCTCATTCCGATTCACCGGCGGCCTGGACGTGACCCAACCGCCGTGACCAACTACAGCAGACCGAGCGGCCGGTTGCTGCGGCTCGCTACAGCGGCCGCCGTTACGCTGGCGGCGTGCTCGTCGCGCGTGACGTAGAGGTGAGCGTCGCGGACGGCGTTCGGATTCTCGGGCCGATCTCGCTCGGGGTCGCCCCGGGGTCGCTCGTGGCGCTGATGGGCGCCAGCGGGTCGGGAAAATCCACGCTGCTGCGCGTACTCGCGGGCATGATCACGCCGACGGCCGGCAGCGCGGACTGGGCCGGAGAGCCGACCGCGTCGGCCGTGCAGGCGCTCGGCTACGTGCCCCAGCGCGAGAGCGTCCACGAGCGTCTGACCGCGCGCGAGGCGCTGCGCTATGCGGCGTCGCTGCGGCTCGACGCGGCCGCGGCGGTCGAGGAGCGGGTGGAGACGGTGCTCGAGGACCTGGGTCTGGTCCAGCAGGCCGACACGCTGATCCAGAACCTCTCGGGGGGTGAGCGCCGCCGCGCCGCCTGCGGGCTCGAGCTCGTCGGCGATCCCCCGATGCTGCTGCTCGACGAGCCAACCAGCGGGCTCGACGCGGTGCTGGAGCGGCGGTTGATGCAACTGCTGCGGCGGCTCGCCGACCAGGGGCGGGCGGTGCTGGTCAGCACGCATGCGACGGTCAGCTTGGATCTCTGCGACGAGGTGATGATCCTCGAGGCCGGGCGGATGGCCTATCGCGGCGGATCGTCGGGTGCCCAGGCCCACATTGCGGCGGTGGCACACGATTCCCAGCGACCCGCGGACGCCGGCGCGCGCTCGCGCTCGCACTCGCGCGAGCGGTCGGTCTCTGCCAGCGCCGCGCCCGCGCCCGCCAGTCGGCCGTTCGGCGTCGAGCTGCGGGTGTTGGTGAGCCGTTACCTGCGCACCCTCACCCGCGACCGGCGGACGCTCGCGCTGGCGCTCGCTCAGGCGCCACTGATCGGGTTGCTGATCGCGGTCATCTTCCACTCTGGAGCGCTAGCTGGCACCGCCTCTCCGATCAACGCGATTGAGCTCGTGTTCCTGCTCATGACCGGGTCGGTCTGGCTGGGGGTGACGTCGGCGTGCCGCGAGGTCGTCAAGGAGCGGGACCTTGTCGAGCGCGAGTTCGATGTCGGCATCCGCCTGGATGCGTATGTGGTCTCCAAAGCCCTCGTCTTGTTCGCGCTCAATTTTGTCCAGGTCCTGCTGCTCACGATCGTCGCCATCGGCCTGCGGCCGCTCGGAGTCGCACCGGTTGCCGTGCTCGAGCTGTTCGGGCTCGCGGTCCTGACCGCCTGGGCCAGCGCGGCGATGGGACTCGCCGTTTCGTGTGCGGCGCGCAGCGTCGACCAAGCGGCGGGCGCGGTGCCTCTGCTGCTGATGCCGCAGCTGCTGCTGGCCGGCGCGCTGATCCCGCTCGCGCAGATGCCGCGCATCGTGTCCGCCGTGACCAACCTGATCTACGCCCGCTGGTCCTTTGCGGGTCTTGCCTCCGCCGCCCACATCGGAGAGCGGCTGTCGGCCTATGACTACTCCGCGGCGCTGGGATTCAGCAACGGGTTCTTTGCGCTGGCCCCCGGGAGCGCCGCCGGGATCCTGCTCGCGTTCACGCTGCTGGAGCTGCTACTGGCCGTGTTTCTGCTGATCCGGCGTTCCCCGGTGAGCCAGTGACCACCGACCGCATGGCTTACCGGGCCAGACCGCTGCACGACTGAGCGATTACCGTTTCGTGGCCATGGAGCCATCGCTTGACAGTGTCGCCCGCTACCTGTCCTCGCTGGAGACCGAGGTCGTTGACGTCGCACCTGGGGAGTGGGGTCTGGTCCTTGATGCGGCCGGCTACGGGCTGGACGTCGGCCTGGCCGTGCGCGGGCCGTTACTGCGGGCGCAGGCCGCCGTGCTGCCGGCCGGACTGATCGACCCCCACCAGCTCCTGTACTGGAACCGGCAGGCGCCACTGGTGTGCTTTGCCGAGAACCAGGCCGGCGAGCTGTTCGTCTGCGGAGAGCTCGCGCTGCGGTCGCTGGATGACGAGCTGCTCGACCGCTTCCTGGGCCTGCTGCTCGCCAGCGCGACCCGCGCACGAGAGTTCGCCGCGGGATAGATTCCGCAGACCCGAAACGAGGAGAGGGAATGGTCAAGCTTGTTGTCGGTTATGCCCCGCCGGTGGATCCGGAGGCCTTTGACGATCACTACACGAGCAAGCACGTACCGCTGGTCCAGACGATTCCGGACCTTCGTCGGTTTGAGTTCGGGAAGGTGCTCGGGACGCCCGACGGCTCGTCGGCCCCGTTCTATTTCATGGCTGAGCTGTGGTTTGACGATGCCGAGGTCCTGCAGGCCTCGATGGCCAGTGCGGAGGGCCAGGCCGCGGCTGCCGACGTCGCCAGCTTCGCCAGCGGTGGCGTCACGATGATGATCGCTGAGGCCTGACCAGGACCGCCCGATCGGGGCGAAAACTTCTACTCGGCGGGCGGTTCCCGGTACGCCCGCTTCGGTGAGTGGTCCTCAGACAGCGATGCTCGGGAACGCATCGTGAGCGTCTCGATCGCGTCGGCGACGTGGACCTGGTCGATGTTGTAGTCCTCCCGCGCCGTGCGGATCCGGTGCGCCTCGAGCAGCACGTCGGCATGTGTGCTGCCGACGGGTGGCTCAAAGCGATACGTCGCGAGCTCGATCAGCAGCCCGAGCGGATCCTCGAAGTAGATCGAGTCCATGAACCCGCGATCCTTGACGCCGCTGTGGGAGAGCCGGCGCTGATCGAGCCGTTCCACGGCTTGGTTGAACGTGGCCCGGGAGACCGAGAGGGCGATGTGATGCACGCATCCGGGGTCCGTCGCGGTGCGCTGCGGGTCGGGTGCACGATCCTCGTTGGTGAAGATCGTGATCAGGCGCCCGTCGCCGGGATCGAAGTACAGGTGGCTCTCCGACGGCCGGTCGAGGTTGGGCTGCTCGAACACGAACGGCATCCCCAGCACGCCTTCCCAGAAATCGATCGAGGTCTGCCGGTCGGCTCCGACGATCGTGATGTGATGGACACCTTGGCTCTGGAGCTTGCGCATGCCCATCGGAGCCTGTCACAGAGCGGCTGCCGCGACAGCGATCTCGAGTCAGCCAGACGCCCCGACGGGCTCGGTGGCCGCGATGACCGCGGCGGCGATCACCAGCCCGAACGCGGCGCGTGCGGGCTCGGCCCCCGCGCTCATCAGCTGCTCGGCGTCAGCCAGCAGCTGATCGATTCGGTCCAGCGCCGGGCCGGCCAGGCCGGGGTCAGGGTCGCGGCACACGGTGCGTGCCATCGCCAGGAACGGCAGGCTGCGCTCGAACTGCGGCGGCGGTCCGGAGCCCATCGCGGCGGCGAATGACATCAGCAGGTAGCCGTTGACCCGCGCCAGCCGGCCGCTGACCGCGCGGACCTGAGGTACTCGCGGCGGGGTGGGATCGGCCAGCGGCCGCCCCTCCAGGATGTCGGTCATCGTGTCGCCGACCAGGCGGGCGCGCTCGCGATCGTTCAGACCGGCGTAGGCGGCGATCCGCAGCACGCCGTGCAGCGCGCCGAGCGGTCGTCCGTAGGGAACGTCTGAGGCGAATACGATCCGCTCGGCGGGGACGCGCGCGAACAGCTCGAGCTGGTCGAACACCGAGAAGGTGGAGGTGTCATAGACGATGCGCGGGTGGTCGGCCAGCCTCGAGGCGAACATCCCCTGATCGGCGATCGCCGCGTGGGCCAGCACGAGCGTGACGTCGGGGTGGCGCAGCGCGAGGTCGGCGAGCGGGTCCATGCGCGGCATCCCGCGTCCCGTGTGGATCAGGATCGGCACCTTGGCCTCACTCGCGACGCTCCAGATCGAATCGGCGGCGGCGTCGGCGAACCCGAACGACTGCGCTCGCGGGTGAAGCTTGATCCCGCGCGCGCCGAGCGCCAGGCAGCGCTCCGCCTCAGCCACCGGATCTTCAGCCGGGTCCAGCCGGCAGTACGGATACAGCCGTCCGCCGGACTCCTGTGCCCATCGCAGGACTCGGTCGTTGGGGACCCGATAACCGGGTGCCCGCTCGGGGTCGTGCAGCGCAAAGGTGCAGGCGCGTGCGGTCGGGCCGAGCTGGTCCAGGAACGAGATCAGGGCGGCGGGGTCCAGCGACTGACCGTCCTCGTCGTGGCCGAGGTGAGTGTGAGCGTCGACGACCACCGCGCCATCCGGAAGCAACGTGTCGATCTCTGCAACAAGCGGCGCATAGGCGGCCGGCAGCTCCATGTGCTCATCCTCGCAGGTGACCACCCTGGACAATGGCTGCAGACCAGACTAGATTTTGCCGGAGATGGTGGAGCTTTCGGGGCAACTCCCTGCTATCGACGAGCCGCCTGCGGTTGCGCATCTTGCGGGCGGTCCTCCGGCCCCGCTCGAGTTCGAGATCGTTCCTCGCGTCGGGCTGATCATCGCCAGCGTGACGATGATCCTGCTGATCGTGGCGATGGCCGTCAACTCACTCTGGCCGCTGGAGTTCTTCCACGTTGCCGGGGGTGCCGCGTGGACGATCATCGACCTGTTCCTGGGTCTCGTGCTGGGCCCGATCATGGGGTCGATGTCGATTCCCGCGCGGGTCGAGTTCACGACCAAGCTGATGCCGAAGATGGTCGTGATCATGCCCACGGTGGTGACGATCACGCTCGCCGCCGGCTGGCAGCTGGCCACCAAGGTGGGCACCCTCGCCAGCTCCTACCCCGAGCACGGCTGGGTCGTCGCCAGCTTCATCGTCGTCGGCGTGATGGCGATCCTCGCCCTCGGTCTGCTGGAGCCGGCCAACATCGCGGTGCTGTTCGAGCTCAAGAAGAAGCGACCGAACCCCGCGGTGATCGAGGGTCTGATGAAGCGCTTCATCTATTGCGCCGGCGTGCTCGGCCTGCTGCAGGTGGCGACGTTGATCATCATGACCAAACTGGCCTCGAGCTGACATCGGTCCCGCGATGCCAGCGGATCGCCATCCCCCGTTCACGCAGGTCGCCATGGCCTCCCTGGCCCTGATCGTGGCCGGCGGGATCTACCTCTCCTCACACCTGCCTGAGCATGTCCCACTGGCGCCGGCGATCATCCTGCTCGCCCTGTCGGCCTGCCTCGTCGCCTACAACCTGTTCTCGCTCAGCCGGGTCCGGGGTTTCGCCTGGCCGCGCTTCCTGCAGGTGGCCCGATGGGCCGGCCTGGCCTACCTGTTCACGGCAGGCATGATCGAGTACGCCTTCCTGCGCGACCGCGTCAGTGGCGGGGCCCTGGTCATCCTGACCCTCTCGCTCCTGGTCTATGCGCTCCAGGTCCCGACGCTGATCGCCTTCACCGTCGCGCGGTTCGCGACCCCGGACGAGCCGGCGTCGCCCTCCGCCTGAAGGCGGCGAGAAGCTGGGGTGGAGATAGTCCTGTCCCTGGCGTCGGCGATGCTGTTCGCCGTCGGCACCGTGCTGCAGCAGAGGGCAGGTGTCAGCGCGCCCACAGCCGGCGCGCACGCCGGGTTGGTGCTGCGGATGGCGCGGCGGCCGGTGTGGCTGGCGGGAGTCGTCTCCGACGGCCTGGGCTTCGTGGCCCAGGCGGCCGCGCTGTCGATCGGGCGCTTGGCCGTGGTGCAGCCGCTACTGGTCGTCAGCGTGGTGTTCGCGCTGCCGCTCGGGGTACGTCTCAGTCACCAGCGGGTCGGGCGCGGAGAGGTCGCGGCCGCCGCGCTGGTCGTGGTCGCGGTGGTTGCGTTTCTCGCCGTCGCCAGTCCATCGGGGGGTCGCGGTGAGGCGCCGCTGAGTGACTGGTTGGTCATCGCCGGGATCTGCGGTGCGGTCTGCGCGCCGATCGTCCTCCTCGGGCGCCGCGGCCCGGCGACCCGGCGGGCGGCGCTGACGGCCACGGCCGCCGGGATCCTGTTCGCGCTGTCGGCGGCGCTCACCAAGGCGGTGGTCGACGAATTGCACGCCGGACTGCTGCACGTGATCAGCAGCTGGGAGCTCTACGCCCTGGCCGGGATCGGCTACGCCTCGATGACGCTCAACCAGCTGGCGCTCAACACCGGCGCGTTGGCCGCCACGGTCGCCGCCAGCACCGCGTCTGACCCAATCGTGAGCGTCGTGCTCGGGCTGGTTCTGTTCGATGAGTCGCTGCACCTCACCGGGCTCCGGGCGATCGCCACCCTCGTGTCCCTCGCGGTCGCGCTGCTGGGGACCACGGTGCTGGCCCGGTCACAACGATGACCGGCGATCACGCGGGCGCCACGTCGTACACCGCGGCGGCAGGGGCAGACATCACGCGGGCGGCCATCGCGGCCTTCATCGCGACCAGCTTGTGCTCGTCCTCGGCGCTGCGAAGGTCCTGCCTCGTCAGGTCGATGAACTCGTCGGTCACGAATCCCTCCCGCAGCGTCAACGTGACGGCGCGGTCGCGATCGCGCAGGCGAAACACAAATCGCTCCCGCGCGCGTCCCTGCGCTGGCCGCGCGAGCGAGGGGTCGAGGGTGAAGCGCTGCTCGCTGACGGCTCGGGTGACGAGCTCGAACGCATCACGTGCGCCGGGTCCGCCAAACGCCGTCTCGATCACGATCAGGCGGCGCTCAAGGTGACCACTTGAGTTGAGCATGGGGAGCGCCCGCTGCAGCACCTTGAAGGCATGGGCGACGCCACCCGGCGAGCCGCCACCGTGGTACTTCAGCATCTCCTCGAACGAGAATGAGAGCTCGCGCCGGTCTTCCAGAACGACGATCTCATCGCCAGCCACGCGGTCGAGGCTACCGGTCGGGACCGGCCCTGGATCAGTTCTCGGCCAGAGCGAGCTCGGCGAGCCGCTGGATCGCTGCGCGGGACCGGGCGACGGCGAGGAATCGCTTGGCGTGGCAGAAGAGGGCTTCCTCCACGCCCGTCACCGCGACGAGGTCCGCGCCTTCGAGGCCGCCCCACCGGGCCGGAAGGTCGCGCCGGTTCTCAAACGAGCCGAGCTCGCGCGGGACCGCCGCAAGGCCGAAGCCCTGGCGCTTGGGGTAGATCACGAACAGGGCGTCGGCCGCGGTGGGCACGAGCGCCTGCTTCCACGGGGCGTTGACCGGAAGTTCGACGACGCGCGGGTCCGCCGCAGCGGCGATCGCCTCGCGCACGATGCGCTCAGAGCGACGGCCGGAGGCCGCGGAGGCCACCTCGCGGGTGAGGATCTCCCGGCTCAGGGCCACGGCCGCAGCAAAGCGATCGCGCTCCTGTTCGGGTGCGAGGGTCTCGTCCCACCGCGCGTTGAAGCCGCCGATGATGCCGCTGACGGTCATCGGGCGCACGCCGTCGATCAGCGACCGGGTCAGCTGCTGGCCGGTGTCGTTGGCGTCCACGGATTGCACGAGCGTGTCGTCGACGGCGTCGGCGACTTCCTGATCGCCATCGCAGATCTGCGCGCCGAACTCGCGCCAGACCAGACCAAACGAGGCGTAGCGCACGCCGTTCTCCCGCGCGCTGGCGAACGCTCGCTGATGATGGTCGAAGTCGCCGGTCGATGGATCGTCGCGAAAGCCGACATCGACGCGCAGGTCGGCCCGAGCCAGGGCATCGCGGTCGCGGGTGCGCACCACCTCGGCCTCGTCCAGGAGCAGATCGAGCGCGGCGATGGCGAACACCTCGTCCGCGTGAAAAGAGCCGTTGTGGGTCGCGACCAGCATCCCCGGAGACTCTAGAGGCGCCCACGGAGTCGAATCATTCGGCCGAAGATCTGCGCGGCGACGAAGCGCAGCGGGCGCCATGTGCAAGACGCCGTTCCAGATCTCGCCGCGGCGGGCGAGACCGAGCCGGGCCCGTGTCTGTCCCTGCCTCCCAGTGCTGTGGAGAGTCTGTTCACGGGCGCCCTGACGAAACGAGCGTGAGCAGCGGCGATGAGAAATGCATCCCGTTTCGGTCTTTACGTTCGATGAGCACGCGTAGGATTCCCCGGGTGGCTTTCGTCTGCGTTCGAGGATCGTTGCGGACCCTCGCCGGCGGTCGCGCGGACCACGAGCTCGAAGGTGCGAATGTCATCGAGCTGCTTCGGGCGCTCGAGCTTCGCCACCCGGACATCCGCGGATGGATCCTGGACGAGCGTGGTCAGATCCGCCGACATATCAATGTGTTCGTCAGCGGCGAGCGCGGGGGAGAGACGACCGCGGTGCGGTCCGGAGACCGCATCGACGTGATACCGGCGATAACAGGAGGCTGAGAAAATTGACCGAGCTTGTGGTCGGAACGAAAAAGGGCCTGTTCCTGCTCGAAGGCGAGGTAGACCATGGCTTTGAGATCAAGACGCGCGCGTTCGCCGGCGAGCCGGTTGACTTCGCCACGCGCGATCCCCGCAACGGGCGGCTGCTCGCAACCGTGACCTCGCCGTTCTACGGTCCGAAGATCTTCTATACCGACGATGATCCGAGTGGGGAGTGGGCGCAGGCTGATGGCGTCGCCCTGCCCGAAGGTGGCGATCAGGCGCTCGAACGGATCTGGGTCATCGCCTGCGGGGAGGCCGACGGCACCCTGTACGCGGGGGGAGATCCCGGAGTCCTGTTCGAGAGCCACGACGGCGGAGCGAGCTGGGAGATCAACGCTGGACTGTGGGAGCAGCCGTCGCGCCCGCACTGGCAGCCGGGCGGCGGCGGCCTTTGTCTGCACTCGATCTGCACCTGGCCTGGAGACCCCGACAAGCTGGCTGTCGCCGTCTCGGCCGCCGGCATGTGGCTGACTGAGGATGGCGGGCGTACCTGGCGGCGGGGCAACGAGGGGCTCAACCCGAAGTACCTGCCAGAGGAGGCGCTCAAGGATGAGAACGCGGGCCGCTGCGTCCACCACGTCGAGCGCGCGCCGAAGCAACCCGACCGAATGTTCATGCAGTTCCACGGGGGGGTCTATCGCTCCGACGACGGGGGCCAGAGCTGGACCGATGTCGGTGGCGGTGGGCTCCCATCCGATTTCGGCTTCCCGTTGATGGTCGACCCGGCCGACCCCGACAGCGCGTACGTGATCCCGCTCGTCGCCGACATGGATCGCGTTACCCCCGATGGCCGCGTGCGCGTCTATGAAACGCGCGACGCCGGCGCCAGCTGGGCGCCCCGCGGAGACGGTCTGCCGCCCGAGCACGCCTACCTGACGGTCCTGCGGCAAGCGTTCAGCCGCACCGCGCCCGACGAGGCACTCCAGCTCTACTTCGGCGCCACCTCGGGCGACCTATTCGGCTCGCCCGACGCGGGTGCTACCTGGACGACAGTCGCGACGCGGCTGCCGCCCGTGTTCTCGGTGCTCGCGATCTAGATGAGTGATTCCGCGGCGGTGGGCGTGCTCAGCGGTGCGCTTACCGACCACTCATACGGGATGCTTTTCGTGCCCCACGGGAAATAGCAGCTGCGAACGACGATCTCCGACAGGCCGTAGTCGATCCAGCGGTTGCTGTCTTCGACGGTCATGCCCATCATGTACCCACCGCGAGCCTTGACGAGGCTCGCGCCCGCTGCCACGCGAAGCAGGGGGACCCCCGCAGCGGTCGGCGAGGTGCCCGCTTTCCGCGCGCAAACCGGTCGGTTCCGCAGATTTCCAGAAATTCGCGGGGTACCAGGCGCTTCCTGATGGCCCGGGCAGGACTCGAACCTGCGCACGACGGATTATGAGGGCGCGTATTCGCGTGCTATCGCCTGTGTTTACGGGCTTTTCGGTTCTTTGAGATGGGCTAAGCTGCCCTCAGATTCGCCCATCTCGGGACACGATTGGGGACGTACTCGTCATTGGCACGTCGAGAGGCAGGTCAACGGCGGCGATGAAGGGGAGGGGAGGGACCAAGCCCTGCTGGGTTGTGCGCGGGGAGACCGCTTCGCTCTCGCTGGCGCTCTCGCGTCGCTCTCGCGTCGCTCTCGCTGGCGCTCGATGAGGTTGACGCGACGGTTGAGCTGCGGGCCGCCGTCAGCCCGAGCGAGCGCGTCCGCGGTATTACGCTGGCGCGGGAGCTCACCGTTGCGTCCGCGTGGTCGTCGCTGAGCGCCTCCCGGTGGGCTGCGCGTTAGGGCGAGGGTGCACACGAAGGTGAATGTGATCGATTGTATCGATCGCCAAACCACAGAATGGTCATGGTTTGAACGAAATCTAGACGCTATCGTCTCAATGCAGAACGCGAATCCGGAGGTCCAAGAAAGTGCATCCTGCAACGGCAAGCATCACCATCAACGCTCACGTCCGCGATCTCCAGCGGGCGATGCACCCCGAGCGCGGCAAACGCCCGCGTCGGCGTCTGGCGTGGCTCCGTAAGAGCCGCTAGCAGCGACAAACGAGAAAGATCGAGCCGGAGTGGCGGACAGACGTTGGTCTCGCCACGGTGTCGACCGTGGTGCGCGCTGTTGTCGCGACGATCGCTGCGTGGGGACTCTCTTCGCCCATCTCGCGCTCGATTACGAAATCCTGCGCGATCGCTTTCCCGGGGCGATGAAGGCGCCTCGCGCGATCGGTTCGGCGACGTAGGACGCGTTGGCCCGGTGCCGGCGGCGGCGAGTGGTTTGGCGGCGGATCCAATCGCCAGCTCGTTGGCCGGCGGACGAGTCCTTCGGCGACCATGGGCTTGATGGGTATCGCGGCGGCCTCATGGTCGAGCGTCCGAGAGGCGACTGCCGCTTGCGGGGCCCGCGACGGTGCCACGCCTCAGCGGTCGCGTGAACTTCATCGAGCGACAGCGAGATCATCGCGAGAGCCGAGCGGTTTCCGACGCGCTGAGCTCGTCGCCGCTCGCTAGACCGGCTGGCTTTGCCGCCGCCGTTGACTTCGCCGTGACAGACGGTCCGGACGGTACGGGTGCGGTGTCCGATGGTGGTGGAGATCGGCACGCGGCAGGTGATACCCCGGCCTCGATGGCGTGCAGCTCGGTGACCGACGTCTCGAGGACCGCGCCGGCGATCAACGCCCAGAGCTCGTCGGCGTCGACGGTGCCCAAGGCCCGAAGCCAGTCAGGGTCGTGCCCGCACTCGGGCGCTTCCCGATGGCCCGGGCAGGACTCGAACCTGCGCACGACGGATTATGAGTCCGCTGCTCTGACCAACTGAGCTACCGGGCCGGTGTCCGGTGAAGCTACCGGTCCAGGGTCGCCTCGCGGAAGGGGGAGGGGAAGTGGACTCCCCGGATCTGCCGGGCGCCCGTGCTGGCGGGCCAGTTATGCTGTGAACCGTGCTCGCGCTGGCCAGCGGAATCCTCGGTCTCGGTAGCTCGCCCGATTCCTTCGGGCAGACGTTGGCGCTGCTGATCACGTTTCTCGGGATCGGTGTGATCGCCAACGTCCTGATCGTGTACGTGGTCGGCCAGGTGCTGGCCGAGCGCAAGCAAAACCAGGAGCGCCTGGAGCACATCCGGCAGTCACGCCGGGGCTCTTAGCGACCGCGGGCCTCGAGGCGGGCCTGCGCCTGAGGCGCACTCAGCGCCAGATTGCATCAATCGGGCGACTCAAGCAGAAGGAACGTCGGCGGGCAGCGTCGAACAAGACGCTGCCCATGAAGCACTCATCTACACCGACAGCCAGCCCCGAGATCGCGCACGGCCATCAGGCGCTTTCTGGCTACATCCGTGCGCGCTTTGACGAGTTCTCGCGCTCGCAGAAGGACGTTGCCCAGTACATCGTCGATCACCTCGACGAGGCCGCCTTCCAGACCGCCGAGGAACTGGCCCGGCGGGCCAACACCTCGTCGAGCACGGTGGTGCGGTTCTCGCAGGCGCTCGGTTTCGAGGGTTTCCCCGAGCTCCAGCAGGCAGCGCGTGACGAGTACCGCCGGCGCGTGGGTGGGGGCGGGGTCTCGACCGAGACGCTGGCCGCCGCCGCGCCCCTGTTCTCGTTGGACCACACCGAGTTTGAGGCGGCGCTGGCCGCCGACCACGTCAACGTCGAGGACACCGCCCACAAGCTCTCGCGCTTCGACGTCGAAGCCGCGGTCGACGCGATCGTGTCCGCCGAGAAGGTGCTGATCGCCGGTACCGATCAGATGGCGTTCTTCGCCAGCTACCTGCGCCACCTGTTGATGCTGCTCGACCTGCGCGCCGAGATCGTCGCCAGCCCGTCGCAGGAGGCGCTCGGCCGTCTCAGCCGGATCGACGACACGACGCTGGTCGTCGGGCTGTCCGCTGGACGCCCGCACCCCTTGATCACGCGCACGATGAAGCTGGCTCGCCATCGCAAGGCGCCGACGCTGGCGATCACCGACGCGACCCTGTCCGAGGTCGCGCGCCTGGCCCGCATCCGCCTCTACTACTCGTCCAACACGCCCGCGTTCGTCCGCTCGCACACCGCGCTGCTGTCGATCATCCAGGCTCTGGCCTACGGCGTGTATGCACGCGATGCGCAGCAGTACGACGTGCGCATCAAAGCTTTCCGGCTCAAGTAGTCCGACCCACCAGCAGGGCCTGGGTGGCGCGGCCAACGCGGCCACGCTGATCCCACAGCACGCTCTCGGCGACGGCCACGCTACCGGCGCTCACGAGCATCTGCGACTGCAGCGCGACCCATTCGCCGACCGGCTCGCGCTCGACATAGATGGTCAGATCGGGGTTGATGAACGTGTGCTCCTCCCAGCTGAGCACCGAGGCGATCCCGTTGCCGAAATCGCCGGCGGCGACGACCCGCTCCAGCGCGGCGATCGCCTCGCCGGCGATCAGTGGGTGGCGGAGGCGAAACCAGGCGACGGCGGGACCTGGCCGGAGGAAGACCCCCTCGACGAAGCGGATCTCCATCGCGTGGGTGGCGAACATCGGGCTCTGGTTGGTCCAGTCGTTGGCCTCTCCGGCCTCGGGGCCGGGGAACGGTGGCGGCTGCAGCGGAGCGACATCAATCTCTGAGGGCACGAGCAGCAGCGCTCGCGCGCGCGTGACCTCGACACCGTCGGGATCGGTCAGGAATCCGTCGAGCAGCGTGACCCGCCGGCCGGGGCGCACGACCTCGATGCGCACCGACAGCGGGCCCACCGGCACCGGCCGCACGAACTCATAGGTGATCCGCGCCGGCCGCATCCCAGGGGCGGGCGTCGCGCCGGCGAACGCGTGCGCCAGCAGCGCGGCGGGGGCACCGCCGTGTAGGGCGCCCGGGACCCAGGGGCCGAGGGCGAGTTCGGTCGCCAGGTAGCGATCGCCATCGCGGACAAAGACGGACGCACAGCTCATCGGTTGCAGAACCTAGCGCCGGGTGGGGGACGGCTACACTGGCCCGCAGTGAGTGAGAACGGCAGCAGCTCCCGCGACGAAGCCACGTTCACCGTCAAGGCCGGCCTGGCCGAGATGCTCAAGGGCGGCGTGATCATGGACGTGGTCACCCCCGAACAGGCCAAGATCGCCGAGGACGCCGGGGCGGCCGCGGTGATGGCGCTCGAGCGCGTTCCCGCCGACATCCGGCGCGACGGCGGCGTGGCGCGCATGTCAGACCCGGAGATGATCGTCGGCATCCAGGAGGCCGTGACCATCCCCGTGATGGCCAAGGCGCGCATCGGGCACTTTGCCGAGGCCCAGGTACTGCAGGCACTGGAGGTCGACTACATCGACGAGTCCGAGGTGCTGACACCCGCAGACGAGGCCAACCACATTGACAAGTGGGAGTTCAAGATCCCGTTCGTGTGCGGTGCGACGAACCTCGGGGAGGCGCTGCGACGCATCGGCGAGGGCGCGGCGATGATCCGCTCCAAGGGCGAGGCGGGCACCGGTGACATCGTCGAGGCCGTTCGACACCTGCGCAGGATCCGAAGCGAGATCCGACGGCTGACCGTGATGGACCTCGAGGAACTTCCGAGCGCCGCCAAGGAGCTGGGAGCGCCGCTGGGACTGGTGCGCCGAGTCGCCGTCGAGGGCCGCCTGCCGGTCGTCATCTTCTGCGCCGGCGGGATCGCCACCCCGGCGGACGCATCATTGGTCATGCAACTCGGTGCCGAGGGCGTGTTCGTGGGTTCCGGGATCTTCAAGTCAGAGGACCCCGCGCCGCGTGCCCGCGCGATCGTCGAGGCGACCACCCATTTCCGCGATCCCGCGCGGGTGGCCACCGCCAGCCGTGGCCTCGGCCAGCCGATGGTCAGCCTCGAGACGTCCAAGCTCGAGTCCGAGCAGCTGCTGGCCGCGCGCGGCTGGTAGCCGTGGGCGACACACCGGACGGGGCGCCGACGGTTGGCGTGCTCGCCCTGCAGGGCGACTTTGAGGCGCACGCGAGGATCCTGAGCCGCCTGGGCGCCACGGCTCGCGAGGTTCGCGTGCCCGCCGACCTGGAGGCGCTCGACGCCCTCGTGATGCCGGGCGGCGAGTCGACGGTGATGACGCTCGGGATCGAGCGCGAGCGGCTCGGCGATCCCCTGCGAGAGCTCGCCCGGCGTGGCACCCCGATCCTCGGCACCTGCGCCGGGATGATCATGCTCGACCGCGACCACCTCGGCGTCCTTGACATCCTCGCCCGCCGAAACGCCTTCGGCCGCCAGTTGCGGTCCTTCGAGGCCGACCTGGACATCCGCGATCTCGGTGGCGGGCCGCTGCACGCGATCTTCATCCGCGCCCCGTGGGTGGCAGAGATCGGCCCCGAGGTGGAGGTGCTGGCCGAGGTGGACCGACATCCGGTCGCCGTTCGCCAGGACAACCTGATCGCGGTCTCGTTTCATCCCGAGCTGACCGGCGAGCCGCGGCTGCACCAGCTGTTGCTCGATCGCGCCGCGACGCGCTAGGTGCCGTGATTCATAAATTCGGTGGCAGCCTCGCGGCAATCACGACACTAGGTTCGGCCGGTCGGCTGGCGAGTACGGCGCTCCCAGTCGCGGAACTCGCGCTCGAAGCGCTCCCACTCCAACCGCGGCACCCCATCGGGCTCGGGCGGCGGCGGCTCGTGCAGCGGCTCGTCGCCGTCGGGCGGATCGTCCTGGTCGCGTCCCCGTGAGAGCCACGCCGCTAATGCCGCGATCGCAATCCCGGTCGCGTAGACCAGGGCGGCCAGCGCAGGGTGATGGGTCAGCGTGGCCAGGCCTCCGACCGCGTAGAGGATCAGCGCGCTGGCCACCAGGCGGCGCAGCTCAGCGGCGGGAACCGAGCGGCGCGGAGCACGCGCACAGGCACTGACGAAGATCGCCAGCCCCAGCACGATCGCGAACGCGAGCTTCGAGACCAATGACAGCGATACAACCACCCTGCGCCAATAATGCCCCCCCGTGCCGAGAAATCAACCCCGGGGCGGCGCGGATCGAGCGGTCAGACGACGAGGCCGTGGCGCATCGTGTTCTCGCTGACGGCGCGCTGCTGCACGAATTGCAGCAGGTAGTCCGGGCCTCCGGCCTTCAGCCCGGTCCCCGACAAGCGGTTGCCGCCGAACGGCTGCCGGCCAACCATCGCGCCGGTGATCCCGCGATTGACGTAGAGGTTGCCGACCGGGGTTCGCTCGCGCACCCGGCGAACGATGCCCGGGTCACGCGCAAACAGCCCGCCGGTGAGCGCGAAGGAGAGCGCGTCGACGAGGTCGCAGGCGTGCTCGACGCTGCGCACCTGCTGGACTGCAAGCAACGGACCGAAGACCTCCTGGGCCAGCACCGGCGAGTCGTCGGGCAGGTCGGCCACCACCAGCGCCGGACAGAACCAGCCATCCCCGGCGGGCGGCTCGGCGGTCGCGACGACGCTACCGTCGGCGGCCGCCTGCCGGCCGTAGCCGAGGATCCGCTCCTGTGCCGCGTGCTCGATCACCGGCGGGACGTCGGTCCCCAGCGTCTGCGCCTGGCCGACGAGCAGGCCTCGCACCGCGCCGGCGATGCGCTCCAGCAGCTGGTCGGCGATCGGCTCGCAGACGAGCACCCGGGAGGCCGCCGAGCACTTCTGGCCCGCGTAGGCAAACGCCGACCCGACGATCGCCGGCACCGCCTCGTCGAGGTCGGCGTCTGAGGCGACGATCACGCAGTTCTTGCCCCCCAGCTCGGCGACCACCGACTTGAAGTGGTTCTGGCCATCGGGGGTGTCGGCGGCCGAGCGCACGATCTCCCGACCGACCGGAAGCGAGCCTGTGAAGGCGATCGCGTGTACCCCCGGATGGCGGACGAGGGCCGCGCCCGCCTCGCCCTCGCCCGGCAGCAGTGATACCGCTGCCGCGGGGACGCCGCCGGCCCGCAGTGCCTGCACGAGCTGCTCGGCCAGCGCCGGCGACTGCTCGGCAGGCTTGAGCACCACCGCGTTGCCCGCGGCCAGCGCCGCCGAGGTCATCCCGCACGGGATCGCCAGCGGAAAGTTCCAGGGGGAGATCACGGCCACGATCCCCTTCGGCACATAGGTGAGCTCGTTGTGCTCCCCGGGGACCTGCAGCAGCTCGCGGCCGGCGCTGAGCGCCACCGCGGCGCGCGCGTAGTACTCGAGGAAGTCGATCGCCTCACAGACATCGCCGTCGGCCTCCAGCCACGGCTTGGCGCATTCGCGCACCTCCAGTGCCGCCAGCTCCAGCCGCCGCTCGCGGATCCAGGCGGCGGCCCGGACCAGCGCAGCAGCCCGACCCGCGGCACCGACCGCCCGCCACTCCCGCAAGCCGCGCTCGGCGACCGACACCGCCGCGTCGACATCAGCTTCGGTGGCGGCCGCCGCGCGAGCGACGACCGTGTCGGGAGCGCCGGGGTCGGTTGAGATCAGCTGGTCACCGGATCGGATGTCACTGCCGATCCGCACCGGAACCGACAGCGGTAGCTCCGCGTCGACGCGCGTCAGCGCACGCTCCAGACGGGCGCGGACATTGGCGCGGCGCAGCTCCAGCACCGGTTCGTTGGCGAACGGCTGTGGCATTTCCTCGCCGCACGTTACGCGGTCGGGCGCTGGTAGCCTCGGCGCGTGGATATCGGCTGCGCCCGCCTTGGCGTGAGCGTGATCACCCGCGCCCGCGACGAGTAGGACAACCTCCGGCGCTGCCTGTCGAGCCTCGCCGGGCAGCAGGCGCGGGGGAGGTCGATGTGATCCTGATCGACGCTGGCTCGGAGGACCGCTCCGTTGCGTGGTGGATCCGTCACTCACCGTCGAGCACCACCACAGCCGCGATCCACTCACCGCGATCTTCGGCCGCCCGCGCCGCGAGGCACAGGTCCTGGGCGCCTATGCGGGTCGGCGCGTGGGGGGTGATGCAACTGAGCGACCGTATAGGTCGCCAGATTGCGTCACGTCGGATTCAGGGCGCAGCGAGCAGCTGCTCCAGCGGCGTGCCGCTCGCCTGGGCGCTCAGGAACGAGTCGTTGGAGGTGTTCTCCAGCAGTCGCCGGACCAGGTAGGCCATGCCGGCCACCAGATCGCCCACCGGGCAATAGGTGCGCACCCGGAACCCCCGCGCCGCCAGGGCGTGCTGGAGCTCGTCGCCCAGCCCGCGCAGGACCTGGAGCTCCAGATCATCGTCGTTGCCGCCGCTGACCCGGTTGAAGGCGATCGCGTGCGCCACCGAGCGCAGGTTGTGGGAGGCGATCGCGACCCGCAGCCGCGGCCGGGCGAGCAGCAGCCCGCGCGTGAGCCCCTCGAAGTTGCGGTCGCAGTCGGCCTTGTCCTGGAACACGGGGACCTCCCAGCCGTGCTGACGGGCCTGGACGAGCTCGTGGTCCCAGTAGGCGCCCTTGACCAGTCGCACGGTCAGGGGTGGCTCGCGCCGGGTGTCACCCGCCCAGGCCACCACCTGGTCCAGCTGCTCGGGGGAGTCGCGCAGATAGGCCTGCAGCACGAGGCCGGCCGACGGTCCGGCGCGAAACTCCTCTTCGTCCAGCAGCGCCAGCACGAGCGCCAGCACCGTCTCGCGCGAGTCCAGCGACTCCATATCGATGTGCAGGTGTGCGCCGCCGGCCTGGGCGGCCCGCAGCAGCGGGCGCAGGCGCCGAGCGGCGTCGTCCTGCCCGCGGGCGGGGGCGTCGGGGCGCAGCAGCGGCGTGAGCGCCGAGATCTTGACGCAGACGTTGGCTCGCGGCAGCGCGCCGACCCCGTCGTGCTCCAGCAGCCAGCGCCCGGGCCAGTCGCGGGTCGCGCGCGACAGCTGCGAGATCGCGTCCCGGCAGCGCTCGGCGTAGCGATCGGCTTCTGACTCGGTGACGGTCGCCTCGCCGAGCAGGTCGACCGAGCTCGCGACACCGTGATCCCACAGCTTGCGTAGCGTGCCCAACGCCGCCACCGGAGTCTCACCGACGATGAAGCGATGGGCCAAGTGTCGGACCCCGCCGGCGGCGGCCGCGCCGAGCGCCGCTCGACCCGCGCGCGTGTTTGAGACGCGCAGCGCGGCCGTGATCGGCGGCGGCGTCTCGGGAAGTTCGCCGAGGAAGCCGACGAGATGCCGGGCGAGATCGTCGAGCGACCGGCAGGCGGGCACGACGTCAACGAAGCGAAACAGCGCGGCGCGCAACTGCAGGTCGCCGGTGGCCAGGTCCATCGCGCGCGCGTCGAGCGCTCGCAACGGCTGGCGGGCGCCGGAGGGGAACGCCGCCGCCAGCGCTTCGCCGACCCGCCGCAGCTCGGCCTGCACTTCGGCCTCGCCCGCGCGCTCCGGGTCCGCCGCTCCCGTCGGGTTCACGGCGCGGTCGCCGTGGCGATGCCGTCATCGACCGGTGGCGTCGCGCGCTGCACCGCGTCCCAGCCGTTGTCGTCTTCGCGCTCGGCGCGCTCGGCGGCCGCGCCCCCGCGCAACCCGAACAGGCGCTTGCGCAGCAGCAGGTAGACGACCACAGCGAGGTTGATGAGGAAGCCGATCACCTTCAGCACAGTGCCCTTGTCGACGATCTCGTAGATCTCCAGGGGAAGCAGGATCACGGTCGACAGGAATGTCAGGTACTCCGCCCAGCGCTTGGCGAGCCACAGCCCGACGGACTCCACGCCCTCGAGCGCCGCGTACACCAGCAGCGCGATGCCGACCTCCTTCAGGGTTCCCGTGCGCAGCGTGAACAGGCGATCGAGGTCATGGACGATGCCAACGTGGCCGGAGGTCTGGACCGGCCCTCCGGCAACGCCCCCCTGCAGCGCGGTGAGCACGCGATAGAACGCGTCACGCAGCGTGGTGCGATTGGCGGCGAACGCCAGCACGCCGATGCCCAGCAGCCCGAGCACGAGGAAGTGGACGAGCCGATCGACGGCGATCAGGCGCAGCACGATCCGGTCGCGCAGGGCCTTCCCGCGCAGCGGTACGACCAGCTGGTCATCGCCCGTTGCCCCCGCCGGGCGTGGGGTGACGGGGTCAGTAGGCAGCGCCACCCAGGCATCGCAGCGCAGGCAGCGGTGCCAGCGCGCTTCTTCCCCGTCGCGCGTCAGGCGGGGGTCGTCGTGCGCGCCGCGGGCCAGCACGTGGCCCCTGATGCCGCACGTGATCAGCTCCCAGTCGAGCTGGCGGCGCTTGCGAGGGTGCTGTGTTCCAGGGGCGAGCTGCATGGCGAGTCTGGCCGGCAACTGGATACTGGCATGCGCCGCCCACGAGGCCCGGCGGGGAGGATCTGGCCCTGCGCAGGGCGAACATCACCGGATGCGGATCTCCAGCGCAGGACTGGCCCTGCTCACCGCCGCGGCGGTCGCCGCCTGCGGCGGATCGGGGTCGACGACGGTCAAGAACGCCAGCGGCACCGGGGGCGCCAGCGCGTCCGGTTCGACCGGTTCGACCGGCGCCACCAGCACC
>JBPCPC010000149.1:0-6222 GCA_050999585.1 Solirubrobacteraceae bacterium | reverse complement strand
GGTCCGAACCTGTGCGCGTCTCCGAGCCCCCAACCGCATCCCGCAACCACCGAACAAAGCCTGCTCAGACCACCAACCGCCGACCAGCCAGCCGGTCCCGGTCACCTACGATCATCCACGGAGCCTCGGTTTCTTCTTCTTCGCGCTGTTGCATATGTTCCGCGTTTGGGCGACCGGCTCGTTCCGCGGCCGGCGAATCTTCAATTGGTGGATTGGCCTGAGCATCTTCATGTTGGCGATGGGCGAGAACCTGTTTGGGATCTTGGCGCGCGGCGACTGGGAGTCTCAGTTCGTCGCGCTGCACTCCGACAACATGCTGTTCATCCAGCCGTTTTTCTTCAACCTGTTCAGCCCGGGTAACTTCAGCGCTGACCTCACGATTCATGTCGCCCTTATGCCGATAGTCATTGCCGGCCTGATCCTGGGGCACATCGTGTTGGTGCGTATCAATGGGATGAACAGGCCGCTTCCCTCGACGCAGGAGCCATCGTGATGGCTGCGCGGGACGGCAGCGACGCGCCCCCGGAACGGCTGGTCCGTCACGTCTTCTGGAAGTACCCGCTCATCTCGGTGATCCTGATCATCGTTGTCGTAGTTCTCGCGGCGTCTCTCGGGTCACCGAACTACCGGCGGGACACGATCGCGGGCGTATCGAAGGCCGATCCGGGCGGCGCGGTGCTGGCTTTCACGCAGGAGCTCGACGGCACGTCGAGTTCTGCCGGAAACGTCAAAGAGTTCGGTTTGGGCCCTCCGGCGCAAGTGTTCGTGCTTGACCCGCTCCGTGCCGCGCTCCCGCTGCTTGGCCCGGTTTCGGTGCCAGGACTACCGAGACTGCAGCCGGCCCGCGTGCGTCAGGCGGTCGCGAGTTTCGCGGCGGCAAGCCCGGCTCAGCAGATCGCGTGGGCCTCGAACTACGACAAGGCGCTCGGCAAGATCTCGATCAGCGGAGCCACTATGGGGACGAACGGTCCGGCGATGGGGGCCGCGGTCAGCCCCAATATCGCCAAGCTCGGCATGCTCAAGGGCGACTTCGGTCCCGTGCCGAGGTTGGTGGAGGCCGATTTGCGCCTTGCCCAGACCGGCTTCCTCGCGCAGAGTCTCGAGGCCTCCGATCCCGGCCACGCCGGGCAGCGAGCCAACATCTGGCTCTACGATCACCCGCACATGCTCAACACGGCGGTCGCGCAAGGCCTGACCGACGATCAGTGGGGGATGGTCAAGGAACGCGGCTTCAACGTCGGTCCTTGGTACCTGATCGTTCCATCTGTGTTCCATGTGGTCTTTCCCGGCGGCACGACCGGGTCCGGGTTTGTGCTCTGGAACCTTCTCTTCGCCGCCATCCTGTTGTTTTTTGTGCCGTTCGTCCCGGGCGTGCGCAGCCTGCCCAGACGTCTTAAGCTCTACCGCTTCATCTACCGCTATCCGAAACCGGGAGAGCTGGATCAGCCTTCCCTACATGAGCGTCACGGCGCCACTCATGGCCCCCCGAGCCAAGGAGACTGAGGATGAGTAAGCTACCGCGTCCACCTGCTCCCTCCGCCCACAGGCGAGCGATCGAGATGGTGGTCTTTTTGACGTTGTCCGCGCTGGGCATCTACGCGCTCGGCAACGGATTCAACGGACTGTCTAGGTCCGGAGGGGCCGGTGACCTGGTGTGGCTCGCGGTCGCAGGCCTCGCGATCATGATCCTGTGCTCGCAGATGGGCCGAGTGCACGACTCCTGGCCACGTCGCGGCAAGGTCCGACGCGACCTGGCGCAACCGGGCGCGGCGGCGGATTCGAACGTGACTCCGCGGCCGACCAAGTCTGGCGAAGACCGGAGCGGGGTATGAAGTTCCATCGCGACACGTACTCGGCGATCATCGGCGTGCTGGTACTTGCCGGGCTGATTGCGCTGCTGCTGGCGATCGTGAACCCAATCCGATAATGCAAAGCACTTCGGGCGGTCCCATCCACGGCGGAGGGACACGCGCGAAGCGCTGACTGGTTGACATAAGCGAACCCTAGAACCACCCGTTTACAGGGCTTTTATACATAATCCCTTATCGAGCGTGATATCTCGAGTCCTGCCGGGGTGGAGTCGACGTCAACGGCGGTGGCGATGGGGCTCACGGTAGGCGATGCCCTCCGATTTTCCTGTTCCTCGCTGCGGCGGCGACGTCGAGGTGGTTGCGTCGGTGGCGAGCTATCGCGAGCTGATCGATCGCCTCAAGCGCCAGATCCGTGAATCGCAGGCGCGGGCCGCTCGAGCGCTCAACAGCCAGCTAGTGATGCTCTGCTGGTCGATCGGGCGGGACATCCTCGCCGGGCAGCAGATCGGCGGTTGGGCGACGACGTCGTCGGCCGTATCGCGGAGGACCTTCGCGCGGAAACCGGCTCGGCGCGCGGGTTCTCCCGCCGCAACCTGTTCTACAGGCGCCGCTTCGGGGCCCTGTGCCCGAGCTGAAGAAAACGCCACTAGCGAGGGCACAAATCTCGTGGACGGCGCATCGGACCCTGCTCGACAACTTCGTTCAGCAGCCCGATCTGTACACCTGGTACGCCACGAAGGCGGCCGAGAACCGGTGGTCCGGGCGCCACCTCCAAGGGATAGATCGCCCTCGAGCTACACCGTCGCGCTGGAGCCGCGGTCACGAACTTCGAGGCGACTCTGGAGCCGCCGGACGCCGACCGCGCGTTGGCGGCGACTAAGGACCCTTGCGTGTTCGACTTCCTCGAGTTGGCCGAGGACGCACAGGAGCGCGACCTCGAGCAGGCGCTGATCGTCGACATCCAGAAGTTCCTGCTCGAGCTCGTCACCGGCTTCGCGTTCTACGGGCGCCAGAAGGCGTTGCTCGTCGGTGACCAGGAGTTCTTCCTCGACCTCCCTTTCTACCGCCACGCCCTGCGCCGCTTTGTGGTCATCGAGCTAAAGGTGGGCAAGTTCCAGCCCGAGTTCGTCTCCAAGATGAACCTCATCACGGAGGGCGTTCCCGCAGACCTCGGTGAGCTTTCCGAGCTTGGCTCGGTCCGCACCCGGCTGATCGAACGCGTGACGCGGCGGGCCCCGGAGACCGCGACCGACTGACCGCGCGTGATCTGGTGGTCGCGCGTCTTGCTCTCGTCGACGAAGACATGGCTGCTCACGCCTTGCGAGCCCAAACAGTCTTTGGTTCCACTGCGCGGTAGACGGTGCGACGGGCCACGGAGAGCAGCTCGGTGAGCTCGGCGCGGGTCTGCTTCCGGCGCGCCAGAGTTCGACCAGGTGCGCCTCCTGCGCGGGCTTGAGCTGCTGCCGCGCAGCCGACCCTTGGCCTCGGCGACCTTCATGCCCTCCCTCGTTCGCATCCTGATGAGGTCGGACTCAAATTCAGCGATCCTGAGAACGTTGAACAGCACGCGGCCGACCGGGTCGGTCGGGTCGTGCACCGAGCCGCCGATGGCTCGCGCGCAGGTCCGCGATCGCGCGTTCGAGTACGGCGATCCGCGCGTCGCGGTCCGGGCTTCGCGGGGCCTGCTGAGCGTCACGCTGGGCGATGCGGGGGAGAAGGTCGCCGAACTCGCCTCCGCCGCCCGGGCGACCGGCCAGCTCATCGGCGTGAGCCGCCGCGGCCGCCGCTGTGCAGCAGCTCGCGGCGGCGGGGTGAACTCCTCGGCATCGATCTCGCCACGGGCGAACCGTTCGGCCAGCACCGCATCGGCCTGGTCCGCCGGCGTGGAGCTGACCCGCTTCGGTTGACCAGGCTGCTACCGAGGTCGTTGTGGGGTCCGGTCAACGCTCACCGGTTGTGGCTGATCGGGGTCGGCTCGGGGGATCGGTGTGGGATCACCGGTCGGGTTCGGCGCGCCGGATGCCAACCGGTTGCTCTCCAACGACGGAGCAGCTCTCGGTACGCCGCCTCTCGTCGCTGGATCGCCTCCCGCCGCGTCGTCATAGCCAAAGTGCGCGCCGCAGGACCGACAGATCTCGTCAGATCCGGCGCGTCGGTCCACGGCGGCTGCCTTCAGGTCCGGATCCTGCACACGTGGGCACCGAAGTGCCCACACGAGATCTGCCCTTGGCCATCCATCAGCGCAGCGGATCCCTTCCCATTCGTCGGCCTCCGTGCCAGCGTCGCGATAGCCTCCGACGGTGCTCGACGGCGTCATGCTCTTGTGGTGGATCCTCACGGTGCCGTCGTTCCTGTTCGTCGCCATCGACGTCTGGCGGACCACACCGGAGGCGACGGTCCTGAAGTGGGCCTTCGTTATCCTCACCGCCTTCACCGGCCCGATCGGGGCGTTCTTCTACGTGCTGGGTTGCCGGGAGCCGCTCCCCGGGACCCACGAGGAGTACGTCTCGGTCCGGTGGCGCCAGGTGCTGGGGTCGACGATGCACTGCGCCGCGGGCGACGGGATCGGGATCATCGTCGGCGCGGCCATCGGCGCCGGGCTGGCCCTGGCCTTCTGGCCCGACTTCCTCCTCGAGTACGCGTTGGGCTTCGGGTTCGGGTGGGTGTACTTCCAAGCGTTCGCCATGCGCGACATGGCGGGCGGGTCGTACGCCCGGTCGCTGCGGATGACGTTCCTGCCCGAGCTGCTGTCGATGAACCTGCTGATGACCGGGATGCAGCTCACGGCGCGGTTTTCGAGGCAGAAGATTGCAGGGGGCAACGACCCGGCTCGACCGGAGTTCTGGTTCATCATGTCGATGGCGCTGGTCGTGGGATTCGCGTGCGCCTACCCCATCAACTGGTGGCTCGTCGCGCACCACATGAAGCATGGGATGCTCACGGTCCGCAAGGAGCCCGTCTCCGCGCCGAGCGGGCGCGGGACGATGGGCGCCATGTCCGCACGACCACCACCGGCCCAGCCCAGCACGCGCGCCAAGGTGGCGATGACTGCCCTGACCTTCGCGATCCTCGGTGGCGCACTCGTCGTCATCACGCAGCTCGCGCTCCCCTGACGGTCACACGCCCACCGCTCCAAAGTTTCGCCCGGCCCCTCGGGTGCTGATCGAACGCTCGCCCCGATCAGGCATCATGCCGACGCAGCGGCGTTCCGCAAGCGGTCACGCGCCTGCCTCGCCTTCGGTGAGACGGAACACCTCCACGCCGGGCACCCCTTCGAGCGTCCGCACCCCGAGCCGGGCCAAGCCCCTCGAACCGGTCTGCGTTGTCGGTGTCGACCACACGCGCCGAGGCTCGGAGGCATGAGCCAGGCCGGTTTTCACGGGTCAGATCAAGATGTCCATCAAAGCAGAGGAAGTCCAGTCGTGCTGGGGGGCTTTCCGTGGCGGTTCTGGGTCCAGGGGGCGCTGACTGGCGACGTATGGGTATCGATTTGCCGGAGTTTGTTTTGTGGGCCAGCGCGCGCTGGCGTCCGGAGTACCATCCATTTGAGCTTCGCCTCAACCTTTGGCGAGCCTACGTTTCTCGGCTTCAGCGACTCGGTCGGCATGTGCGACACTCCTTCCAGGTGATCGAGTAGCCAACCCGTCACGAGCTTGAGTCCTTGAACCGCCCTTCAGTAGCACCCGATCAGTCCGAGCCAACGAGCTGTGCGAGCAGTTCTCGCGGGCGCCGGCTAAACAGAACTTTGGGCCTCTCACGTTCTCACGCCCGCGTGGATGCGGTCGCTTCTGTAGGCCGGAAGTTGATGCTCGTCGCCGCAGCGCTAGCCAGTCTGGCCTTGGCCGGCTGTGGGTCGGTCAGCTCGAACGGATCGAGAATGATGGGCGGCGGCGGTCATTCGACCGGCGCATCGACCGGCGCGGGAATGAGAGGCGGTGAGGCTGGCTACCATTTCGCGCGAGCGAACTGTTCGGCGCCCCGGTCATTGCCGGGTCACATCCTCAACGTGACACTGGCCGACATGGGCATGACGCAGATGATGGGCGGCACCGCGCCAATGGGCGCGCACATGATGCTGCGGATCTCAGCGGGCACGGTTCCCGCCGGGCAGGTGAGCCTCGTGGCGTCAAACCTGGGTTGGCGCACGCACGAGCTCGTGATCCTGAAGCTGACGGGCGGCGCCGCCGCCGGCCGGCGCGTGCCCGCCACCAACGGCAAGGTCGCCGAGACGGGCAGCCTGGGCGAGGCCTCGCGTAGCTGCGCCAGCGGGACCGGGGACGGGATTACCAGCGGCAGCGTCGGCTGGACAACGCTGACCTTGACCCCGGGGCGCTACGAGCTGATCTGCAACCTGCCCAACCACTACGCCGACGGAATGCACGCACAACTGACCGTCACCTGAGCCCACGAG
>JBPCPC010000037.1:0-8296 GCA_050999585.1 Solirubrobacteraceae bacterium | reverse complement strand
GGTCGTCTATCACCTGGCGGCGCTGAGCTCGGTCGGCCGGTCGTGGGCCGCGCCCGCCGAGACCCTGAGCGACAACGTCGGCGCGGGGGCAAACCTGCTCGAGGCGCTGCGCCTGCGGGCACCCGAGGCGCGGGTGGTCTGGGTGAGCACCTGTGAGGTCTACGGCCAGCCCAAGGCGCTGCCGATCACTGAGGCCGCTCGGCTGGCGCCGGCCAATCCGTATGCCGTGTCCAAGGTGGCCGGCGAGCTCCTGTGTGACGTGTACGCCGACGCTTATCAGCTCAACATCGTACGGGCGCGCCCGTTCAGCCATTCCGGGCCCGGCCAGCTGCCGATCTTCCTGCTGTCATCGCTGGCCCGGCAGGCCGCGGAGGGGCGGCTGGCCGGGGTGTCGGGGCTGCGGATCGTGATCGGCAACCCCGACACCCGCCGCGACTTCACCGACGTCCGCGACATCGTGCGCGCCTACCGGATATTGGGCAACGGGTCGATGGGGGGCGTCTATAACGTCGCCTCGGGCAGGTCGGTGTCGGCGGCCGAGCAGGTGGCGCTGCTCGGCGAGGTGCTCGCGCCGATCGCGGTCGAGCATGTCGTTGATCCGGCCCGAGTGCGGGCCCACGAGGTGATGGACCTGCGCGGCGACCACTCGCGGCTGACCGCCGACACGGGCTGGGAGCCTCGGATTCCGTTTCGCCAGACGATCGCCGACACGGTGGCGTGGTGGGAGGCCGAACTGGCCGCCGGCTAGAAGAGGCTGCTCACGCCGTTGATGGCGGCGCTGCCGAGGATTATTTCCAGCACGATCCCGGCGATGCCGACCACGACCGCGACCACGACCACGAGGGCGTCGCGAAGGAGCACACCCAGCGCCAGCAACACGACCCCCAGCGACGGCAGCGTGTCCAGCCCGCTGAACGGCGGCGCGACGAACGCGGCGACAGTGAGCAGAACCACCAGCAGCCCGAAGATGACGTCGGTGAGCCGGTGCTCGAACAGGATCGCCAGCCGTGGTCGTGAGAATCGCTCCAGCCAGCGGATCAGCTTCATCAGCCCGTTGAGGAACTTCTGCTGGCGCGGGCCGGCCAGCTGCAGCCTGCGCCAGCGCTGCGGCAACCAGATCTGATCGCGGCCGGCGATCAGCTGCACCGCGAGCAGCACGGCGATGATCTCGAACACGTGCGTGGCGCCGCCGGTGGGCAGCGGCAGCGCCGGAACTCCGAGCAGCAGCACGAAAAGCAGCGCAAAGCTCCCGCGCCCGAACAGCTCGATCAGCCCGTCGAGCGTCTTGCGCCCGTCCCCGGTGATCCAACGGTCCAGCTGAGCGCTGACCGACTCACGCGGGTTCGGGTCTGTCTCGCCGGCCACCACGGAGAGGCTACGCGACGACCTTCCGAGCCCATTCGGCAAAAGTCTCGGGCAAGCGGGGCAAATGTCGGACGCCGCGCGCCCGAGCGGGCTGTCCGATCACTCCCGACCGTGCCAGACTTCCCGGCGGGCGCCCGCCTAGCTCAACTGGTAGAGCACTTCACTTGTAATGAAGAGGTTTTCGGTTCGAGTCCGAAGGCGGGCTTTAGGAAGTAGCTGGTAATGGCGCCTTTCCGGCTGACTGTGGTTCCGCCACTGTCGAACACATGTCCCCGATATGTCCCAAGAGTCGCGTAGACTGTGGCATGGGAGCAGCGCCGGAGGTCAGCCCCCCGTCGAGCCACGTCTCCCGCGTGCAGCGTGCGCGCGGGCCGGTCTGGTAGGCGAAGTTCCGGCTGCCGGACGGCCGTCAGGTCCAGCGCAAGCTCGTGCCGGCCTGGATCGAGCGTCGATCGTGCCCACGCAGCTGCTGCCGGCGTTCGGTCCGACGGCGATCGAGTCGGTGACGCCGGACACGATCGACGCCTGGCTCGCTCGCTGAGGCGGCTCAATCGGCTCCCGCCGCAAGTCGCTCGTACTCTTGCATGACATCTTCCGGCGGCCACGCAAGGTGTGGGAGCTACGCGTGAACCCAGTCGCCGACGTCGAGAAGCCGCCGCTGCAGCGCAGCGGCAACATCGACGTCTTTGCCCCCGGGGAGGTGTGGGCGCTCGGCCGCGCGGCGGCGTCTGAGCAGGACGCTGCGGTATACCTGACCGCCGCCTTCACCGGCCTGCGGATGGGCGAGCTGCTGGCGCTCCGCTGGCGGGACGTCGATTTCGCCGGCAGCGCCGTTCGTGTGCGGCGAGCTTCGACAACGGCCACCTGACGACGCCGAAGTCCGGCAGGGTCCGCGCCGTCCCCCTGGCGCCTGACGTCGCGACGGCGCTGGCCCAGCTGGGCCGGCGCGAGCACTGGACCGGCGGCGATGACCAGGTGTTCGCGGGCGAGGGGGCGATCATCTCGACGCCTCTGCGCTCCGCCGTCGTTATAAGGCCGCCCTGACCGCGGCCGGCCTCCGGCTACTGCGGCTTCCACGATCTGCGCCACACGTTCGGGACGCGGATGATCGCCAAAGCCGACATCCGCCGCGAGCAGGAATGGATGGGCCACGCCGACATCCAGACGACGATGCCCTACCTCCACCTCGCGCCCCGTGCGGAGCATGCCGCCCTCGTTGCCGGGGCGTTCGCAGTGCAGCAGCCAGCCGGCGCGGGGTCCCCACCGGCTGATGCCCGAGACGCTCAAAACCCCGCGATTTGCAGGTACTCGTCCCAGGATGTCCTCAGTCGTCTCACCGCGCCACGGCCGCGACGGCTTGCGGGCCGAGCGGGAGCGGCGAATCGCGCGTAACGACGGGGCTTTTCGAGGCCCTGGGACGTCTTCGCGCGTCTTCAGCACAGGAAGTGCGTGGAGTGCATGTCTGTCGTGATGTTGGGCAACGTGACGGCAGCTCGTAGTGACGCGCATCACGGCAGACACCGAGGCGGTCCGGTACGTCGGGAAGCTCACACCGTTCCACGACAACGCGGTGGCGTCGGTGCGGTCGGATCAATCGAAGCGTGCGGACCAGGGTCACGTTCTAAACGCGCGCGAGTGACACATCGCGCACGGACGCGCGATCACGGCGCCTGAATCCGCGCGCCTGAACTTTGGTTGTTCGCCCGGGCCGCGAGATCGTTGGGACGCGCGTGCGCCTTCCGGGCACGGACGCCCGGCTCCCCTCACCGCGTGCCGCCGGCGGTCGCGCCACCACCACTCCCACCTTCGTTACCGATGTTGCCGCTGCTTCGCGCGGCTCACGCCTGTGGGCGGAGACACTCGTCCCAAGTTGGCCGCGCTTCCGCGAAAGCGCGCGCTCGCGTTGGGGCCGAAACGATGCGTGAGCGCCGTGCTGTCGGTACGAGTGCTCTCCGTTTGAAAGCACTCCTCCGCTGGAAGACGGAAAGCAGGCGTCAGGCGGTCCAGCCCTCGGACTTGTGCTCGCAGTTTGAAAGCAACTCACCGGCTCGGCGGTGAGAGCAAGGGCGCGCGCGATCAATGCGAGCGTCGACGCCTTAGCATCGTCTGGTTCGAGATCGTGGGTGACGCCGATCATCCGCTTCGGCCAACCCCGCGGTGTTCGATGCGAGCGCCTGGTCACCCATCCGGTCGCGAGCCGACTTGGGACGAAGCGGCGCATGGCCGGCACCGGGCCGTCCTGCGCGGCGCACTTGCCGCTTCCCGGATCACTCGCACACGACCTATCCTGGCGGCGAACGACGGGGCGGGGGGTCGTCGAGGAATCGCCGCTTGGATCGCAGCCTGCGCTAGCCCAGCCAGGTCGGCCAGCCCGGGGGCATTTTCTGGCTGGGGATCGGCTGGAACAGCCCGGAGGGCGCACCGAGCCGCATAAGCAGGGTGTTCATGTTGCGCCCTTCGATCGTCGACCAATCGCCCACATCGGCGCACGTGTGGCACCAGTGGCCGTCCGCCATCGCCAGCGCCTCGGGTCCCGGTCCGGCCGCCCAGCCCCATTCCGACCACGGGTACCCCCCGTGGAGCGTGGCGATCTGCTGTCCGGCGCTGACCGTCTGCCCAGCCCGAACGCTGACCGTGATGTGCTCGGCCACATATACGTACTTGCCTGCGAACGGACCATCCAAGAGTCGCATGACGACGATCCCGCCTCCGGGCCAGCAACTGATCGCCCAGCAGCTCGATGGCCCCGAGTCCGTGTCGCTGGCCATCGTCACGTGGGCCCGGCCGATCGCCAGCAGCGGCCCGCTCCCCGCGTAGTCGACGCCGAGGTCGATCCGCCGTGGGGTCAGGCCGGTAATCTCCCGGACCGGGTCGAGGTAGACCCAAACGTAATAGTGGACGGTCATTCGGGTCCGGGTGCCGTTCTTGTCGGTCGCCGTGACCACGAACGGCACGGTCCCGAGCCGCCCGGTGCCAATCGCATGGCCACCAACGACGCTGCCAGTGCACGTGGCGATTGTGCTGGCGACGCCCCCCTCGTCGCACCGGAAGCGGGCGGGGATCCGCGAGCCACGCTCGTAGGACGCGCCTTGGAACGGTGCGATCATCGTGATCCGGGGGATCGCGGACTCGTAGGCGCCGATGTCGCATAGGCGCCCCTGGGGCCGCCGGACGTCGCGCTGATCCCGCGCAGGACAGCCGCCGTTGCGAGCGGGAAATGCGTCGGTCGCCGCGCTGCCCGCCCGGATCGCCATCGTGGCGGTGGGACCTCCGTTGTCCTCCAGCGGGCCGAGCTCGGGATTGCCACGGCGACCAGGGCAGGTCTGGTCGCCGTAGCTCAGGTCGCGGCCGACGTTCGCGATTGCGGAGCCGGTGGTCCCGGCGCAGTTCGCGCCGAGGCTCGAGGCAACGATCGTGTTCTGCAACTGCATATCGTCGGCGCCCCGCGCGGATTGGACGAACAGGCCTCCGCCCACGCCTGCGGCGCCAGGGTTGCCTGCCGTGGACCCGCGGGCGCCGCCGGTCCCAACTCCGTTGCCGGCCACGGTCGCATTCCGCACGCGACTGGGTCCCGCGACCGCGATCCCGCCACCGTCGCCCCCATTGCCGCCCGTACTCGTGAGCGCGCCACCACCGCCGCCATCGCCCGCGATGTTGTCGTAGAGGGTGCTGTCAAGCACCGTCAGCAGTCCGGCTCCGCTGAAGATGCCGCCCCCCGAGGCGCCCACGCCGCCGCTGCCGCCGGCGCCGCGCGGTCCCGCGCTGGTACCTCCCGGGCCTCCGCCTCCCCCGGCTCCGGCGCGGTTGCTTGCGACCGTCGAGGCTGTCACCGACAGCGTGCCTCGGTTGTCGAGCCCGCCGCCGCCGCCGCCCGGTCCTCCGCTACCGCCCCCGCCGGACGCTCGGAGCGGGTTGGCGTCCCCACTGCCTCCGTCGCCGCCCGCACCGGCACGGTTGCCCGAAACCGTGGAGTGGATCAGCGTCAGCCTGCCCCGGTTGTAGACGCCACCGCCACTGCCTCCCAGGCCGCCGTCTCCGCCGTTGCAGTTGGCGCCTCCACCGCTTCCGCCCGCTCCCCCAGCCCCTGCCCTGTTCCCGCGGACTGCGACCGTTTCGAGGACCAATATCCCACCGTTGAAGATGCCCCCGCCGCTTCCGCGGGCTCCAGCGTCGAAGCCGGCACCGCCCGCGACGCAGCTGGCGCCCGCGCCGCCGCTCGCACCCGCCGATCCGGCTGGTGCGCGCCCGCCGGTGATGCTCAGACGGCTCAGCACGAGTCGCGCGCCGCTCGCCACCGACAGCACTCGGTCCCCGAGCTCGCCCGCATCGATGACCGTCGCGCGCACGCCGGCGCCGGTGATCGTAAGCGACGCAGCGCCGTCGACGTTGAGGTCACCGCTGGAGTTGTCGTCCTCCCGCCGGGGGGGGATCGACAGCACGTATCGACCCGAGCCGAGCACGATCGTGTTCGAACCTCGGTTGACGCGCCCGCAGCCGGTCCTCGCCCCGGGCGTCTCGACCGCCTCGATCGCCTCCCGCAGCGAGCACCTCCCGTTGTGCGCGGCGAGCTCGTCCTTGGTGGTGGTGACCGTCAGGGTGGCTGCGGCGGCAGCCACCGGACACACGAGCGGCACGCACGTGACGACGCCGACTGCCAACGCAGCGCTCCGGCAGGCGCGCACCAGATCCGGGACCGACCGCAGGGCGATCACGCGCGAAAGCTTCGCAGATCAGCACGCGAGTCCTTGCACGACAATCCCGCCTGAAGGCACCCCGGTACACGCTCGCGGGCCTCGCTGTAGCCGCGGCGACCAAGCCGCTACGGGCGCTCGGATTGCGACGCAGGCGCTCGCCCCGGTGTGGCTCTGTGCGAAGAGCAGCCATCTCTCGAAGACTGCCCATCGAAGCGGCGGTGGCCGGATCGGTCGTGGTGCGTCGGGGTTGGTGGAGTCGTCAAGGATGGAGTCGCGTGTGATCTACTGCCGTTGGCGGCTGCCGTGGTCGCGTCGGCGGTGAGATGATGAGCGAGGAGGGTTCCGGATGGCGTTACGAACGACGGTGGTCGGCTCGTGGTGGAAGCACGACGAGCACGAGGACGATCTAGCCCGGTTTCACCTCGGCGAGCTGTCGCCCGCCGAGGGCGAGAATCTGCTGGATCGGGCGGCTGCGGTGGCGATCGCGGAGCAACGGGATCTGGGCTTGCATGAATGGACCGGCGGTGAGTACTTCACCGACAACTTCATCGACCACATGCAGCGGGTGCTGCATGGCTTTGAGGTCGACAAGCCCGATGAGCCCGATCCGTTTGACTATGACGATCTGGCGCACGCGGTGATCGAGGGTGAGCTCTCAGCGCCCGACGGGCTTGGGTATGCGCGCACGTATCAACGAGACTGTCGGAGTATCGGTCCGTCTGCTGGGTTTAAGACGCTTCAGTGATGGCTCGAGATTTCGTGGGTGTTGATCGTGGTCAGTTGTTGTTGATGCCGCCGTCGCTGTCGGAGTGGTTGCCGAGGATCACTTGGTGTGGACTGTGCTCGGCGCGGTGGAGCAGATGGACCTCGCCCGCTTCAGGGCGGCGTATCGCCTCGGTGCGGCGGGCCGCCCGCCGTTTGATCCGGCGGTCCTGGTGGCGTTGCTTCTGTACGCGTATGCGCGCGGGGATCGGTCGTCTCGGGGGATTGAGCGGGCGTGTCAGGAGGATGTCGCGTTTAAGGTGATCACCGGGATGCGGACCCCGGATCACTCCACGATCGCGGAGTCCCGCCGCCGTCGCGAGGACGACATCGACGGCCTGTTTGACGAAGTGCTGGGGTTGTGTCGGGAGGAGGGGTTGGGGTCGGTCGGGGTGATCACGATCGGTGGCACCAAGATCAAAGCCAACGCGTCGATGGACCGCAACCGTGACTACCGCCAGATCGCGACCGAGATCCTCCGCGAAGCCGAAGCGATCGACCGGCGTGAGGACGAGCTCTACGGCGACAGCCGGGGTGATGAGCTGCCGGAGCAGTTGCGGACCCCCGAGGGTCGCAAGGCAGCGCTTGATGAAGCGGAGCGGCGGATCGCTGAGCGCAAGGGCCGAGCCGCCGGGGAGGACGAAGCTCTGGAGGAGGTGCCGCTTGATCTGCAGGCGTCGGTCACCGGCAAGAACGGTCGCCAGGAATGCCTCCGCGAGGGACGGCGTGAGCTGGAGCGTCACCGTGAGCAGCAGCAACGCCCGACTCCGCGTGATCGCGACGGCCGTTTGTTTGAGGCTGCCAGGCGGTTGGAGCAGAGCCATCAGGTCGAGGTGGCCACCAGCGCTCTGTATGAGCAGTGGCGTGCCAAGGGGGTCGACCGTCGCGGCGGGCGGTTGCACGGCATCGGGCTCAAGCCATGGTCGCCACCGGAGATCCCGGCCGGCGCGGTCAACACATCAGATCCGGACTCGCGGGTGATGCGCACCCAGGGGACGCCACCCCGCCGGGCGGATAACGCGCAGGCCGCGGTCAACGACCGCCAGGTCGTCCTCGCCGCGGAGGTCACCAACGACGCGCCGGACTTCGCGCATCTCGGCCCGATGCTCGACACCACCCTGAACCAGCTGAAACGGGTTGGTGTCATCGACCGGCCCGACGCGGTCCTCGCCGACGCGGGTTACTGGCACACCGCTCAGATACAGGCCATCACTGAGCGAGGGATCGAGGTCCTCGTCCCTCCGGATGGCAACCAACGTGCCGGGATCCGCCCTGGCTGGGAGGGCGGCCCCTACCAGGAGATGCGCGACACCCTGGCGACCGATCACGGCCGTGAGCTCTACAAGCTGCGCAAGGTCACGATCGAGCCGGTGTTCGGCCAGATCAAACACAACCGACGGATCGACCGGTTCATGCGAAGAGGCAGAGCCGCCGCACGATCGGAGTGGCGATTGGTCACCGCAACGCACAACCTG
>JBPCPC010000018.1:0-11261 GCA_050999585.1 Solirubrobacteraceae bacterium | reverse complement strand
GCTGTACCATGCCCACGTAGATCGGCTGTTCGACGGGATCCAGTCCCCGTCGGAGCCGTGGGGGGTGCCGTCGGCTGCCGCCCGCGCGGCTCCCGCCGCGCTGGAGGCGCGCCGCGAGCGCCGGGCCTCGGCGCTGGTGGTGGACTCGGCCGAGCCGTCGTTTGCGTTTGATCGCCGCGGCGACGTGATCGAGTCCGAGCTGTCGATGCAGACCGAGTCCCACCGGCTGATCGAACATCTGATGATCGCCGCCAACGAGCAGGTGGCCGGGTTCCTGGAGGAGCACAAGATCCCCACGCTCTATCGCGTTCACGAACGGCCCGAGTCGGCCGCGGTGCAGCGACTGCTCGAGCAGTTGGCGTCACTTGGGGTGCCGACCCCGCCGGGGGTGGGTGGGGACCGGGCCCAGCTCACGCCCCAGCAGGCGGCCGACGCGATCGGCGAGGCGTCGGCGCTCGTGGCCGCCTGGGTGGCCCGCAGCGGGCACGGAGCGCGCGCGCTGACCAGCCTCGTGCTGCGGTCGCTCAAGCAGGCCTACTACGACGATCGCAACCGCGGCCACGCCGGCCTGGCCTCGCCCCGCTACTGCCATTTCACCTCGCCGATTCGCCGCTATCCCGACCTGATCTGCCATCGCGGGCTGCTGTCGGCGATCGCCGGGGAGCCCCCGCCCGATGGCAGCTGGGTGAGCGCCGCCGGCCCGTGGACATCCACACGCGAGCGCGCCGCGATGGTGATCGAGCGCGACGCCGACGACATCGCCCGCTGCTTCCTGCTCGAGCGGCGACTGGGCGAGGGCGGCGATCGCGACGAGCTGTTCGACGGCGAGGTGGTGGGCCTGATCGGCGCCGGCGCGTTCGTCGCGTTCGGCGACGGGCTGCGGTATGAGGGGATGCTGCCGGTGCGACGACTGCGCGGGGACTGGTGGGAGCTCAACGAGGAGGCCACGGCGCTGATCGGTACGCGCAACGGCGGCCGGCTGGCGCTGGGGGACCCGGTGCAGGTCCGCGTCGCCCGCGTCGACACTGCGCGGGGTAGGGTGGATCTGCTTCCTTCTGATCTGAGCACATATGGCTAAAGGCAAGAAACGCAAGGCTTCACCCGGCGACGTCGCCACCAACCGGCAGGCGTCGTTCCGTTACAACCTGCTCGAACGCTTCGAGTGCGGCCTCGTGCTCACGGGCACTGAGGTCAAGTCGCTGCGCGACGGCAAGGCCCAGCTCAAGGACGCCTACGCGTCGATCCGCGACGGCGAGGTGTGGCTGTACGGCGTCTACATCCCGCCCTACGGACCGGCCTCGCGGGCGAATCACGAGCCCGAGCGCCCGCGCAAGCTGCTGCTGCACCGGCGCGAGATCGAGCGCCTGACCGGCCGCACGCACGAGCGCGGACTGACGCTGATACCCACCCGGATGTACTTCGCCGGTCCGCGCTCGCGCGCCAAGGTCGAGATCGCGCTGGCCAAGGGCAAGGACCTGTTTGACAAGCGCGATTCGATCCGCAAGCGCGACGTCGCGCGCGATGTCCAGCGGGAGCTGCGCGAGGTGGGTCGCTGACGTCTGGCTTTTGGTGGTGAGGTGGGGTGGGGTTGGGTAGCGTGACCCGCCTCGGCTAATCAAGCAGCGATGTCTTGGTGTGGGTTGCTGTGTGCTTGCGGGCGCTGCTTGACATCCGCTGCGTGGTCGCGCTATGCGGCAACGATCCGGGGGCTGGCGCCCCCGGTCGTTACATAAACACCACATCCGTGCCAATCGACGGGGGTTCGCGAGGGGTGTGGGTCTCTGACCGCGGTGTCCGCCACCCACAGCCCACACCCCTTCCCGGATCTCATCGAGTGGGAGTTTTGTGGCAGTTTCTGGCCGAGTCGGGGCGTCAGCCCCGACATCCTGGCGGCATTGCACGGCGCGGGCGGAGCTGTCAAGCATCGCCCCCCCGATCAGACCACCTCAGCGAAACTTCGATGCTTGATCAGCGACGACCGGCCGCGCCACCCACCCACGCCCGCCTCCCGGGCGTGCATGGTGCGACATACCCGATCGACCGCCGGAGGTTTGTCACCGGCTGCGGGCTGAGCGGGCGGTGGTGACAGAGCTCAGAGCGCTGGTTGGGCTTGTCGCGCCATGCACGTCGCAACGGGGGGTTGACAAGCCGTCCCGGCTCGCGCCGTAAACACCCACGCCCGCTCACCGCCAACGCGACGTCCGATGACAGGCGACGCCTGCGCCCGGACCACCGAACCAAAAACCCGATCAGACCAGCGTGCGCGGCAGATGGGTCGCGTCCATCCCCACGACCAGCAGCGCGATCAGCGCCAGGTAGACGATCGCGACCAGCGCGCGGTTGCGCGGACTGACGCTGTAGTAGCGCTCCTGCTCGGCTCCGCCCGCGCGGCGCTGCTTCCAGCGTCGCCAGGTCTCAAACGCGGCGAAGACGACGATGATCAGGATGATCGGGTTGGGGAAGATGACCGCCAGCGCGATCATCCCCGCGAAGCCGACGAACCACATCCAGGGCGCCATCGCGGCCATCGCCCGGCCTCCGTCCAGCGGCACCACCGGCAGCAGGTTGAAGAGGTTGAGGAAGAACCCGGTGAACGCCAGCGCGCGCCAGTAGTCGTGGCCGGTGATCTGCCAGACGACCAGGCACACCGCCGCGCCGATGCTGCCCAGGATCGGGCCGGCGAGGCCGGTGCGGGCCTCGGCCAGCGCGTCGTCGCCCAGTGACCGGGCGGTGATCAGTGCGCCCATGAACGGAATGAACATCGGGGCCGAGGCCTTGATGCCCTCGCGTCTGAGCGCGATCACGTGGCCCATCTCGTGGACGAGCAGCAGCAGCACGAACCCAACCGCGAACCAGAAGCCCCAGATCGTCGCGTAAGCCACGATCGAGACGAGCATCGTTCCAGCCGTCGCCAGCAGCTTGATTTGGCCGATGATCAGCAGGACCGACTTGAGCTTGGCCAGGAAGGCCAGGATCGCGGCGCCGACCGGGGCGATGCGGCGCTTGAAGAACGACTCTCGGGACCGGCGTGAGTGTGCGTGAGGGCGCTCGGCGGGCTGATGCCGGGGCGGCGCGTGCGCCGGGGAGCCGTCGGGCGGTTCCAGGCCCGGGATCGGTCCGAAGCCCTTGGGGCGCCCGGGCGGGGGCTCGGGCAGGGTTGGTGTGCCGGATTCCATCGCTGCCGCTGATTCTCGCAGGCCCGCCCCGCGGCCCGGCGTCCTATACTTCACGCAGTAGACATACCCCCCGGGGACGACAGGCTTCGACGTGGTCGGCTTCGTGGGGGTGGTTGCGAGTCGAGGTCCCGGGCGGCCTCGTAAAACACCCGGGAAAACAATAAGTGCGGACTCTCACGAGTACGCGCTCGCCGTCTAGTACTAGCTACTAGACCGTGAGCGGCCTGGCCTCCGGCCTGCCTGCGGCGGAGTCTCCGGGATCAATTAGCAGGCTTGCCCGGTGAGGTTCGCTCCAGCCGATCCGGGGAGATTTTTTGGAGCTGGTCCCCCACAACCCGGCCGGCGAGGCGAGCGGGGGACGAGACCAGAGCGCCGGATACGCTCGTAGACGCCACCTTTCACGCGACTGCGGACGCGGGTTCAATTCCCGCCGTCTCCATCAGTTCACACGCCCCGCCGAATCAGCGAATTCGGCGGGTTAGCAGGGGTGAAACCATCCGAATGCATCCGAAGCGCTGCGCAGCAAACCGCCGCAGATAGCGGCTCTGACTGGGGGCGGGGGTCGCAAAAGGGTCGCAACAGGGGTCGCAAGCCCTGGAGCCTCAACGCGGCGGGTCGGCGTCCGACAGGACTGGCGAGATCATCTAGATCAGCCCCCCGGGAACGGTGAGCGGATCGATGGTGTGAGGACGAGGTCGACGTTCGAGTCCCTCAGGGGGCTTTCCCTACTCCACAGGAATGGTTGCCGGAGCGCTCGATTGAGGATGGCTGCGAGCAACGTAGGCGTAACTCGCGTTCAATCGGGCGAGCGGGTCGTCGTCGGCACGCTCGATCCGCCCAGGTGGGCCACCCTCCGGCCGGTCGCGACGATCGCGATCTGGATGTCGCGGCGAGGGCGGACGCGATCAAGAACGTCCGCGGCCCGGAGTGCCGGGTGGCGGTGGACGCGGCCTCCACGAGCATTCTCGCGAACGACCGGAGCCGTTCGCCGATGGCAACAGGCGGTCAGAGCGGCCCTTGACCGCAAAGGATCGTCTGCGCCGGATTCTTGGCCGATTGCGCTGCCCGACGTCGCTCGGCCACCCCGCGACCTGGCGACGTAGCGCGCGCGTGGCGTAATCGGCGACCACACCGACATCAGGCAGTCCGGCGCTAAGAGTTCCGCGAGGATCGCGCAGTCTCGGTTGTGGTTCTTGACCTCCGCGCGGGCGTTGTCAGCCAGCCGGTTTTCACGGAGACTTCGAATCGAGGACGGATCTATCCTCGGCTCAGGAGCCCCTCCGAGCATGCCCCGACCTAGTCTTAGCCAAGTCTAGACGTCGTTGCCGGTGCGGTAGTGCTGGGTCTGGCAGATGGCCACGAATAAGGCCAGCCCGATCGACATCGGGACAAAGATGAAGTGAAACAGGGTGGTGATCGCGAGCTGGCTCCGTGCCTAGTCGAGCGTGCTCACGGGGCACTCGGCACGGGATGGGCGGTCGCGTAGGCGGCCATGATGTCGGTAGTCGAAAGAATTCCCACCGGCTGGCCGCTGGCCTGGTCCACGACCACGAGATGCGTCGTGCCGTGCTCGGCCATGAGCTGGGCGGGGTCACGCAGCGATTTGGCGCTCGCCACGGTCAGCGGCTCGCCGGTGGCCACGTCACGGGCGGCGAAGCCGTCGCCCTCGCAGGCGATGCAGGCCATCACATCGATGTCGGTGACGATCGCCGAGGGTTTGCGATCGTCACCGCGCACGACCAGGGCATGCACGTAGCGATTGGACATCAGGGCGGCGACGTCGATGATTGGCGTCTCGGGATCACAGCTGAGGATGGGGTGCCGCATGCAATCCTGGATGCGCACCCGGTCTAGGGCGTGTGAGCTGAAGCTGAGCATGCCAGGAGCTTTTCGAGTGCCGGCCGCTTGGCCATCCGGGGCCTACCGTGGTGTGGCGGGAGCGAACTACGGAGACGCGGATGGCGTGCTGCTGCGGAAGCCGGCGATACTGAAGGCGGATGGCGCGGCGACCAGGGCAACGTAGGCTTGCAGGCATGTCAACACAGGCGGTTGCCGACCCGGAGCCCCTCGCCGCCGACCCTGAGACCCTCGCCACCCGCGCGAGGTGGCCGGGATCGACCTCCGCGTTCGCGTACGCCCTGACAGCCCGCGACTGCCAGTGCCATCACCAACGGACTGCTCGTCGGCGCGTTCCTGTCGTAGTTGTTCGCCGCGGTGCTCGGTCGCAGCCGCTGGCTGCAGGCTGTTTGAACGCTGCGACCTCGTGCTCGGCGACTGACTGCACATCCACCTCTGACGATCACCCCCGGCAATCTCGCAAGGAGCAGGAACCATGATCGATCGCCATTCACACCCAGAGCAAGACGAGCGTTTCGCGGTGCTGATCGCCGGCGGCGGAGTCGCTGGCCTGGAAGCGGCCTTTGCGCTGCGTGAGCTCGCCGGCGACCGTGTTGCCATCACGGTGATGTCCGACAGCGATGACTTCGTCTACCGGCCGCTGTCGATCGGGGAGCCTTTTAATCGCAGTCATGCCGAGCACTACGGGCTCGCCGGCTTGACGGCTGCGGCTGGTGCCCAGCTGGTGCGAGGCACGCTCGCGCACGTTGACGTCGAGCAGCGGGTCGCGCGCACCAGCGACGGAGCCGAGATGTCCTACGACGCTCTCGTGGTGGCGACCGGCGCGACCGCCGAGCCTGCCTTTGAGCACGCCACGACGTTTGACGATGCCCGCATTGACGAGCTGCTCCATGGGCTGGTGCAGGACGTCGAGGAGGGCTACACGCATACCATGGCGATCGTCCTACCGGCGCCCCTGCCGTGGCCATTCCCCGGCTATGAGCTGGCGCTCATGGCCTCCGAGCGCGCCTGGGACATGCAGACCGACCTCGACATCACGCTTCTGACGCCCGAGCGGATGCCGCTCGAGGTCTTCGGCAATCAGGTCAGCCGTTCGGTGTCCGAGCTCCTGGCAGAGCGGCGCATCAAGGTCGTGACGTCGGCCTACTGTGAGATCCCGAAATCTCAGCAGGTGGTCGTGCATCCGGGTGGGCGCACGTTTCACGCCAACCGGATCGTTGCCCTACCGCGCCTGCACGGGCCCGCGGTGGACGGGCTGACCAGCGACGGAGGCGGGTTTCTTCCCGTCAACGAGTTCGGCCAGGTGCGGGATGCGTCTTGCGTGTGGGCGGCCGGTGATGCCACCGATGTCCCGATCAAGCTGGGTGGAGTGGCTGCGCAGCTCGCCGATGTCGTCGCTCACTCGATCGCCGAGGTCGCGGGCGCGTCGGTGCAGCCGCAGCCGTTCTCACCCTACGTCGAGGGTGTGCTGATGACCGGTGGTAGTCCCCGCTATCTGCGGGCTCAGCCGGCGTGGCCGGATCCAGCAGGCCAGTCGGTGTTCGCGAACGTGCCACCCGAGCTCTCACCGCCGAAGATCGCCGCTCACTATCTCGCGGCCCACCTCACGCGCGAGTCGGCGTCCATCGCTGGGGGATCGGCCTGACTGCTGAGCGGCCGGATCGTGCCGGGGGATCGCCATGTTGTTGAACAGACAAAAGCCCATCGCGCGATCGCGCTCGGCATGGTGCCCAGCGGGCCGCAGCGCGCAGAACCCCGCCTCGGCCATGCCCGAGGTCAGCCTCCGCACCAACTCGCAGGCGCCGCCGGCGGCGTGTAGCGCCGCCTCATAGAGGCTTCGCCGACATAGGTGTCGCCATCGATCTGCCCCCCGCCTGACTGGCAGAGCTCGCGGATGAACGGCACGTGCTGCTCGCTGTGCACCAGCCCTCGTCGTGGGCGGTGAGCGCCGTCATCTCCGTGGCCGAGCGGGAGGCGACGGCCACCACGCGCGAACCTTCAGAGAACAACGCATCCAGGAGCGATCGTGCGCCGCCGGGGATCTGCACACACCGATCCAGCACCACCTCGGGAGCTCCCTTCGTGATGACACATCGATGACCGCCAGGCTCGTCGACCAACACCGACGCCAGTTGTCGCTCGTGGTCGAAGGGAAGGATGCCGAGACGCTGATAGCCAGCCGCCGCGATCGCGGGCGCGGCGGCAGCGGCCGCCGAGCTCGGCGTCCCGGTGGCGCTCAAGGCGGTCGCCACCGGACTGCTGCACAAGAGCGACGCCGGAGGCGTGATGCTGGATCTCGACGGTGCCACTGCGGTGCGAGCGGCCGGCCGGCGGATCGAAGCCGCGGTGACCGGCATGGGGCACGAGCTCGAGGGCTTCGTCGTGCAGCCGATGGCTCCCCGCGGAGTCGAGCTGATCGCGGGCGTCGTACACGACGAGAGCTTCGGTCCCGTACTGGCCTGCGGCGCGGGCGGAACGACCGCCGAGCTGATCAAGGACGTTGCCGTGAAGATCACACCACTGACAGATCGGGATGCCGGCGAGATGATCCGATCGCTGAAGACCTTCGCGCTTCTCGACGGCTTCCGAGGGGCCGTCCCGTGCGACCTGGACGCGATCGAAGACGTGCTCCTGCGCGTCAGCGCGATGGTCGAGGCGCACCCCGAGATCGCTGAGCTTGACTGCAACCCGGTGATCGCCGGGCCGCGGGGCGCCACGATCGTCGATGCCCGCGTGCGGGTCGCGCCGGCCCAGCCGCCACCGGCCGCTCCCTCGCTGCGGGCGTAGACCCGCTGCATGCCGAGTCGGGGGCCGCGGGCAGAGTATCGTCGGCGGCGAGGGCGTCGTCTCCATCGATGGCGTGCCCGTTCGCGCCCTGGCGCAGACCCGACCCGAGCACACTTCCCTGGACGGAGCTCGATGTGGACGGTGATCGAGTCGACGGGTCACTTCCGCACGCGGGCCGCCGCGGCCCAGCATCTGGACGCCGGTGCGCGCAAGGTGATCATCTCTGCGCCCGCCAAGGGCAGCGAGCCCCCGGACGCGACTGTCGTCCTCGGTGTGAACTTCGACGAGGTCTACGACCCCGAGACGCACCACATCATCTCCAATGCGTCGTGCACGACGAACTGCCTAGACGCCCGTGGCCAAGGTGCTTCACGACACGGTCGGCATCCGGCACCCGTTCAGGCGCCCAGCGAGCTCGGGGATGACGAGACCGAGCGCCTTAGCAGCCCCGGTCGAGGTCGGAACGGCTGGGCCTACGACATCGGCTCCGGCGGGCTCGATCACGTGCTGGCCAGCGGGCGCAACGTCAACGTGCTCGTGCTCGTGCTCGTGCTCGACACCGAGGTCTACTCCAATACCGGCGGACAGATGTCCAAGGCCACCCCGCTGGGCGCGGTGGCCAAGTTCGGCGCCGCCGGTAAGACGATGCCGACCAAGGATCTCGCTCTGCAGGCGATCGTCCTGGCCAACGTGCACGTCGCCCGGATCGCGATGGGAGCCGACCCGCGACAGACCCTCAGCGCGATGCGCGAGGCCGAAGCCTACGACGGCCCGTCGCTTGTGATCGCCTACAGCCACTGCATCGCCCATGGGTACGACATGCGCGACGGGCTGGACCAGCAGTACCGGGCGGTCGCCAGCGGCCACTGGCCACTGATCCGCTTCGATCCGGCGCTGCGCGCGAATGGCGGCAATCCGTTCCTGCTGGACTCGCCCAGCCCCCGCATGCTGCTGGCCGACTACGGTAACGGAGAGTTGCGCTTCCGCGCGTTGAACAACGCCCGGAGGAGGCCGACCGCCTGCTGATCCTCGCCCAGCATGCGGCCGACCTGCGCTGGCAGCCTACGAGGAAATGGCGACTCGCAACGCACACCAGTTTCCCTCCGACGCCCGCAGAGGTGGGTGATGGAGCTCGAGACCGACTATCTGGGACTGCGCCTGGGCAATCCGCTGGTGGCCTCGCCGTCACCGCTCTCCACCACACTCGATGGAGTGCGCAAGCTCGCCGCCGGCGGCGTCGGTGCGATCGTCCTCTTCTCTCTGTTCGAGGAGCAGCTGCGCGAGGAGGCCGCGCGCAACGCTCAACTCGTGGACAGGCCCGCGGAGAGCTTCGGCGAGGCACTGGACTACATGCTCCGGCGCGCAGGTGACGACTGACGGGTCCATGACATCACCGACGTGAGTGTCGCTCAGAGTCCGCCCGAGGCGGCCGCGACATCGAAGCTCGAGAGAGGACGCCACACGGCGCGCCGGACGCTGGATCCCGGACCAGCACGTGCGCGACGTCGAGCTCGGCCATCCGTGCCAGGGCCTGACGGAAGGGAGCATCGGCCGGCAGCGATGGAGCCGGCTCCCGCGAGAGATCGCCGGCCCGAGCGTTGTCCGCTCGCTCCAGGCCGGCGCGGACGAGCTCCAGATCCGCTACGAAGACCGGCTCGGCGTCCTTCCCTCGCTCAAGCACCGCGGCATGGACTCCATGCGTGACCATGGTTCTCGCGAGCGTCGCCAGGTCGTCGTCGGGACCGCACGTGAGAACCTCGGCGCGCATGACGTCGCGAATTGTGACGTTGTCAAGGGCAGTGGGGCTCTCAGTTTCGTATGTGGCCATTCGCAGACCGTACGCTCTCCACAACCCTTCGGACTCCGGGCGAAACACGGTCGAGCTTCGGAGTACTGCGGATTCTCGTCAGGCTGCTCCCGCCCAGCGTGGGATCTCGATGCCCATCGCTCGCCCCAGGACGATGCTCGGCCACCGGGGGCCCTTCCGGGCGACGATCTCCTTCCCTTCGCTGACTTGACCGCGACACACGCGGTCACGATCCGCGCCCCGGCCGACGATGTGTGGCCGTGGGTCGCGTAGCTCGGACAGGACCGGGGATGGTTCTGCGGCAACGACGCTCTGGACGCGGCCGGATCTGCCGAACGCCTAGCGGCTGCCGTCAGCGGTCTGCATGAAGCACGCCTCGTGGTAGCACGGGTGAGTAGTTCCCGACAGCTGCCGCTCAGCGGCCAGTGAGGTGTCGTGGGGTCCCGTGGGCGTCACCAGCACCATCGGCTCATAGGCTCCGATGGCATCCGCGCAATGCCGGCAACGCATCGGACCGTAAGGGGTCTGGCCGTTCACCGGGACAGCCTCTTGGCGTCACGCTGCGCGTGACGGAGATGAAACGCAAGGCATGACGCTCCTGGCGAGGTTGGCTCGTGATTGGAGACTGCGAGGGGCACGTCATGGGCGTGCGACTAGCGGCCCATCGGCGGTTCGCTGCGGCTCGTCGGGGCAAACGCTCCGGGGCCGGCTCGGTACTTGCCCGCGGTGGACTGAGCGAGCTGGCTAGTGACCGTGCTGTGGGGAACGGTCAGCACCGGGCGTGGCGAGTTGTGAATGAGCGCGTTGGAGACGCTGCCCAGCAGCCCGGTGGTCACGGCCGTGCCGCCGTGCGTTCCGGTGACGATCAGCTCAGAGTCCAGTTCATCGGCGACGTTGAGAATCGTCTGCCAGACGCTGGAGTGGCTGCGCTCGGCGCGAAGGGTTACGTCGAGGTCGAGAGATGTGGCGAGCCGCTGGCCCTCGCCGACGATCTCCGCGGCGCGCTCTTCGTTGGATCGGACGAGCTGCTCATAGCTCGGACCGTGACTGTCGCCCATACCGAAGGAATCAGGGTGAATTCGCTCGGGCGGGTTCCAGACATGCAGGAGCACCACGGGCTGGTCGCCGAGGCAATCGTGAGCCACCTGCATCGCCCGCTGGGCGCTGGGCGACGTGTCGTAACAGATTAGGGTGGTCGTGGCTCGCTCTCTAGTCGCTCAATTAGGCGTGGCTCGGCGAGGCTAAGCGCGGCCGGCCGGACGCTCATCCGGGGGCGGCCGGGGGTCGGTTGCGGTCTTCTACGGAGCTGGCTATCCACTTCCGTCCCCCTCGGCTTGTAGCTTGACGGTGTGACTGACGGGCATCCGCGGGCGGGGATCGAGTATCCGCGTAATTGGCATGAGTTCGTGGAGTGGTTCGGCGATGACGCGGCCTGCCTGCGCTATTTGGAGCGGCTGCGATGGCGTGATGGGTTCACCTGTCGTTTCTGCGGGACGGTCGATGCTGGTTGGTGGCAGATGGCCGACGGGCTACGACGCTGCCGGGCGTGCCGGTCAGAGAGCTCGGTAACGGCGGGGACGATCTTCGGCGGGACCCGCACGCCGTTGGTGAGCTGGTTCGCGGCGGTCTGGTAC
>JBPCPC010000332.1:0-6062 GCA_050999585.1 Solirubrobacteraceae bacterium | reverse complement strand
CCGCAGGGGCGGCAAGGACATCCACGATTCGTCCCAGTAGACGCTGCGCAGCGCGGGCAGGGAGCCCAGCCCGGCAGCGTCGCTGGTGACCAGCAGCGGTTGGCCGCCCGGCGTCGGTGTGAAGCCGAGCGGCGCCGCCGAGCTCAGTTGGCCGCGGTCGGCGACGACGATGCGCACCCCCGGCGCCCGCAGCTGTGCGAGCCTGACCGACCCACCGACCAGCAGCATCGGACAGTCATGGGCCCTGCACCGGCCCAGCGCGGGCGCGCCGGCGCCGAGCACCCAGCCGGCCAGCGGGTCAATCGCCGCCGGACGCACGACCACCGCGCTCAGCCGCACCGGGTTGAGCAGCAGCGCCCGCGTCGGCGCGGGCAGCACGAGCCCGGCCAGCAGCGCCCGCGCCGCCCGATCGGCGGCGCTGGTGGCGGGCCCCTGCTGGATGAGCGTGACCGCGCGCTCGGACGTGGTCAGAGCGGCCAGCGTGTCGCGCGCCGCCCGGTCACCGGCGATCGTCGCCTCGGCGGCGACCCCGCAGGCGAACGCCACCGCCAGCATCAGGCCCAGCGCGGGCCACAGCCACCGGCTCGGCCGGCGCGCGGCCCGGTCGCCGACCAGTTGCAGTGGTGCTGCCAGGCCGCGCAGGTCACGCCTCCGTCGGGCGTTGGCAGCGGCGCCGGTAATGCGCGCGGGCCTTGGCGCGCCCGCCACACACTGACATCGAGCACCAGCGCCCCGAACGGTTGCGCGATCCGTCATAGAACGCCCAGCCGCAGTGATCGCCGGGACAGATCTTCAGTCGCGACCAGGTGCCGTTGCCGCCGGCGAGCGCAGTGATCGCCAGCAGCACGCCCAGCGCGCCCGCCACGCCGCTGCCGGGCGCTGGCGCGAAGCGAAGCTGCCCGTCGGGAGCGGCGCGCAGCTCCACTGTCGCTCCGCGCGCGGCGGCGTCCAAGCGACGCGGATCGCCGATGCCGTCGCGGGCGAGCGCCCGCAGCCCCTCGCGGAGCTCCAGCGCCCGTCGCAGCTCGTCGTCACCGGCGCTCACGTCACCGGTGAGCAGGCCGTAGCGCTGCAACCATCCGGCCAGCGCCGGCGGCGAGTGCAGCAGCTCGGCTCCGTGGTCGGACTCGAGGTCGTAGTGGCTGTTGACGAACGCCTGCACAAGGTGCAACGCGCCCGGCGCGGGCGGGCGACCTCCGGGCTGGGGCCAACGACGTGCGTCTCTCTCACCGCTCATCAGCGTTCACCGGTTAGCTTACGGTGCGCGGGCGCGCCAGGGGTTGGTGCCTATACTTGGCCGACCCGACGAGGAGCGACGCGTTGCATGAGATGGTGATCTACGGCGTGAGCTTCGACATGGTCGGCAAGCAGCCGATCGTGCTGCTCAAGACCGTGGAGAGCAACAAGTTCCTGCCGATCTGGATCGGTCACCCCGAGGCGGCGGCGATCCTGATGAAGCTGCAGGGCGCATCCACGCCGCGCCCGATGACCCACGATCTGCTCTCCGACATGCTCGGGGAGCTCGAGGTGGAGTGCACCAAGGTCTCGGTCACCGAGCTGCGCGAGAACACGTTCTACGCGTCGATCAGCCTGCGCACCGGGGGCCGCGAGCTGGAGATCGACTCGCGCCCGTCCGATGCGCTGGCCCTGGCGGTTCGCTCCGGCGCTCCGATCTTCGCTGCCGACGAGGTGATCACGGAGTCCGCGATCGAGTTCGAGCACGAGGTCGAGGACACCGAGGAGGTCGTGGAGAAGTTCAAGGACTTCCTCGACCGGGTCACCCCGGAGGACTTCGTCTCCGACGAATAGCCGTCCCGCTCAGCCGGACCCGGCCCGACGACGCGGCGCGCTCAGCCCGTGCGTTTGGCCCGCTGAGCGCGGGACAGCGGGTGCACGGTGGCCAGCTCCTCGGCCACCACAGCGCCGTCGAGCTCTGGCCGCGGCGCTGCCGGCGCGGCGCCGGTGAGCGTGCCATACATCGCCACCTGCTCGCGTACGACTTCACCGATCCGGCGCACGCCCTCGCGGATCAGGTCCTCGTTGACGCCCGAGAAGTTCAGCCGCATCGCCGAGCCCCCGCGCCCGTCGACGTAGGCGGCGCGGCCGGGCACGAACGCGACATGCTCCTGCAGCGCGCGCGCCAGCAGATCGGTGGTGTCGATGTAGTCGGGCAGCGTGACCCAGATGAACAGGCCGCCCTGGGGGTGAGTCCATTCGGCCTCGCGCGGGAAGTGCTCGGCCAGCGCGTCGAGCATCACGTCGCGCCGGCGGCGATAGATCTCGCGCAGCGAGCGGATGTAGTTCTCCCACGGCCCATCGTCGAAGTAGGCGCTGACGAAGTACTGGGAGATCGACGACGAACTGAGATCTGAGCCCTGCTTGCCGATCTGCATCTTGTGCAGGATCGGCGACGGCGCCGCGGCCCAGCCGAGGCGCAGCCCGGGGGACAGGATCTTGGAGAACGTCGACGCGTAGATCACGAACTCGTCGTCGAGCGAGTGCAGCGTCGGCAGCGGCTCGCCCTCGTAGCGCAGCAGCCCGTAGGGGTTGTCCTCGAGGATCAGCAGCTCGCGCTCGCCGGCGATGCGCACCAGCTCGCGGCGGCGCGCCAGCGACATCGTCACGCCCGCCGGGTTGTGGAAGTTAGGGACCGTGTAGATGAACTTGGGCCGGCGGCCGTCGCGCTCGAGATCGTCGAGCAGCGCCTCGAGCTCGTGCACGCGCATGCCGTCGCGGTCCATCCGCACCTGGACGACGTCGGCCTGGTAGGAACAGAAGGTGGGGATCGCGCCCGGGTAGGTCGGCGCCTCGGTGACGATCACGTCGCCGGGGTCGACGAGCGTCTTGCAGACCAGGTCGATCACCTGTTGACCGCCGGTCGTAACCAGCACCTCGTCGGTGTCGATCGTCATGCCCTCGGCCGCCATCACCTCGGCGATGCACTGCTTGACCCGCTGAAAGCCCTCGGTCGGCCCGTACTGCAGCGCCCGTGCGCACGACTCCCTGGCCACCGTGCCCATCAGCGCGGCATACGAGTCCGCGGGGAACGTCGAGGTATCGGGCAGCCCGCCCGCGAGCGAGATCACGTCTTCGCGCTCGGTCAGTGCCATCAGGTCGCGCATCGCCGAGGAGCGCATCACCTTGGTGCGCTGCGCAAACAGCGCCGCATAGCGCTCGATGTCGCGCGTGGCGGATCGCCGGCGACGGGGGTGATGGCCGCCGACCCGATCCGAGTCCGTGCTGCCCGCCCTCCCTCGAGCGTCGAGCCGGCCGCTCTCGTCTATCGTCACGCCGACTCACGGTACAGCACGGTGCACCTCGTCTTCGACATCTTCCAGGGGATCGGCATCGCCGCCGCGGTGGGTATTCGGCCCTTCCTGCCGGCGCTCGTGGTGGGCGCGCTGGCGGCCGGCAACGTGGAGATCGACTTCGCCCACACCGGCTTCTCGTTCCTGCAGAAGCCCGTGTTCCTGCTGATCATGGTCGTCGCGGTGGTGGTCGTCTCAGGGTTCGAGCGCCGGGTGTCGGCCTCGCCGGACCCGGCTGCGGCTGCATCGATCGCGACGCGCGCGCTGCCGCTGCTGCTGACCGCCGCTGCGCTGGTGATCGGCGCGCTGCTGTTCGGCGCCTCGATCGACCGCAGCCATCATCCCGCCGTGATCGGCATCATCGCCGGGGTGATCTGCGCGGGCATCGGAATCCTCGCCACCCAGCCCTTGCTGGCCCGCGTTCGGGCGCGCCTGGACGAGGATGCGCTCGGCGCGCTGCCGCTGATCGTCGAGGCCACCGCGACGCTCGGTGCGGTGCTGTCGGTGGTGGCTCCGCCGGTCGGCGTGATCCTGCTCGCAGCCCTGGTGTGGCTGCTGATCGCCGGGCGGGGCCGCGGGCAGTCGAAGTACGCCGGCCTGCGCATCCTGCGATAACCGTGGCCGAGCGCAAGAAGCTCGTGCTGGCCGTGATCGACGCGATGAAGCCGTCGATGCTCGAGCGCGCGATCGCCGCCGGCCGCGCGCCGGCGCTGGCGATGATCCAGGAGCGGGGCGCCTATGTCGGGGACTGCGTCGCCGCGTTCCCCTCGGTCACGCCGGTGTGCGCCGCCACGATCACCACCGGCGTCGGTCCCGACCAGCATCTGATTCCGAGCATGAACTGGTACCACCGCGAGGAGGGGCGCTACATCGAGTACGGCTCGAGCTTCTCGGCCTCGCGGCAGTTCGGGGTGCTGCGCTCGCTCACCGACACGGTCTACCGGATGAACGCCGACCACCTGTCGCGGGACGTCGAGACCGTGTTCGAATCGCTCGACGACGCCGAGGTGCGCACCGCCGGCACGACGTATCTGATCTACCGCGGGCGTCACGAGCACGAGGTCGCCCAGGAGTCGGCGCTGGCGCGGATCGTCACCTCGACTCTGTTCCGTCGCACGATCGAGGGCCCCCAGGAGCTGTTCTACGCCGACCTGTACGCGTCGCGCAAGACCGGTTGCCGCGGCCAGTTGGGCCTGCCCGGAGCGCGCGACCAGCACACCGGCTGCGTCGGCTCCTATCGGGTCGAGCACGACCTGTTTGACTTCTTGCTCTTCTCTTTGCCTGACAACGACGCGTATTCGCATCGCAACGGCCCCCATGCGCAGGTGACCTCGCTGGCGGCCGCCGACCGCCAGCTCGAGCGTCTGATGCACGCCGCCGGCGGCCCCGAGGAGTTCTTCGCCAGCTACGCGGTGATCGTCTGCTCTGACCACTCGCAGGCCCCGGTCGAGGAACGGATCCGCCTCGACGAGGCGTTCGCCGACTTCTCGGTCGCGCGTCCGAGCCCGTCGCGGATCGGACCCCAACCACCCGAGATCGCGCTGAGCCCGGCGCAGCGCTCCGCGATGCTGTACGCGCTGGACCCCGACCTGACCGCCGAGACGGTGCAACGTTGCGTGCAGGCCGTTGCCGACGTGGAGGGCGTGGACCTGACGATGTGGCTGCAGGATGGCGAGGCGGTGATCCGCGGCCGGCGCGGCGAGCTTCGCTTCAGCGCCGGCGGCGAGCTCAGCGATGCCCGCGGCGAGCGCTGGAGTGTCGAGGGCGACCTAGCGGTGTTGCGGGCCGAGATCCAGGATGGGCGGCTGCTGTGCACCGAGTATCCGGATGCCCTGGCGCGGGCGTGGTCGGCGCTGCAATGCCCCAACGCCGGCGACGTGCTGCTGTCGGCGGCTCCGGGCTATGAGTTCGTTGACTGGGGCGGATCGGACCACGTCGGCGGCGGCTCGCACGGTTCTCTGCACCGCTCGGACTCGCTCGGCGCGCTGCTGTGGTGCGGCACCGAGGGTGAGGGAGGATTCGATTCCCGCGCCGCTCGCGACCAGTGGTCGCTGCGCGACGTGGCCCCGCTTGTCCGGGGGCATTTCGGGCTAGCATCCCCCTCGGGAGCCGGTTAACGGCCGGTTAACCAGTGCCGGCATCTGACTGGCCGCCGACACCCCGTCGATACATTGACCGAGATGCCCGCTGACAAGTTGAGCACGGCCGTCGTTGAACTGCCGTTTCACCACCGCGTCCGCGTGGGGGTGCGCAAGCCTGCCAACTGGCTGCAGCTGGTCCGCTTTGCCAGCGTCGGCGCGAGCGGCTACGCCGTCAACCTGATCGCGTTCGCCGTCTGCGTCCACCTGCTGGGGATCGACTACAAGCTCGCCTCGCCGATCGCGTACTTCATCGCCACGGCCAACAACTTCTTCTGGAATCGTCGCTGGACGTTCGGCCACAAGAAGGAGACCCATCCGGTCGAGCAGGCGCTGAAGTTCTTCGCCGTCTCGCTCGTGTCGTTCGGCGTCAACTACGGCGTGCTGGTCGCGCTCGTGCACGGGACCGGCATGGAGAAGGTGCTCGCCCAGGCGATCGCCGACGCCGTCGGGACGCCGGTCAACTTCCTCGGGCAGAAGCTCTGGAGCTTTCGCGCCTAGCCGGTCGCCGGGGTCGTCGCCACCGCACGTGGGGGCGTGCGGCGCTGATCCTCGCCTCGCTGGGCGCCGGGACGTTCGCAGAGCCCACGGCCAGAAAAACGCTTCCAGGATGGCC
>JBPCPC010000317.1:0-3604 GCA_050999585.1 Solirubrobacteraceae bacterium | reverse complement strand
GCAGCGCCCGGTCCAGCGCCGTGGGGAGGTGGGAGATAACCTCCAGGCGCTCGGTCGGAACACCGGCGTACTTCAGCCGCAGCGCGAGCTCGGCGGCGCGCGATCCCGAGCAGGTGACGTGGCGCACGTGCCCGGTCAGCAACTCGAAGTCCGCGTCCCAGATCCAGGAGACGTCGCGGCCGTCGGCGGTGCGGTCGTTGAGGATCGCCAGCATGTCCAGCTCCCCGGGCTCCAGCGCCAGCGTGCGCAGGATCTCGTTGGACCCGGCGGGGTTCTTAATCAGCAGCACCGACAGCTCGTGCTCGCCGACGGCGATCCGCTCGGCCCGACCGAAGGCTGCGCTGACATGCCGCAGACCGTCGGCGATCTGCTCGGGCGAGATGCCGAGCGACAGGCACAGCGCCGCCGCGCCGAGCGCGTTGTAGACGTTGTAGAGCCCCGGCAGCGGCAGCATCACCTCCACGCTTCCGGCGGGGGTGCGCAGCACGAACTGGGCGGCGCGCGTGCCCTGGAGGCTCACGCGCTCGGCGGCGACGGTCGGCGTGGGTCGCTCCTGACCGCACGCCGGACAGCGGTAGATCCCGAGATGGCCCAGGTAAATCGCGTCGTAGCCGTAGGCGGCGCCGCAGCGCCGGCAGTGCTTGGAATCCGAGGCGTGCTGCATCTCGGCGCTGGCCATCGCGGGATCCTCGACACCGAAGTAGGTGACTCCGGCCCGGTCGCGACCCAGATCGGCGATCAGCGGATCGTCGGCATTCAGCGCCAACCGCGTGTCGGGCGGCAGGCCGGCGACCATCGCCGCCCAGCGGTCGGCGATCGCCTCCAACTCCCCGTAACGGTCCAGCTGGTCGCGGAACAGGTTGCCAAGCAGCACGACGCGGGGGTGCAGCTGGGCGCCGACGCGGTCCAGCCAGAACTCGTCAAGCTCAAACAGTCCGAGTTCCCCCGTGATCGAGCCACCCGGCTTGGCGGCCTGCAGCAGCGTCGAGGCGATCCCCCCGGCCATGTTGGCCCCCGCGCGGTTGTGGACCAGCGCGATGCCCGCCCGCTGCAGCACGCTGGCGGCCATGGCCGCCGTCGTGGTCTTGCCGTTGGTCGCCGAGATGACCACCGAGCCGCGGGGGAGGCGGGCCGCCAGCCGCTCGATCGCGCGCGGTTCCAGCCGCGTCAGCAACTTCCCCGGGAGGCTGGTGCCACCGCCGCGCCCGGCGCGCCGCGCCAGCTGACCGACCGTGCGGGCGGCGACGATCTTGACGTCCAGCGAGCTCATTTCGGGACGATCGTGCGTACCGCGCCGGGCAGTGCGCGGATCGTCGCCGGCAGCTCAGAGATCGGATCGCCGTCGGCATAGACCGTGAACGGACGCGAGGCGGCGATCTCAACCTCGGTCCCGCGCAGCACGTGGACGTTGGCGAGCTTGACGTGCGCGCCCCCGAAGACCGTCGGCAGCAGGCGCAGAAAGCGCAACCGGGGCATGTCGGCGACGATCACGACGTCGAGCAGCCCGTCGTGGAGCGACGCATCGGGGGCCATCAGCATCCCTCCACCGTAGGAGGTCGAGTTGGCAGCGGCGACCGTGTAGCCGCTGACGGTGTATGGCCGGCCTCCGTCGATCGTCACCGTGAAACCGGCCGAGCGCCAGCCGACCAGCGCCCGCAACGCGCCGTAGGCGTACACCAGGTTGCCGCGCACGAGCGTGGTCTCGTTGGCGATCCGATTGGCCACCGAGTCATAGCCGCAGCTGGCGATGCCGACGAACGTGCGTCCCCCGACCTCCCCGAGATCGAGCGATCGAATATCGCCCGCAGCCAGCACGTCGCAGGCGGCCACGGGGTCCAGCGGTATCCTCAGCGCCCGGGCGAAATCGTTGCCGCGGCCGCCGGGCAGCACACCCAGAACCCCGTCGTCGGCCCGCAGCGCACCGGCGACGGCGCCGATCAAGCCGTCGCCGCCGAAGGCGACGGCGGCCTCGCCGGCGTCGGCGGCGCTCCGCGCCAGCTCGCACGCATGCTCGAGACTGCGGGTCGGCTCGACATGGTGCTCCAGGCCGAGACGCCCGAGCGCCGCCCGGACGTCGTGCAGCGCGTGTCCGGCCCGCCCGCCGCCGGCGGACGGGTTCACGATCACCGATAAGCTCACGCCGTTACGAGTGCGTGGAGATTGTCGGCGATCGCGACCGGCTTGGGATCGGTGGCCGCCTCGGCCTGCGCACGGGTGGTCACGCCGGTGAGCACGATCGCGCCGTCAATGCCGGCCGCCGCCGCGCCGCCCAGGTCTGAGTCCAGCCGGTCGCCGACCATCAGCGCGGGGCCGGAACCGACCCGATCCAGCGCGGTCTGGAAGATCATCCGGTCGGGCTTGCCGACGCTGCGGGCAGTGCGCTGGGTCGCGTATTCCAGCGCCGCCACCAGGGCACCGGTGCCCGGCCACTGCCCGTCCACGGCGGGGTAGGTTCGGTCGCGCCCGGCCACGACCATCTCCGCGCCGGCGAGCACCGCTTGGGTGGCGGTGCGCAGCTCGGCGTAGTCAAACCCCTCGTGACCGGCGACGACGACGATCTCGGCGGTGGCGGCACGGTCGGTCCCATTGACGATGCGTTGCCCGGAGTCGGCGACGTGGCGGAAGATCGCCGGCGCGCCGATCACGAACGTCGGCGCTCCCGCGGCGCGCTCGGCGAGCAGGAACTGGATCGCGGCGCCGACGGTGACGACCTCCTCCAAAGACGCCTGGAGCCCCAGCGACCACAGTTTGCGCACGTACTCCTCCGGCGAGAGTCGCGAGTCGTTGGTGACGAAGCTGATGGTCCGGCCGGCCGCGCGCAGCTGCGCCAGCGCCTGGGGCGCATTCGGCGTGAGCGTGTCCTGCACCCAGACACAGCCGTCCAGGTCGAGCAGCACGTGGTCATAGGGGATGAGCAGAGGGGAGAGAGCCATGGCAGCGGCACGGATTATCCCCCGCGGCCGCCGGAGAGATCAGTGCTCGCGATCGCCTCGTGTTCTCGCTCGTACGATCGCGCGTTTCCGCGCCGCGTTCGATGCCCGATTCACCGCAAGCTCCGGCGTGGCCTGCGCGAACGCTGAAGCAGGACGAGACGTCGTTCCTCGAGGTGTCTAGCACCGCCTGATCGCGGCGCCGGACGTCGCGGTCCCAGCCCCGCCCGCGCTGTGCCCGGCACGAGGACTATGGTGCTAAGTCAGATGTTGCTTTTTCGCAGCATCTGTCAATAAAGACGCCCGGAAAGTTGACGCCGAGCTGAGACTCGGCGCCAACTAATTCCGGTGTGACCCATTGCCCAGCAGTTGACGTCCCGTGTGTGTGGAAGGAGGTCGTCCTTTATGCCGTTCCGCTGCTAAGCAAAACCGGCTTTTGAGCCAGTGAGGGGCCCGCTTGCCGCGGGCCCCTCACCTTTTTCAGGGTCGATCAATACCATCGGCCGCGGGCGTGAACCGCTTGAGATCGGGCGCGTCGCGTCGATCATCCGTCGAGAGACGTCCATTGCGCTGGCGTTTCATTGAGAACCCGTCCGCGGCCGCCGATGTTGATCTTGCATGTCAACGTCCGGTGTTTCTCCTGCTCAGCCGCGCCAGCGCGCTCAGCTCATGGT
>JBPCPC010000054.1:0-6889 GCA_050999585.1 Solirubrobacteraceae bacterium | reverse complement strand
GCAGCGCGTTGCGCAGGCGGTGGTTGCACGCCCACCGGAACTTCGCGTTTTTGCGTTTGCCTGACTCGACCGCGACCGGCGCGTGTCCGGCCTGGGCAGCGAGCGCGTCGCGATGCGGGTAGCGAGCCCGGGAATCGCCGATCTCAGCCAGCAGCGTGGCGGCACAGAGCACCGCGGTCTTTGAGGCAAAGAAGCTGCGAAACACGGCGCCGTCGGGGTGAGCGTCCAGAGCGTCGGCGATCTCGGCCTCGAGAAGGCCGATCTCCTGGACCATGACCCGCAGAGTCCGGACCAAGGCCAACACGACCGACCGACGCCGCGCGGTCTCGACCTCGCCGGCGCGACCCGACGGAGCGTCACGCAACCGCATAAGCAGCTCGCCCGCAGCCTTGGCCTTGGTCGAACCCTGGGCGTTTAAGAATGCCGCTAAGCGCTTCTCGCCGAGCGCCTTGGCGTCTTGAGGGCTGGGATATTTCGCCAGGAACGCGAGGCAGACCGGGCTATCGATCGCGGAGAACATGCGCGCCGGCCCGGGCCAGAACCGGTCTAGCTCCGCCCGTAGCTGGTTAGCCATCGCCACGCGCGCGGTCACAAGATCTTCCCGCGAGCGGGTGAGCGCGCGCAGCGCCTTGGTCTCATCAGAATCGGGCTCCAGTGCGCGGAAGCGGTGCGCGTCGGTGCGCGCCAGCTCACACAGCACGAACCGGTCGAACTGATCCGATTTGCCGCCCGACGCCCGGAAGCGATCACGCGCGGCCTTGACCTGGTTGGGGTGCAAGGCCAGCACTCGCACCCCGGCCTCCAGGATCCGGTCGACCAGCAGCCCGTCCGGCCGCTCGATCGCAACGACCTCGACCTGATGGCGCTCCAGTGCCGCGCACAAGCCGCGGATCCCGGCCTCGTCATGCGCGAACGTCACGGCCAAAAGCTTCTCCCCCGCCGCGTCTTCGATCAACAGATCGTGCTTCTCAGACGCCCAATCGATCCCCGCGCAATTACCCATCCCCAGCTCCTCCTAGTCGGTGACGTTGTCAGCGCCTCGACCCGGAGGTACCGTTGCGGATGCTCATAGACAAGGCCCTCACTTAGGGGCTACGTCCTGTCGCCGCTGGCGGCACCTCACCACCGCCGGGACGGGCTGGTCTTTCATCGGCCCTCCGACAAGGGCAAGCGAGCGAGGCCCTATCCCGGCGGCGGTCGAGGCCCACAAAGAATCTCCTATGAGCGAGCGCGCGGTACGGCTCGATTCGGCAGGAGGCAGCACTCTCGAGGGTGCGTCAAACCGTCCGCGAGACTGCCGAAACCTCGTGAATCCAGAAGCGCCGTCGGCTGTCCGAGCCCTTCCGCATCCACCCGAGCGCTAGCTGCGAGCCTGCAAGCACTGAGGCGCAGATTTGGCGAGGAGGAGCAGCAGGAGCCGCGTCCGTGAGACACCTGCTTTGCGGTGAACGCGGTGCTCCACTCGATTTGCCGACGGCCTGGCGCTGTCGTTCCGAAGGGACAGCCAGGATGTGGCGGCGGGCGGTTCGCTGATGAACCCTGCGGGGACGAGCCTGAGCGATCACCAGGTTCACGAACGCGCATGGGTCACCGCGCTCGATGGTGAGGTTAAGATCACTACCCGCGCCGGCGCTCGCGTCGACGGCGGCCCCGGCTGCTGGTCGAGTTTGCTCCCAAGAGCGCGTCACGCCGGGCACGCTCGCTCAGATGTCCGCCTGCTGCTGCTGACGCCCTGGCCCGGCGTCGATCAACTTGGGGCCATGACCCTGGATCAGACGGCCAACGTCGTCAAGACGCCGCGCAGATGAGCCGACGGTTAGCCCAGCTAATCTGCCCATGTCAAATCGTAAGAGATTGGCCCAAACATCGCTGCAGACTCATGTGCTCGGTGCCGATGGTGTTGAGAGCCGCCCGTCGCTGTGCTGGCAATTAGTCACCGCGGCCAGTCTCAGACTAGGAGGTGGGCTATCGAGATTCGATTGAAGCGCGCGTATGAACCGGCGGCGTCCTCAGATGGGTATCGCGTACTGGTGGACAGGCTATGGCCGCGCGGGGTCTCCCGTGAACGGGCGCAGCTCGACGGCTGGGAGAAGGAGCTGGCGCCGAGCACCGAGCTCAGGAAGTGGTTTGGACACGAGCCGAACCGCTTTGATGAGTTTCGCCGACGCTACTTTGAGGAGCTTCGCGACAGGCGTACCGAGTTGACGGCTCTGCGGCGCCAGGCACGCGCCGGCACACTGACGCTCGTGTACGGCGCCCGCGACAACGAGCACAACGAAGCTGTCGTCATCGCGAAGGTCTTGCGACAAGGCCTGCCGATGACTCAGAATCAGCGGTGAACGTAGTCCACAAGCGGTTGCGTGTCCCAGCGCGGTACGTCAGGCCCCTGTTGCGTTTGGGCTCGCGCGCGATCTCTCTGTCAACGGCACGTGAGACGGTCCCAGAAGCCGATTGACTGCCTGGCTCGGGCGACCTCCGATCAGTACGGCGGCCAGCGTTCAGAATCGCTACCGGTGATCGACCGCGCACGGTTTGAGCGCTGCGTGATCCGCGGACCGAGCCTAGACTGGGCGGGATGATCACAGTCAGCGCGCTGAACCGAGGAGGAGCCCGATGGCAGAGCGTGTGCTTGTCCTGAGCAACGAAGACTTGGCCGACGCCAACGAGGTCCCCGCGCCGATTCGACCGCTCATCGATCAGGCCGCGGAGATTTACGTCGTCGCTCAGGCGTTGACGAGTTGGATGCAATGGCTGACCGACGACAGAGACAACGCACGGGTGTCCGCCGACGCACGTCTCCGCACAGTCTTTGATCACATGCACGCGGATGGTCTGAACCCCAAGGGGGAGGTTGGTGCCGAGAACCAAGTCACGGCGATTGCCGACGCGCTGGCTCAATTCGATGCTGATCTGATCGTTCTCCGGCTCCACGTGCGCGGCAGCGAGCACGAGAACCGGCGTGAGCGCGGGATAGCCGAGGAGGTGCGCGCGCATTTCGACGTGCCGACGATCGCGTTCTACTTCGACAGCGAAGGGCAAGTCGTGGAGCGCGAGGAAGCGTAACGCGTACGGGCAAAATGACGCCCGAGAGGCACGAAATGAACCCAACGAAATGAACCCAAGGCCTTGGTTTTGTTTCGCGCGATGGCCATCGCGCTGACGAAGGGGCGCAGCTCGATTCATTGTCCTCACCTGGTTCTGACCGACGGATCGATGTTGCGGGGCACAGCACACCATCCGTGATCTGCTGGTCGCGGTCGGCACGGACCTGATCGCCGAGGGACTGCGTGAAGCACCGCGACGGATGGCTGGAGGTCATATGCGGAGCTACTCACGCCCCGGCTGTTCAGGCTCGCCATCTTCGCCAACGATGAGCGCCATGACAAGTCGAAGCATCTGCCCGTATCCTGCCGACGTTTCCCCCGCGGCTCTCGACGAAAGCCGGGCGTGCGCTGCAGCGGCTCGGCGTCACGCTCGTGCTCGACACGTCGGTCATCGACATCGACGAGCATTCCGTCGTGACCCCGAGCTCCTGACGGTGTGACCACGCGCGTGCCGACGCGGACAATGGTGTGGGCGGCCGGACTGATCGCCTGCGAGCTCGCCGGCTCCCTCGCCGTCGCCAGCGGGACCGAGACTGACCGCACGGGCCGAGGGGCGGTTGGAGAGGATCTGACGATCCATGAGCATCCCGAGGTGCTCGCGCTCGGCGACATGGTCAGCGTCCACGATGCCGCTGGAAACCCGGTGCCGTTGCCCGTCCTGGCGTCGGTCGAGATGCAACAGGCCACTACGTCGCCCGCTCGGTCCAGGACGGTCTCCACAGCACGCCGTCTGAGCCGTTCCTGTCTTTCGCGGCCACCTCCGAGCACCGACGCACGGAAAAGGCCCGACGCTCTTCTGGCCGGTCCACGCCGCCGGCGAGGACGATCCCGGCGACGTCGAGGACGCCGGTATCCACCTGCACCGCGATCGCTTTCACGCCAGCGTGGACCAATCCCGGACGCACCATCTTGCACATCATCCAAGGCCCGGTGATCGTCAACGTGCGCGGCGTCTGACGTGCCGACGCGTACAGTGCCAGCGCGCGAGCGAGCCTGATCAGCGCCAGCTGGCGACCCCCCCGCAGGCGCCGTTTCGCCTGGGACCTGACGGCTTGGGGACTGGATGTCGCGCCGCGCCTTCGAGGACATCGGCGCGGTTATCACTGGGCGAGGACTTCTCCGGGAGTGGCGAGCTTCTCGCGGTCGGCTATGTAGCGAGTCGAAGCGACGGAGCGTCGGCGTGTATTCGATGCTGATGCGGTCATCTGATGCCGCCAGCTTCGGACGATGCTAGCTGGCTTTCGATCGGCGACGAATCGCGAAGGGGCGCTGCACTGGGGGCAGCAGCCCTGCCAGCCGGCGCGACCGTTGGCCAGAGTCACCTCCCGCGCGTCGGCGATGGTGACCTTTTCGCCGCAGACGCATCGGCCCTGTGCCTCGGGTTCTGGTGCCTCCTGGCGCGTTGCGCTCGGCTCATCCAGCGCGACGGGGCATATGCGCTGGCCAAGCGCTCTCCCGGGGCGCCCCCAATCTCACGCCGTTTGCTTATGGTAGAAGGCAGCGTTCCGCTCGGTGAAGTGCTGCCACTCCTCAGGGAGCTGGTCCTCGGCGAAGCACGCGTCCACCGGACAAGCCTCGACGCAGGCATCGCAGTCGATGCACTCCTCCGGATCGATGTAGAGCATCTCGACCTGGTCGTAGTCTGGCTCGTCGGGGGTGGGGTGGATGCAGTCGACCGGGCAGACCTCGACACATGAGTTGTCCTTGGTGCCGATGCAGGGTTCAGCGATCACGTACGCCATAAGCACGCGCTCCTTAATTGATCAAACGGAGTATTACGAGCCGTGGTAGGAAAATATCAGAGGGAGGCTGTGCCAAGGCTGTCTGTGAGAAACTGCGGGCGTGGCTCCCGCAGCACCTGACGAGGTGGGTGACGCCTTAGCGCAGTCAACCCGCGCCCGATTGTTCGCGCGCTTGGCGAGCCTGGGCCGGTCGGCGAGCACCGATGAGCTTGCCGCCGAGCTTGGGCTTCATCCCAGTGGGGTGCGCGTCCATCTTGAACGCTTAGAAATTGCTGGGTTGATCTCGCGCGCGCGGGCGCCTCAGCCGCGCGGGCGACCGCGTGACAGCTGGTCGGTGGCCCCCGACGCCAGGCCCGGTGGTGAGCCACCCGATGCCTATCGGCAGCTTGCGCGCTGGCTGGCCCGGAGCATCCCGCCCCGTCCCGGACGCCTGCGTGAGATCGAGCGGGCCGGGCGAGAGCTCGGTCGGGAGCTCCCTCGCGACCGGGCGGGATCGCCGGCCGAGGAGGCGATGGGCCGCAGCCTCACCGCGCTGGGGTTCGCGCCCCAGCGCGAGCGGGGCGAAATGGGGCGGGTCGTCTATCGGCTGGGTAACTGTCCCTACCGCGAGGCGGTCCGCGAGAACCAGCCGGTGGTCTGCACGCTGCACCGTGGACTGACCCTCGGCGTGTTGGACGAGCTCGAGCCTTCGGCGCTGCTGACGAAGTTCGTACCCGAGGATCCCGACCGAGCCGGATGCGTGATCGAGGTCGACGGCTTTGACCGGCGCTGAGCGGCCCGTCCTGATCTGCACTGTTTTTCCGACCCGGTCTGTGAAAAGCTTTCGTTCCATGCCCCCTGAGCCCGTTGCCGACAACCGGAGATGAGTTCTTGAACAGCTGGGACATCAGGGGCCTTGACGTCCGGCCGCATTCGCCGGAGGTCCTGTCGAGCAGCGATGATGCTCGCGCGATCGTGTTGGAGATCCCCGCGGGGGAGAGCATGCAGGATCATCTGCACGAGCGGGCATGGGTCACGGTCATCGATGGAGAGGTGGAGATCAGCACCCCGGGTGGGGAGAAGGTGGTGGGTGGTTGTGGGCTGGTGGTCGAGTTCGCGCCGGGCGAGCGCCACGCGGTCCTCGCCCGCTCGACGGCCAGGCTGCTGCTGTTGCTCACTCCGTGGCCCGGGCAGGGACATCCGGGAGCTATGGCTCTGGGGAACAAGGCGGGGGCCACGGATCGCGTCGCCGAGCGCAGGGCTAGCTCATGACCAGTCCGTTGTTGGAGGCGCATCGGTTCTTGCGTCGGGGGCCGGTGTCGGCGGAGGGTTGGAGTCAGCTGGTGGCCAAGGATCGGCGTGGGAGCGGTCTTATCCCTGATCCACCGTTTCTCAGCGGGGGTCGTCCGGGGCTGAGATTTAAATAACCCCCTGAAGCAGGCAGAAAGCTGTCGTGTCGGGCGACGGCGGGCCTGCGCCAAGGGGTCACCAGCATGGTGAAGGGTCTGCCGGACAGCACCCGCGTCGTGTTTGATGACCAGCGGGCGGTCGCCAACCCGGGGGTGCTGCTGCCGGCGGTGCTCGCAGATCGGCTCGGGCGCCGGCCGACAGCCCCCGCGAGGCAGGCGCTCGGTGAGATGCCGGAAACGCCCGGTCTGCCGGCGCCAAGCAGCACCAGACCTGGACCATCACGCGCTCCGGCTCGGCGCTCAGGTGACCGAGCTCACGCCTGCCCAGGCACAAACGAGACCGACGAACAATGGCTCGACCGGATCGTCGATCTAGGCAAACGACTCCTCGCCCCCAGCGGCCCACCCGACCCGTAACAGCCTGAGTCACGTTTTCGGTCAAAAACGTGACCGAAGCGACAGATGGTTGTCGTCGCTGAGCGACCGCCGGCCGAGCAGCTCGGCGACCGTGCCGGTCGCTGTAGGCTTGCTGCTGGGCGTGGTCGAAACCGCCGAGCAAAGCGCAGGCACTGGGACTGAGGCCTGCCGCGCAGCTTTGCCCCTCGAGGGCCATCGACAGTCGCGTCCCATTGCGGCGACCACGCCCAACTCGCTG
>JBPCPC010000337.1:0-4508 GCA_050999585.1 Solirubrobacteraceae bacterium | reverse complement strand
CCCCACCGGCCGCCGATCTCCGCTCCCGACCAGGCCCGGTCGGGTCGCCACCGTCCCGGCCGTCCATCGCCCGTGGCGCCAAAACGCCACAACCACGGGTCTCCCTGACTCAAATGGATAACCCGTCGTGGCCAAAGACCCCGATCGCTACCGCCGACTGCTGCGCGAGCAGCTCCTACCCTCCGAACTCTGAAGCTGGCGAACGCGCCAGACGTTGCAAACCCTTGGCATCGGCGGCGTTTGGCTGAGCTTTCCCATTCGCACCCCGCCTCGGCTGCTGCTGCTGGTGCTGCGGAATTCCCGCCGGTCTCAGTCGCAGCGTTGCGGATGCCGCCGGCGTTCACTCATCGGTGCCAGCCTCGCCATGGTCTGGGCTGATGCGGCGGCACAATGGCGGGCCTGGTGAGCATGAGAGCTGTCAACGCGGGCGACGGACGCACCTTGGCCTATGAGCAGATTGGTGATCCCTCCGGGGTGCCGATCTTCACGATTCACGGGACACCGGGCTGCCGGTTGAGCGCCCGCCATCCAGACCCATCGCTGATCAGCGCCGCGGGTCTGCGTCTGATCAGCTACGACCGGCCGGGCTACGGGCGCTCCAATCGCCACCGCGGTCGCAGCGTGGTCGACTGCGTCAGCGACGTCGCCGCGATCGCCGACGCGCTCGGGGTCGATCGCTTTGCGGTCATCGGTGTGTCGGGCGGCGGGCCTCACGCTCTGGCGATAGCCGCTCGCCTACCGCAGCGCGTAACGCGGGTGGCCTGCGTCGTTGGCTTCGCACCCCACGACGCCGACGGCCTGTATTGGTTTGCCGGGATGGACCCCGTCAACGTGGCGGAGTACGGCTGGGCCCTTGATGGTGAGGGCACGCTCGCCGGCCAAATTCGGCGCAAGGCCCAGGAATGGCTCGCGAAGGTCGACGAGGACCCAGCCGCGGTACTCGACGACGTCGATCTCTCGCAGTCCGACCGCGCAGTCCTCAACGATCCGCGCGTCCGGGAAACGTTCCGGGACGCGACTCGCGAGATGTTCGCCCATGGCGCTTGGGGCTGGATCGACGACGATCTCGCGTTCACCAAGCCCTGGGGGTTCGACGTCACCGAGCTGCGAGTGCCCGTGGAGGTTCATTACGGCGTCACCGACGTGCTGGTACCGGCTGCCCATGGCAAATGGCTGGCGGCGCGCATCCCGCACGCTGCGGTCATCGTCGATGAACACGGCGGACATATGCGCACTCCAGACCAACGCCTCGACATGCTGCGAGCGCTCGCCGCCACGGCAGCGTGAGCCGACCTCGACTCGCGCCAACCCCCGACGCCCGGCTTGCGAAAATGTGCGCTTGCGGGCTCGCGTCGCCAACACTCCGCCCGTGTCCGCTCGTCGTTGGCTGGGTGAGACGGTCGTTGCTCGGCTCAGGCTGACGCCGACAGTGCGCGAACTTTTCAGGCTGTCGTGACGATGTAGATGACGTGGAGCCCCGAGAGTCTGATGCCGCCGTGCTTGCTGATTCAGTCGTGCGTCCCGCTCACTTCTCGTTGTTCTATGAGCGCCACCTGGCAACGGTCGCCATCTTTCTGGCCCGGCGCGTCGGGAGCGAGTTGGCTGAGGACCTGACGGCCGAGGTCTTCGCCCGGGCGTTTCGGAGCCGCGCGACGTTCAGGCCAGACCACGGGACGGGGCTCCCGTGGCTGTTGGGTATCGCCAACCATCTTGTTGCTGACCATCGACGCGCCGAACGCCGGCGACTCGCCCTCCTGCAACGTCTTCAAGTCAATGAGGCACATTTCGATCCCGATCCTGTCTCGCGGGCCGAGCCCGAGCTCGTGCGTCAGTTGCGTCGGCTGCCAGCGCCCGAGCGCGACACGTTGCTGCTAGTGGTTTGGGGCGAGCTGTCCTACGCCGAGGCTGCATCAGCCCTCGGCGTCCCGGTCGGGACGGTTCGCTCGCGCATCGCCCGCGCCCGCCAACGGCTGACGGCCGCGATCGGCGCCGACTCCTCAGCTCTTCACCCACACGCCGCTGACCCCGGAGACGCCAATGCCTGAGCGCGATCACCCCCTGAACCTGCTTTACGACGTCCGGGATGCTGGGGTTGAGCCCCCTCAGATCGACCGGCTCCGCGCCCGGGTGCAGGCGTCGGTGCAAAGCGAGATCGAGCACGAACTGCGCGGCGGCGTACGCCGCCACAAACCAGCGGTCTGGCGGGTGCGGCGGCCAGCCGCAGGGAGCCTCATCACCGTGCTCAGCACGTGTGTCACGTTGGGCGTTGCGCTGGCTGCGATCCTGCTGCTCGCCCACACGCGCCCCCAGTCTCCGCAAGCCGGCGGTTCACGCGCTGATGACGCGCTGATCGGCAAGCTGGCGGTTCTGCGCCGCCCCCAGACCACGGCTGACCGGCTGCCGGCGAGTGTTCGCCGAGCCGCCGCGGAGCGCGGTGGAGGCGCAATCATCCCGAGTCTCTCCCGGCTGGTTGCCATCACACCACACGCTCGCCTGTTTCTCGTAGTCAGACGACCGGCTGGCGGCACGGCGCCATTCTGGAGCCCGTCGCTGGGCGATCAGGTTTCGATCATCTCGGTCGTCGGCGTCGACACCGCCGAGACACCACCAGTCCCGGCCGCGGACCTTGACAACTCCGCCGAGGTCATGCCCAGCGCGGGAGACCGTGGTTTCGCCACCGACTCGCCTGGCAGCCTGTTCGTCGCGATCCTCCCCGACGGCGTCGCTCGAGCCCGCTGGACATTCGCCGATGAGCGCTTCCACCACCGTCGCGGCATCGACGTCAAACCCGTCAACAACGTCGCCTACGTGCCGTTCACTCGCCGCACATCAGGTCGGCTGCACGTTACGTGGTATCGCTCCGACGGGACAGTCGTTCCGACCTCGGCCCGAGCGGTCCAACAGGCCAACGCGAACCACGACGCGACCCTACGCGCCCAGCTCGTTCGTTATGACGAACGTCGCTCCTACCAGGCCGATCCAACCGTGCTGTCTGACTTCTCGGTCTTCTCGATCACCAGCCCAACCGGGGTGAAGACCGCCGGTGGGAACACCATCTCGCACCCGCCCCTGTCGGCGCTTCCCTATCCAATCCTCCTCGGAGCCGCCTCACTCAGTCAGCCATCTCAGCCCGACCCGCGAGAGATCAGGCAGGTAACCACCCCCGCTGGGGTTCGCCTGTGGGTCATTCCCGGTCGCCGAGGCCTATGCCTGGCAACGCTTGAACGGTCCCGGCTCCCGGATGGGCGCTTCGCCGGCGGAGCCTCAAGCTGCAGCAGCAGCATCGCGCTCGCCACGTCCGCCGGTGTCGCCTTCACGAGCCGACACCTCGGCGGGCCGACAATGACGTATCGGATCGTGCCCACGACCGCCCCCACCATCACCATCCGAGACCGCCAGGGCAGCCACAAGACCATCCGACCAGCCGACGGCATCTACGTCAGCCACAGACCCTAACCCTCCGGCGCGCAGCCGTCCAGACCAGACGGGGCTCACGGCGGTTCCCGGCGGGACGACGGGTTACGGCGGGAGTGTCCTAGGAATTGTGTAGGCACGAACGAAAGAGACGTTCATGCCTTCAACTACAGATAGATCTGATGTTCGAGCGAGGGTCTTTGACTCGGAGGGAGCCGGCGGCGAGCCCTTGGGCGAGCCGGCGGCGACCCCGTCGAGGACGCGGCGACGCTCGAAGCTCAGCAGCGACCGGGTCGATGACGCCGTTGATCGCGCGAGACTGCGTGAGATGGTCAAGCGACCCGATGGCGATCGGATCTCGGACGAGATGATCGACGAGCTGCTTGCGGGTGCTCAGACCGAGCAGGAGATCGCGGGGCCGGGCGGGCTGCTGGCCGAGCTGACCAAGCGGCTGGTGGAAAGGGCGATGGAGGTCGAGCTGACTGAGCACGTGGGCTATGAGCCTCACGCAGAGCCGCCGGGCGGCACCGGGAACACGCGCAACGGCACCTCTCCCAAGCGGCTGGTGTGCGAGCACGGGCAGGTCGAGATCGACGCGCCGCGTGACCGGGCCGGCAGCTTTGAGCCCAAGATCGTCAAAAAGCGCCAGCGACGGTTCGTCGGCTTTGACGACAAGATCTTGGCCCTGTACTCGCGCGGGCTCTCCACGCGCGACATCTCCGCCCACCTCCAGGAGATCTATGGCGTCAGCGTCGGGCGCGACCTGATCTCGCGCGTGACCGACGCGGTGATGGATGACGTGCGCGAGTGGGCCAAAAGACCGTTGGAGGACATCTACCCGATCGTGTTCCTCGATTGCGTGGTCCTGAAGATCCGCGAGGGCGGCAGCGTGCAGCGCCGCGCGCTGTACCTCGCGCTCGGCGTCACGCTCGACGGCGACCGCGACGTGCTCGGGATGTGGTTTCAAGAGACCGAGGGCGCGAAGACGTTCCTATAGGTGTCAAGTGTGGCCGTGGGAGCGTCCTTGTCCGGGGGCGCCGCAGAGGATGGCGGTGTAGGGCACTGGCGTGCTTGGGTTTCTGAGGTCGGCTTCG
>JBPCPC010000229.1:0-6314 GCA_050999585.1 Solirubrobacteraceae bacterium | reverse complement strand
CGAACGCCGAGCTCGCGAAGGTCAGCGGGAAGACCCAGACCAGGCCTGCCGACTGTGCGGTCTCGGGGTCGCGGACGAGCAGAGCCACCGTGGCCGAGATCCAGGAGAACACGTAGGAGAAGCCCAGTAGCAGCGCCATCGCGCCGACCACGCGCACGACGGGCTGATCGGGGCGAAAGCCGATCAGTACCGCGACGGCGAACATCACCGCCAACGACGCGACGTTGCGTACGAGATCCGACAGCGTGCGTCCGACCAGGACGGCGGAGGGCGCCATCGGGAGCGAGCGCAAGCGGTCGATCATTCCGCGCGCGAGGTCCTGAGAGAGCCCGATGCAGGTCACCAGCGAGCCGAACACGGCGGTCAGGACGAGCAGGCCCGGAACGAGGTAGTTGACGTAGCTGCCGTTCGGCGTCCGGATCGCCCCGCCGAACACATAGCGGAACATCAGGATCAGCATCAGTGGTTGGACGAACACCAGGACCAGCAGGGTGGGCTTGCGCAAGGTGGCCAGAAGCTCGCGGCGGATCATCACTGCGATGTTGCCGGCGGCTTGCGTGGGGGTCGGACGGGCGGGATCATGGATCATGAAGTCACCTCCTGAGTGTCGTGGGGCTGCGGGTCGGCGCGGCGGCCGGTGAGGGCCAAAAAGGCGTCGTCGAGCGTTGGACGGCGCAGCTCCAGGCCAGCGATCCGGATGTTCTCGGCATCCAGGCGGCGCACCGCGTCAGCGACGACATCATCCCCGGCGATGGGGAGCGAGAACTCAGCGTTGTCGGCGAGCTCCGGGCCGGCGTCGACCGAGAGCGTCGCGCGAGCCGCGGCCGCGCGCCCGGGGTCGGCAACCCGCACGATGAGCCGCTCGCCACCGACGCGCTGCTTGAGCTCGTCACTGGTGCCGTCGGCAACGATCTGACCTTGGTCGATCACGGCAATCCGATCGGCCAGGCGGTCGGCCTCCTCGAGATATTGTGTCGTGAGCAGGACCGTCGTACCGTCACTTCTGAGGTCCTCCACCAGTGCCCACAGGTCGTTGCGGCTGCGCGGATCGAGCCCGCTGGTGGGCTCGTCGAGGAATACGACGCGCGGGTGACCGACGAGCGTGGCCGCGAGGTCCAGGCGTCGGCGCATACCACCGGAGTACGACCCCGCGCGGCGATCGGCCGCGTACCCGAGGCCAAATCGATCAAGGACGTCTGCGGCGCGGGCGGCGGCTTCACGCCGCGGCAGCCCGTAGAGCCGTGCCACCATCACGAGATTCTCCCGTCCGGTGAGCACCTCCTCCACCGCCGCGAACTGGCCCGCCAGGCCAATCGTCCGGCGCACCGAGAACGAGGCGGTCACGACATCGTGTCCAAGCACGCGGGCACGACCCCGGTCGGGCCGGACTAACGTGGCCAGGATGCGCACCAGGGTTGTTTTGCCCGCACCGTTTGGACCGAGCAGGCCCAGCACCGCGCCCTCGGGTGCGCTCAGGTTCACTCCGGCGAGGGCGCGCACGTCACCGAAGCTCTTGTGCAGGTCTTCAACGTCGATCGCGGTCATGGGTCCTCCTCAGACGGTGAGCTGCGCGACGATGGACCGCCACGGGAGTAACAACATACAGGATCTTCACAATATTGTGAAGAATTAGAAGACTGGATATCCTGTGAGGATGTCGTCAGGTAAGCGCCCCCAGGCCGCGACTCGGCGCGGCTCCACCCGAGGCGGATCCGGGGCCGTTGCCGGTGGCGAGGATGTCATTTTGCGCTTCATCGAGCGGTTCGCGGCGCTGCTCTCCGAGGCCGGAATCCCGAGAATGCCCGCGCGAGTGTTCGTCACGCTGCTCACCTCCGACACCGGAAGGCTGACCGCAGCCGAACTCGCGGACCGACTGCAGGTCAGCCCCGCGGCGATCTCCGGTGCGGTGCGCTACCTGATCCAGGTGAACCTGGCCGGCCGCGAACGCGAGCCCGGCTCGCGGCGCGACCTCTACGGTGTCCACGGCGACATCTGGTATGAGGCGGTGCTCCGCCGAGAGCACTTTCTCGCCCGAGGGCAGGCCGGCCTGCGGGACGGCATCGAACTCCTCGGCGCCGGCACGCCCGCTGGCGACCGCTTGACCGAGACGCTGGCGTTTTTTGACTTCGTGCAGGCCGAGATGCCACCCATGCTCGAACGCTGGCGCGCCCGCAAGCGGGAGTTGCGCGCCGGGGACGCGAACGAGCCGGCCGGCTCGCGCCCGCCGCGTCGTTCCTGAACACCCGCGGGGATATCACCGTCATTGCGGGCTGCGCTTGACCGGGGGGTGTCACAGCAGGGTTGGCTATCTCGTCCTTAAGGCATCACCGAAAACACGGAGCGCTCATGAGGGTGTTGATCGCGGGAGCCACGGGCGTGCTGGGACAGGGCATCGTCCACGAGCTAACAGCTCTTCCTGGCATGCTCAACATGCGCCATTTTGACTGCGACTTGGCGGCGACGAACCGACTGCGGACCGAGGCCACGGACCACCTGCTCGCCGCCGGGCGAGCGGTGGACGTGCGGCGCTTCGTTGCTCAGAGCTTCGCTGGCTGGCCGTTTGCTCGGGTCGGCGGCCCGGGCAAGACCGAGGAGGATCCCCTCGATTTGACGCCTGCCGCGGGGATGCGTGAGACGCTCGCAGCTCTGAGGCACCTCGAGGATGCAGTGTTGGGGGCCGAGTGGACTGAGGGTGTCGTGCTGCGCTACGGCAATGTTTACGGGCCGGGTACGGCGTTCGAGCCGGGAAGGGGCGCGCAGGCTGAGATGATCCGCAAACGCAAGCTTCCCTTGGTCGGAGCCGGGACGGGCGTCTGGTCTTTCGTCGACGTCAACGACGCAGCCGACGCGACGGTGACCGCTGTAAGCACGGGGCCGCGCGGCATCTACAACATCGTCGACGACGATCCCGCTCCGGTCGCGGAGTGGCTGTCGGTCGTGGCCCGGTCTCTCGGCGCTGGATCACCCCGGCGGGTGCCGGGCTGGCTGGCACGATTGATCGCCGGTAAGCCCGCGCTGGTCGCAATGACCGAGGCCCGCGGAGCGTCCAAGGCCAAGGCCAAGCGCGACCTGCGCTGGCAGCCCAGCAAGCCGAGCTGGCGAGGGAACCTCGGGCGGGTGGATGACCTGTGAGCGCGGAACGTGAGGAGCTGCTCAACGAGCTGCGCCCGACGGCGTTCGCGATCGCCTACCGGATGCTCGGCAGCACCGTGGAGGCCGAAGACGTTGTCCAGGAGGCGCTCCTCCGGGTGCACACGACGCTACAGGCGGCCGAGCGAATCGCGTCTCCTCGCGCGTACATCGTCACCGTCGCGACGCGGCTTGCGATCGATCATCTCCGCTCGGCCAAGTGCGCCGCGCAACGTACGTCGGCGAGTGGCTCCCCGAACCGATCCTCAACGCCAACGGAAGCGATCCGGCTCGCCAAGCCGAAATTGCCGATTCACTCTCGCTTGCCTTTCTCGTGTTGCTTGAGAGCCTCTCGCCTGAGCAGCGCGCAGTCCTGCTGATCCGCGACGTCTTCGGGTACGACTTTGATGAGATAGCGCGGGTCGTCGGCAAGACCGAGCAGAACGCTCGCCAGCTCGCGGAGCGCTTCTTCGATGCGGCGCGCAATGGAGACCTGGATGCGCTCGAGCGGCTGCTCGCGCATGACATCGTGCTGCACGGAGACGGCGGCGGTAACGCCCCCGCCTTGGCACGTTCCCTGCATGGACGCCAACGCGTCGCGAGAACGCTGCTGGCGTGGACGCGTCATGGCCTGCGCGATGGTCAGTTCAGCCGTGCAGAGGTCAATGGGCAGCCGGGTGCCGTGGGACGCGATCTCACCGGCCGGGTCGTCAGCGTCCTCGCGCTCGACATCGCCGACGGTCAGATCCAGGGCGTCAACGCGATCGTCAACCCCGACAAGCTTCGCGGGCTCGAGGATCCTGGCCACACCGACTGCTGACATGACGGGCACGTGCCCGCAGCTGGCGCTCCGCCTGCTGAGGGCCGCACATTCACGCTCGCTGCTCGTAGCGACGGACGAAACAGGCCATTGCCGCATCAACCGCGGCACGATCCTTTGTGGCAAGCAAGTCCAGCAGCATTCCTCTCGATGCCGCCAGCGCCAAGCGGGCCTCGTCATGGGCGTCCGACCCCTGAAAGCCCAGCCGCCTGAAGAGTTCGCTGAGGGGAGCGATCCAGGCTTCGACGACCTCGGGGAAGAACCCTTCGGTGTCGGCCTCCTCCCGCAGCGCATGGGCATACAGCTCGAAGAAGAGGCGCTCCGGGGGATGCAGGCCAGGATCGGTCAGCCGCCCGTACATTCGCCACATCACGTAGATCGGCGACGCGTCAGGGTCGGCGAGCATCGCGATAAAGGCGTCGCGCTGCTGGCGTTCTACCGCTCGACTGACCGCGATCAGCAGGCCTCGGCGCGAGCCGAAGTGGTAATTGAGCATTCGGTGGCTGCCGCCAATCGCAGCGGCGAGTCCTCGCAGGCTCGTCTCTCCAACGCCGTGCTCGTACAGGTGGCCAACCACCGCTTCCAACAGCCGCTCTTTAGGCCCGCTCGGCTCCATGGGTTGCTACTGTACCACTTGGTACAGACTGTACCGCTCGGTACACGACCACCAGGAACGGACATGACATTAGAAATCGACATTCGCCAGCGCACCAAGGCCGATCCTTCGGCGCTCTGGCGGCTCATCGAAGACAGCTCCAGCTGGCCGAGTTGGACGCCGATCGAAAGCTTCAAGCTCGAACGCGAGGGGTCAGCTGACGGAATCGGAGAAATCCGCAACTTCAAGACCGGTCGCGTTCAAGTCCGCGAGGAGATCGTGGAGCGCCGCGTCGAACAGCGCCTCAGTTACGTCCTGCTCGGAGGCCTCGCCGTCCGGGACTACCGGGCTGATATCGACCTAAGGCCCAGGTCCGACGGGACGGAAATTCGGTGGCACACCACCTTCGAGGCCAAGGTGCCAGGCACGGGCTGGCTGTACCGCCGCGCGCTTGCAAAGGCAACCCGCGAGTTTGTTGACGGGCTCGCCGACCACGCAACCCGCAACGAACCGGCGCCAAGCGCATGAGCGAGGGATCCGCCGGCCACCGCCGGTCCGGACGCGAAAGGAAGAACCTCATGTCCCAGATCGTCATCATCGGCGGCGGATTCGCCGGGGTATGGAGCGCCGCCGCGGCCGCTCGGGTGCGCAACCAAGCGGGAATGGAGGCGGCCGATCTCCCCATCGCATTGCTCTCCCCGGGCAAGGAGATGGTCATCCGCCCGCGGCTGTACGAGACCAAACCGGGCACGATGGGCATCCCGCTGGCCCGCATCCTCGAACCGGTCGCGGTCCAGTACATTCGCGCGGCGGCCTCGGACATCGACACCGTCGCACGCCGGATCACCGTCAGCGCGGCCGACGAAGAAGTGCGAGAGATGTCCTACACGAGCATGGTCCTGGCCTCAGGCAGCCAACTTCTTGCGCCCACCCTGCCCGGGGCCGAGCACCTACACGATGTCGATACGATGGCCGCAGCCGTCGCTCTTGACCGTCACCTGCACGGTCTGCCTTCGCGCCCCACGCAGGACGGCAGATTCACTGCGGTTGTTGTTGGCTCCGGTTTCACCGGAATCGAGGTCGCGACCGAGATGGTGACCCGGCTTCACGCGATCGCAGAGCCCCATCACGCGGCCGACGATGTCCGAGTGATCCTGATCGAGCGAGCAGACGTGATCGGACCCGACCTAGGACCCGGACCCCGGCCGGTACTTCTAAGCGCCCTCTCCGAACTCGGGATCGAGACACGCCTTCGGACGACCGTGGTCAGCCTCGACGACCGTTCAGTTCAGCTCTCCGACGGCACCACCATCCCAGCCCACACCGCGATATGGACAGCAGGCATGCGCGCTAACCCCCTTACGGAACGGATTCCCAGTGCGCGAGACGAACTCGGCCGTCTCAAGGTCGATCCCTACCTCTCTGTGATGGGTGTCCCCGGGGTGTTCGCGGCCGGGGACACCGCGGTCGCCGAGCTCGAGTCCGGCCACCGGACAATGCAAAGCTGCCAGCACGCGCATGCCATGGGCCGCCTAGCCGGGCACAACGCCGCCGCCGAGATACTGGGCGTCTCACTCGCCCCGTTCGAACCAGAGCCCTATGTCACCTGCCTGGACCTCGGTCAGGCAGGCGCCGTTCTGACTTGTCGGCGCCGGTGAGAAACTGACCCCCCTTCGCCGGTTGAGATTTGACCCCCCTGGATGTGGGCGGAGGCGTCCGGGGTGATGTTGACCCTGGCTCGGTTGTGTCGATCGATGCCGGGGAGGAAGG
>JBPCPC010000196.1:0-9098 GCA_050999585.1 Solirubrobacteraceae bacterium | reverse complement strand
CTCACGACGGGCGCGCGTCGGGGGTGATCACGATCGTATGAAGCTCGGTGAACGACTACATCGAGTTGGCGCCACCGCCCTCGCCGATCCCGCTGTCAGTGCCGGCGCGTCCGCCGAACGGCAACTGCGCCTCACAATAGTTGGAGGACTCGTTGATGTTCACCCAGCCGGTCCGCACCTCGTCGGCGAACCGCAGCCCGCGGTTCAGGTCGGCGGTGAAGATCGCCGCCAGCAGGCCGTAGGGGGACCGGTTGGTGACTTCGATCGCGTGCTCGAGCGAGTCGATCGCCACCACCGGCGCGACCGGACCGAACGTCTCCTCGACGGCGACGCGCGCGTCGGCTGGCACCCCGGTGAGGACGGTCGGCTCCCAGTACAGATCGGTGGGGAACGCGGCCGCGCGGGCGCCGCCGCTGAGCACGTCGGCGCCCCGGCTGCGGGCGTCGGCGACATGCTCGTCCATCTTGGCGGCCACCGGCTCGTTGTTGAGCGGCCCCATCGTCGTGGCGGCGTCGAACGGGTCGCCGAGCACGATCCGCTCGTTCACGGCAGCCGCGAGGCGCTCAACGTACTCGTCATAGACCGCACGATGGACGAGGATCCGCTCGCCGGCCGTGCAGCTCTGGCCGGCGCACAAGAAGCAGGCCGTCAGCGTCGCCTCCACCGCCGCTCCGACGTCACCGTCCTGCAGCACGACCAGCGGGCCGTTGCAGCCCACCTCCAGCACCACCGCCTTGCCGGCGGCCGCCTGGGCAACGAGCCGGCCGGTGGCGGTCGAGCCGATGAAGCCGACCCCGTCGACGCCCGGGTTACGGGCGAGCTCGTCCCCGACGACGGCGCCGGGGCCGGTGACGAGGTTGAAGACGCCGGGCGGCAGGTCGGCGTCGGCGATACAGCTCGCCAGCGCGACCGCGCACAGGGCGGTCGAGGGCGCCGGGGTCCACACGACCGCGTTCCCGCAGGCCAGCGCGGGGGCGATCAGTTCGGCGGGCATCGTGTAGGGCCAGTTCCACGGGCTGATCACGCCGACGACGCCGCGCGCGCGGCGCGCCAGCAGCACGCGCTTGCCGGGCGAGAACGAGTTGGGCAGCTCGCCGCCCAGCCGCTTGGCGTCCTCGGCGGCCATCCGCCAGTACTCGACCAGCTCGTCGACCTCGTCATAGGCCTCGGCCTGCAGCGGCTTGCCCTGGTCCAGGGTCAGGGTGCGCGCCAGCTCGTCGCGGCGCGACGCGATCACGTCGCCCACGGCGTGCAGCTTGGCCGCCCGGGCAAAGGCGGTCAGCCGGCCCCAGGCCGGCGAGACCTTGCGCGCCGCCGCGATCGCCGCGACCGCGTCCTCCCGACCGCCCTCGGGGACGGTGCCCAGCGCCTCCCCGGTGGCCGGGCTGGTGGCGTTGAACGTCGCGCCGCTGAGGCTCGCCCGCCACTCGCCGCCGACGAACATCTGCGCAGCCGTTTCGGTGACCATCGGCTCGCTCCCCTCCCGGCCTGCCCCGGGGGGCACGCCGGCCTCGTTGACATGATCAGACGACTGATATATAACAGCGCGATTCCGACTGGGTCAATCGTTTGTGAGCAGTGTTCGGCGCTGGTGGCCGGGCCTCCAGACAATGTTCGACAAGCCGCGTGGTCTTGGCGCGGATGGGGAGGGTGATCGATGGCTACCGTGGAAGCGCCTCGGAGCGGGGACAGCGATGAGCTGGCCGGCTTCGGCTACAAGCAGGAGCTGGACCGTTCGCTGGGCAGCTTCTCGTCGTTCGCCGCGGGTTTCAGCTATATCTCGATCCTCACCGGCGTGTTCGAGCTGTTCGGCTTCGGCTTTCTCAACGCCGGGCCGGGGGTCTGGTGGTCCTGGCTGGTGGTGCTCGGAGGTCAGATGTGCGTGGCGCTGTGCTTCGCCGAGCTCGCCGGCCAGTTTCCCCTGGCCGGCTCGGTCTACCAGTGGTCCAAACGGATTGGCACCGACTTCTGGTCCTGGATGACCGGCTGGATCCTGATCATCGGCTCGATCGTCACCGTGGCCGCCGTCGCCGTCGCCTGGCAGGTCGTGCTGCCCCAGGTCAGCACCAAGTTCCAGTTCGTCGGCGGCGCTGCCGATGCCGGCAGCTACAGCACGCCCAACGGGGCCAAGAACGCGCTGATCCTGGGCGCGATCCTGGTCCTGTTCGCGACGATCATCAACATGCTGGGCGTCAAGGTCATGGCCCGCATCAACAACTTCGGCGTGATCGCCGAGCTGATCGGATCGACGATCCTGGTCGTCCTGCTGATCTTCCACTTCCACCGTGGGCCGGGCGTGGTGACCAACACGCTGGGGACCGGCGCCGGGCACTCCTGGGGCTACTTCGGCGCCTTTCTGATCGGCGGGATCATGAGCGCGTACGTGATGTACGGTTTTGACACCGCCGGAACGCTCGCGGAGGAGACCAACGACCCCCGGCGAGCTGCGCCTCCCGCGATCATCCGCGCGCTGATCACCTCGGCGATCATCGGCGGCCTGCTGATCCTGTTCGCGTTGATGTCGGTCAAGAACATCGGCGACAAGAACATCGGTGTGCTCGGCCTGCCCTACATCATCAAGCAGGCGCTCGGCAACACCACCGGCAACGTGTTCCTGATCGACTCGGCGCTCGCGATCACCGTCTGCACCCTGGCGGTCTGCACAGCATGCATCCGGATGCTGTTCTCGATGGCCCGTGACGGGCGCCTGCCGTTCGGCACGCACGTCGCCCGGGTCTCGGGCCGCGCCCGGGTGCCGATCGTCCCGGCGCTGTTCGTGGGCTTCATGTCGCTGGTCCTGCTGGCGATCAACCTCGCCAACCAGTCGGCGTTTTTGACCCTCACCTCGGTGGCGATCATCATGTTCTACCTGCCATACCTGGCGGTGACCGTCTCGATGCTCGTCAAGCGGGTGCGCGGGGAGTGGCCGCGCGCCGACCACGGACCGTACTTCAGCCTCGGCCGCTTCGGCATGTTCGTCAATGTCGTCGCCGTCGTGTACGGGGGGGTGATCGCGTTCAACATCGCCTGGCCGCGGGCGGCGGTGTACGGCACCAAGTGGTACTTCCGCTTCGGCGCCTATGAGTTCATCGGCGCATCGGTCATTCTCGGCTGCCTGTATTACTTCCTGGTGCAGAAGCGCAAGTCCTCCGAGGTGCTGGCCGAGCACCGTGCCGAGGTCCCGTCGCTGGCGGGCGAGCCGCTGGGCGAGGTCGCGCCGTGATCGACGCCGGCGAGTTTGACTACGTGATCGCCGGCGGCGGCACCGCCGGGTGCGTGCTGGCCGCCCGACTGACCGAGGATCCCGACATCAGCGTGCTGGTGCTGGAGGCAGGGCCGTCCGACGTCGAGGACCAGGCGATCCTCAAGCTCGGCGACTGGATGTTCCTGCTGGACTCCGGCTATGACTGGGACTACCTGATCGAGCCCCAGGAGAAGGGCAACAGCTTCATGCGCCACGCCCGCGGCAAGGTGCTGGGCGGCTGCTCGTCGCACAACTCGTGCATCGCGTTCTGGACGCCCCGGGAGGACCTCGACGAGTGGGCCGCGATCGGCTGTGAGGGATGGAGTTCGGCCGACTGCTGGCCGCTGATCACGCGGCTGGAGACCAACGACGGGCCCGGCGAGCACCATGGCCGCTCCGGGCCGGTCAACATCATGACGATCCCGCCCCATGACCCCTGCGGGGTCGCGATCCTCGAGGCCGCGGCGCAGGCGGGCCTGCCGACGAGTCGTTTCAACGAGGGTCGCACGGTCATTAACGGCGCCGGCTGGTTTCAGATCAACTCGTCGACCGACAACGTCCGGATGTCGGCCTCGCACGCCTACCTGCACCCGATCATCGGCAGCCGCCCCAACCTCGAGGTGCGGACCCACTGCTGGGTCAAGCAGGTCGTGATCCAGGACGGCCGGGCGACCGGCGTGCAGTACCTGACGCCCGACCTGCTCACCCAGGCGACCGTCACCGCGCGGCGCGAGGTGATCCTCTCGGCGGGGGCGATCGACACCCCGAAGCTGCTGATGCTGTCCGGGATCGGGCCGGGGGCGCAGCTGCAGGAATTCGGCATCCCGGTGCTGGTCGACCTGCCGGGCGTCGGCGAGAACCTCGATGACCATGTCGAGGGCATCGTGCAGTGGGATGCCAAGCAGCCGATGGTCAGAGAATCGACGCAGTGGTGGGAGATCGGGCTGTTCGCCACCTCGCAAGAGGGCTTGGACCGACCCGATCTGATGATGCACTACGGATCGGTGCCGTTTGACATGAACACCGCCCGCTGGGGCTATCCGACGACCGAGAACGGCTTCTGCCTGACCCCGAACGTGTGTCGCGGGCGTTCCCGCGGGACCGTGAAGCTGCGCTCGCCCGACTACCGCGACCGCGCTCGGGTCGATCCCCGCTACTTCACCGATCCCGAAGGCCACGACGAGCGGGTGATGGCGTTCGGCATGCGGCTGGCGCGCACGATCGTCTCCCAGTCGCCGATGGCCGAGTGGGCCGGGGCGGAGCTGGCTCCCGGGCCGGACGCACAGTCCGACGATGAGTTGATCGACTACATGCACCGGACCCACAACACCGTGTATCACCCGGCGTGCTCGGCGCACATGGGCCCCGACTCCGATCCGCTGGCCGTTGTCGATCCCCGGCTGCGGGTGCGCGGGGTGAGCGGTCTGCGGGTCTGCGATGGCTCGGCGCTGCCGTTCCTGCCGGCGATCAACCCCTGCATCACGACGATGATGATGGGCGAGAAATGCGCGGACATGATCAAGCAGGACCGCCAGGCGAAGCCGGCGCCGGCAACGGCGTAGGAACGCCGGAGATCGCGCGCTTCCTGCGCGGTCATCCACCATTTGACGCGCTCGATGCCCGCGACGTTGCCCGCGTCGCGGCGGCCGCCGAGGTTGAGCGCTACGACGCCGGGACGACGATCTTCGCGCAGGGAGCCCAGCCGGTCGAGCACCTGCGGGTGGTGCGCAGCGGCGCGGTCGAGATCCGGGCCGGCGGGCGCGTGCTGGACCTGGTCGGCGAGGGCGAGATGTTCGGGCACGCCTCGATGCTGTCGGGACTGCCGACCGGGTTCGAGGCCCGGGCGGCGCAGCCCACCACCTGCTACCGGGTCGGTCACGAGCTTGCCCAGGAGGTGCTGGCTGCGCCCGAGGGCCTGCGCTACGTCACCCGTTCGCTGTTGCAGGAGCCGACCGACCTGCACGTGCTCGCCCGGGAACCGAACCCCACCCACCCCGACCTCGCCGACGAACCGGTGGGCACGCTGCTGCGCGGCCGCCCGGCGGTGTGCGGCCCGCAGACGCCGATCCGCGAGGCGGCGCAGCTGATGAGCGACGCATCGGCCAACGCGATCGTCGTCGATCTCGGCCCTGCCGACGCCGCCCACCCTGCACGGTTGGGGATCGTCACCGACCGGGACCTGCGCATCCGGGTGGTGGCCGCCGGCCTGCCGGCCGACGCGCCGGTGTCGGAGGTGATGTCGGCTCCGGCCCACACCTGCGGTGACCAGCGGCCGGCCGGGGAGGTGCTGCTCGAGATGCTCGACCGTGGGCTACGCCACCTGCCGGTCGTGTCGGCGCGCGGCGAGCTGGTCGGCGTGATCGAGGACATGGATCTGGTGGCGGCGCGGACGCGCTCGTCGTTCTACCTGCGCCGGCGGATCGCCGCCGCGGGCAGCGCGCCGGAGCTCGTCGGGGTGGCACGCGAGCTGGCACCGATGGTGGCGTCCCTTCACGAGGCCCAGGTGGCGGTGGCCAACGTAATGGCCGTGTACGCGGTGTGTGTGGACGCGCTCACCCGGCGCCTGCTCGAGCTGACCGAGGCGGGTCCCGCCGGCGTCGCCGCGGAGTTCGCGTGGCTGGCGATGGGCAGCCAGGCGCGGCGCGAGGCGCTGCCCAGCTCCGACCTCGATTCGGCGATCGTCTGGTTCGGCCCCGAGCAGGACCAGGCGTTGCGCGACCGGTTGGTGCAGGTCGGCCGCGACGTGCTCGAGGGGCTGCAGGCCTGCGGTCTGCGGCTGGATGAGCACGGCGTCAACGCATCAGAACCGGCGTTCGTGCGCTCGGTGCAGTCCTGGCAGCGGGTGGCCCGCAGTTGGCTGCAGGACCCGACCCAGGACAAGGCGCTGGTGCTGTCCTCGGTGGTGGTCGACAGCCGCCCGGTGTGGGGCGTGCACACGGGCACTCCGGTGGCCGATACATTCGCGTTCGCTCCCGACCACCCGGCGCTGTTGCGGCTGCTGGCCCGCTTCGCGGTCTCTCATCGCCCCCCGACCGGCTTCCTGCGAGGACTCGTGGTGGAACACTCCGGCGAGCACCGCGGGAGGCTGGACCTCAAGCAGGGCGGCATCGTGCCGATCGTCGCGCTCGCCCGCTGGGCGGCGATGTCGGCCGGGGTCACGATCGCCTCGACACCCGAGCGGTTGCGGGCCGCCGGCAGCGCCGGCACGCTGTCGGCCGCCGACGCCCACAGCCTGGCCGACGCGTTTGCGCTGGTGAACGATCTGCGGCTGGAGCACCAGGTCGCGCAGATCCGCGCCGGGGTCACGCCCGACGATCACGTCGCCCCCGACGAGCTCAGTGCGCTGATGCGCACCCAGCTCAAGGAGGCGTTCCGGCTGGTCACCGAGATCCAGAAACGGGTCATCACGGAGCTGCGGCTGGGCGTGCACTCGGGGCGTTAGGGTTCACGACGATGAACGATGACTGGCGGGTGTTCCGACTGGCGATCTGGCTGGCGATCATCGCGATCGCGATGATCCTGTTAGTCAACCCTCCCTACCTTGGCGCGGTGCCGGCAATCGCGGCGGTCGCAATCGCCGCGCGGATCCAGCGCCGTCACCAGCGCTGAGCGTTCCCGCGCGCCCTGCACCACCGGGGGACGGGCGATCGCGTACCGTCCCGTCGATGGCGATCGCTGCTGACACCCGAGTCCAGGAAATTGCGATCACCGTGCGGGGGTTGGCCAAGGCGTTCGGCGACGTGCACGCGCTCGGCGGGGTCGATCTCGAGGTCCGCACCGGTACGGTGCTCGGGCTGCTGGGTCCCAACGGCGCCGGCAAGACGACGCTGGTGCGGGTGCTGACCACGCTGCTGACCCCGGATGCGGGCACCGCCACGGTCGTTGGCCTCGACGTGGTGCGCGACGCCGCCGCGCTGCGCCACCGGATCGGGCTCGCCGGCCAGTACGCGGCGGTTGATGAGAACCTGACCGGACTGGAGAACCTGACCATGGTGGGCCGGTTGTACGGATCCGCGCGCGCCCAGGCCAAGGCGCGCGGCCGGGAGTTGCTGCAGCGTTTTGATCTCGTCGATGCCGGCGGGCGGGCGGCCAGCACGTACTCGGGCGGGATGCGCCGGCGGCTGGACCTGGCGGCGGCGCTGGTGGCCAAGCCGCCGGTGCTGTTCCTCGACGAGCCGACGACCGGCCTGGACCCCCGCAGCCGGATCTCCATGTGGGAGACGATCGAGGGCCTGGTCGCGGAGGGCACGACTGTGCTGTTGACCACCCAGTACCTCGACGAGGCCGACCGGCTGGCCGACTCGATCGCCGTGATTGACCACGGCCTGGTGATCGCCCAGGGCACCTCCGACGAGCTCAAGGACCGCGTCGGCGGTGAGCGCGTGGAGGTCTCGCTGGAGGATGCCGGTGAAGCGGCAGCGGCGATCCGCGCGCTGGCGCCGATGTCCGAGGAGCAACCGACGAGCGCCGACTCGGTCGTCAGCGTCCCCGTCCGCGCTCGTCGGGGCGTGTTGGTGGAGGCCGTCCAGCTGCTCAGCGCAGCCGGCGTCGGGATCGAGGACGTCAACGTCCGCCGCCCCACGCTCGACGACGTGTTCCTGTCGCTGACCGGTCATGCGGCCGAGGCGGGCGACGCGTCCGGCAGCCCGGAGCCCACGCCGTGAGACGGCTGGTCAACGACACGCTGATCATCGCCGAGCGCAACCTCATCCGCCTGCCGCGGCGCCCGGAGCTGCTGCTCGCATTCACCGTGCAGCCGATCATGTTCGTGCTGCTGTTCCGCTACGTGTTCGGCGGCGCGATCCAGACCGGCGGGGTGCCCTACGTCGACTTCCTGCTGCCGGGGATCGTCGTGCAGACGATCGCGTTCGGCGGCTTCGTGACCGCGCTCGGGCTCAACGACGACGTCCACAAGGGGCTGATCGACCGCTTCCGCTCACTGCCGATGGCACGCCCGGCGGTGCTGGCCGGCCGCACCCTGGCCGACATCGTCACCAACCTGCTCTCGATCGTGGTGCTGGTCGTCACCGGTGTGATCATCGGCTTCTCGTTCGGCGCCGGGGTCGTGCACGTGATCGCCGGGTTCCTGCTGCTGCTGCTGATCGGCTACGCGTTCTCGTGGGTGTTCGCGTTCCTGGGGTTGATCGCCACGACTCCCGAGTCTGCGCAGTCGGTCGGGTTCATCGCGATCTTTCCGCTGACCTTCATCTCCTCGGCGTTCGTCCCGCCGGCCACGATGCCCGAGCCGCTGAAGTGGTTCGCGCACGTCAACCCGTTCACGATCATGGTCGACGCGATGCGCTCGCTGTGGCTCGGCACCCCGGCGCACAACGACATTTGGGGCGCGGTCGTGTGGGCGCTGTTGATCCTGGTGGTGTTCGCACCGCTGGCGGTGATGCGCTACCGGCGGGCCACGGGGTCGTGAAGCCGATCTGCGATAACAGGTACCTGTGAGTGCCCCTGTAGCGCTCGTCTCGGCGGGCGATCCCTCACAGCGGTGACCTGTCCTCGCAGCGGTGGCCCGCCCTTGCAGCCGTGGTCACGCTCACACCGGCGGGTGCGCGAGCACGGGCGCGAACGCCGCCTCCATCGCCCCGACCAGCGATCCGCGCTCGCCCAGCGCCCCTGGCAGCAGCGGCGGCGGGGACCCCGCCAGCGTCTCCATCAACCCCTCGCGGTAAGCGCGCGCCAGCCGCTCGGGCGCGGCCTGCTGCATCTCGGCCGCCAGGCCCGACAGCACCACGAGCTCGGGATCGGTGGCGTTGACCAGGCCGGCGGCGGGGGGGGGCAGGGGGGGGGGGGGGCGGGTGGGAAGCCACCAGCCCTCCGGGGGTCTGTTGGTAGCCTGGCGCAG